>CAMDDX010000024.1 GCA_945893075.1 Planctomyces sp. SH-PL62 | reverse complement strand
TTCAGGCTAGCCCCGGTTATACGGCATGAACCGGGGCTAGCGCCGCGCGGCTAATTTTCGGAATGAATCTCAGAAATCGCCGATGGTCTCACCACCGCCGCGAGTGATTAAAGCATTGAGATTCTCGGCGGAGATCTTGTCGGAGATGGCGTTGACGCGGCCGTCGCACATCAAAGCCAGGAACGTTCCTTTGCGGGCATCCTTGAGGAATTTGAACGGGTCTTTGAAGTCGATGACGATGTCGTCGGGTTTGGTCCAAATGACGGCGGCATCCGTGCGTGCCTCGACGGCCAAAATGGTTTGGCTGGTGCCATCGGTGATTTCGGCGATTCGCGTCCCCTCCTTCGAACCGAGACAAGCTTCGGCGTTGGCCGGAGAGACGTAACGGGTCTTGAACTGCTTGAGCAATTGCTCGTCGCCGACGGCGGCGAAGGTGGCCGGCATTTTTTCGATCAGCGTTTTGTTGTGGTCGCTGTCCCACGGTTCGTCGAGATGGAACTGCTGATACAGATCGTTGGCATCGAGGAACGGCAACAAGTGGACTCGCCAGCTCAGCAGTGCTTTGCCGTTTTGATCGGCGGCCGCCCGTTGCGGAAATCGTTTGTGGGTGTTGTGGTAGTTGTGAAAGGCCAAGCCCAACTGCTTGAGATTGTTTTTGGGATCGCCCGGCCGAGCGACGGCTCGCGGACGCGCCGGGGCATCAATGGCCCCGAAGTTCACCGGTTCGCGTCCCGCGCGAGTGAACAACGCCTTCATGGTCGCGACGTCGATGTTGTCGCTCATGAAACGGACCGAACCGTCGCACATCCCCACGTGAAATCCGCCGGTGAGCGCGGACTTCAGATTCTTCAAGGGGTTCTTGAAATCGACCACCAGATCATCCGGCTTGGTCCAGATCACCGCCGCGTCGCGATGCACTTCGACGGTCAGGATCGTGTTGCTGGTTCCGTCCTTGAACGAGGCCATGCCCAGACCCTCATTGCCCTCGAACGCGGTCCCTTCACCGGTCGGAACCAGATAAACCGTCTTGCCATCCTTCGCGAGATCGGCGTGAGTCGGCTGCACGTAGACCGCTGGAATCTGTTTGATGAACTGCTTGTTGTGTTCGCTGTCCCACGGTTCGTCGAGATGGAACTGGTTGTAGAGCGCGGCCTGATCGACGAACGGCAGGATGTGAACTCGCCAGCTCAGAAGCTTTTTGTCTTTCTTATCGACGCTGGCGGCTGGCGGAAATGCGCGGTGCGAGTCGTGGAAGTTGTGCATCGCGAGGCCGATCTGTTTCAAATTGTTCTTGGCCTGCGAGCGTCTCACCGCCTCGTGCCTTTGTTGCGCAGCCGGCAGCAGCAGCGCCGCACCGATGGCAACGGCGGCGGGGCCGATCTCGATGCCGCTGGGGATCACGCCGTGGCTTTCGGTTTTCCAGCCATTCGATGTGCGGCCGATTGTCGTGACGGTCGGCAGCAGATGTTGCTCGATGTCTTCCAGCGGCGGCAGTGGCGGCAGGTTGAAGTTGATGCCTTGCTGCGCCAACTGCTGGATCATCCCCGGGCCGAACGTGTTCACGAGCGTGAAGACCGTTTGCAGGCCCGGCTTGGGGTCCGAGTAGCTGACCATCAGCGGTTTCGGATTCCACTGGAACGCCGCTTTGAGGTGTTCGTTATCGGCCATCGAGCCTTTCGCCGTCCCCGCGAGATGTGCGCTGACCAACTGCGGCGACAGACCAATGATGAGCTGATCCTTCGTCAGCACCCACGTCGGCTGAACTGGGATCGGGATGTTGTTGAAGACGATGCGATAGCCCTTCTCGTTGCGAGCGGCGAAGTCCTGAATGGAGAACGGAGCTTGCGGGCCGGCACCGGCGAGTGCTCCCTTCGCCGCCATCACGACGACGTTGAGCGCCTTCGCGACCCCTTCTTGTTTACGAATGCTGGCCGTGATGACAAAGCCCGGAACGAACGACACTCCCGGCTCCGTGGCCGACGTATAAAACGACCAGGTATCGCCCAACCCATCCAGCACGTCCCCCTTCACCGAGAAGCCCAGTTGCGGTTCGATGCCCGCGATCGTCTGTTCGATCTGCGCGTGGGCGTCGGGTTCGATCTGCTTGATTCCCTGCATCGCCTTGTCGTAGAGGTACGCCAAGTCGAAGCGAATGACCGTCGCGTTGCTCGCGCTGGCGGGGATGTTTTTGAAATCATTCAAGCTGATCGGCTTGTCCGGAATGAGATCGAACAACCCGGTCGGCGTTCCTTCGGTCGTGATCATCGAGACGCTGTGCATCCCGGTCTTGTCCAAGCCCGATACGGCGGCAAACGACTTCAGCTTGTTGATGCCCAGCGCCTCCATGACTTTGGCGGCCATCGGATCGGTGATGATCGGCTGCAACGTGCTGAGCACTTTCTGAGCGTCAAAAAACATCAGCATCGAGGGCCGCTCGACCGCGAGGTCTTGCGAAACTTTCGTGACCCACGCGGCCGGCTTGCCGGGCTTCTGCAACTTGGCGAGCAATTCCTTGGGAGTCTCTTTGCCCAGCACGACCAGTAACTGCGACGCTCGATAGCCGATTCGAAATTCCGGCTCATTTTGTCCGTACTCTCGGGGACGCAGGAAGGTCGCGTCGCCGATTTTCTCTTCGATGGCGACTTGCGGCCCGTCCTTGGGAGTCAGGGTCAGCAGCAGTTTTCTGAGCGCGGCCACTGCTTCCGGCCCGTCTTTTTCGGCATCGACGATCACGGCCATTTCGATTTCAGGTTTGTCGGCCACCGTGAAGCTCTTCACGTAGATCGCACCGGGATGCGTCAGCAACAGCTTCGCGAGCACCGGCCCGACGAGTGCCGCGACGGACGCCTCGTCATTTCCCTGAGCCGCCGCGGCGCTATTGATCATCTTCGTGACTTCGTCCAGCAGTTGCTTGCCGAAGTCCTGCACGGACTCTTCGGCAAACAGCTTCTCGGTGCGGTTGGTGCTCTTGGGGTCAGATTTCGTCCAGCCGTTCCAGGTGAAGAACAAGATGCACTCGTCCGGCGCGACGTAAGACAGCTTGAGCTTGTCGGGCGACTGAGCCTGCGCCGGTGTCGCCAGCCAGGCGCTACAGACCGTCAACACGACGGCCAGGAACTTGCGGAATCGAGAGCGGTACATGGGGAGGTCTCCTTGGGGAATTTCAGAACAATCTGTTTCACAATCTGTTTCGGGTGACACACGCATTTCACCGTTGGCCCCAACGGGGACTGACTCGAAAGCCCAGGGCAACGCCCTGGGTTAGCCATGCGAGAGAGATTCTTTAGCCCTGAAGGGGCGAACCCCGCGCGTCATACGAGTTGCGCCCCGTTGGGGCTAAATGCCTGTTGTTGCTGTATCAACCCAGGGCGATGCCCTGGGCTTTCGAGTTACGCCCCCTTGGGGCTGACAACCGGTCTGCCGGCGACAACCCATTCAATGACGGAAGGAATTCCCGCGCTGCGATGCGCAGAACGATTAACTACTCCGGTCTAAGCCTCTCCAGAAAGATCCGGCCGCGGCCTCCGCTGGCCAGTTGTTTTCCATCGCGTGAGAACGTGACGCAGTTCGCGCCGCCGTCGAACGTGGAAGTGTTCTTCCCGGTTGCGAGTTCAAACACGCGCACCTTGTCATCCGCGCAGGACGTCGCGATCGACTTTCCGTCCGGAGCGAACGCGACGTCGTACACCAGCCCTCCGTGATCGGCGAACGTGGAGAGCAATTGCCCGGTGGCGACATCCCAGATGCGTGCGGTCTTATCGCCGGCACCCGTGGTGGCGAGTTGCTTGCCATCGGGCGAGAACATCACGGTGCCGACGGAATCCGTATGACCGTCCAACGTGGCGTTCAACTTGCCGGTGGCCACGTCCCACAGCCGCAGTTGTTTATCGCGGCCGCCGCTGGCCAACAGTTTGCCATCGGGTGAAATCGCGGCGGCCCAAGTTGTCGCGGTGTGGCCTTCCGGTTCTAAGACCAGACGCTGCTCTTTGAGATTCCAAACACGCGGTCGATCATCAGCACTCCCAGAGGCGAGAAGTTTCTCGTCCTTGCTGAGCGAGATGTAGAAGACGCCGAACTCGGAGGTGAGTGTCGAGGTCACTTCACCCGTCTGCGTGTCCCACTGCCGAATCGTCTTATCGAAGCTGCCGCTGAAGAGCGACTTCCCGTCGGCGGACCAGAGCATGCTGCGAACGAGCGCCGTATGTCCGGCCAGCACTCGCGAAGTTTTGCCATCGGCGAGATTCCACAGACGAATCTCTTTATCATCGCCGGCACTCGCGACCGTCTTGCCATCGGGCGAGATCGCAACGGTCCAGATCGTCCCCGCGTGTCCGTCGAACATGCGACCGGTCTTCGTGACCGCGTTGGCCGGTTGAGCGGGAGCAGGAACTGCTCGCGCCACATTGACCGTGGTGAGATCATTACTGATGCGTTCGCCGCCAGCGCGAGTGAAGAGCGCCGCGAGTACGTCGGCACTCAGGTCATTCTGGAACTGCCTCACGGAGCCGTCGCACAGTGCGGCGTGAAATCCGTTGGCGAATGCGGACTTCAAATTCTTCCACGGGTTCTTGAAATCGACCTCCAGATCCGCCGGCTTGGTCCAGATCACCGCCGCGTCACGGTGAGCTTCCACGGCCAGCAGCGTGTTCGATTCGCCGTCGCGAATTTCGCGAAATGTGCGGCCCTCTTTTCCGTCGAACATCGTGCCCTTGCCGGTCGGGACGAGGTAAACGGTCTTGCCTTCCTTGGCCAAATCGCGGTGCGCGGGAGACACGAACACCGGAGGGATTTGCTCAATCAATGTTTTGTTGTGCTCGCTGTCCCACGGTTCGTCGAGGTGGAACTGCTTGTAGAGCGGCGCTTGGCCGAGGTGCGGCAGAAGATGAACTCGCCAACTCAACAGAGCCTTTTCGTCTTTATCGGTGCTCGCGGCTGGCGGAAACGTTTTGTGCGTGTCGGCGTAATTGTGAAACGCGAGCGCGATCTGCTTGAGGTTGTTCTTCTGCTCTTCGCCGTTCGCGGCGATGCCAACGGCGACGCCAGTGACTCGAACGGCTCGCAGTCCCATCGTCGCGCCGAGCACCACAACAGCCGGGCCAAATTCCATGCTGCTGGGGATGACTCCGTGCCCTTCGGTGCGCCAGCCGTTCGGCGTGCGGCCGATCGTCACCACCGACGGAACCAGATGCTCGTCCAAGTCGGACAACGGTGGCAGCGGCGGTGGATTGATGGCGATGCCTTCCTGAGCCAACTGGCCAGTCAAGAACGGCGTGTAGGTGTTGATCAATTGAAAAATCGTCTTCAGCCCAGCCTTCGGGTCCGAGTAACTGACAAACGATGGTTTCGGTTGCCATTGAAACGCGGCCTTCAAGGAATCGTTGTCCGCCAGCGAATTCTTTTTAGTCGCGACGAGATGCGAACTGACCATCTGAGGAGACAAGCTCAGCACGAATTGGTCTTTGGTCACGATCCACGTTGGAGAGACCGGCAGCGGCAGGTTGTTGAATTGAATTCGATAGCCCTTCTCCCCCTGAGTCGCGAATTCGTGAATCGAGAAGGGTGCCTGCGGTCCCGCTTGAGTGATCACCGTGCGGGCCGCGGCCACGACCACGTCCAACGCCTTGGTGAGGTTCTCCGGTTTCCTCACGCTGACGGTGAGAACGATCGGTGGGATCAACGCGATCCCCGAATCTCCCCCCGCGATGTAGAGCGTCCATGTGTCGCTGAATCCTTCGAGCAGGTCGCTCTTCAGCGAGAATCCGAGTTGCGGTTCCAACGCAGCCAACTGCGCTTCGAGTTGCTGGCGAACATTCGGATCGACTTGCTCGATCCCCTTGAGGAACTTGTCGAATAGCAACGCCAAGTCCAACCGGACCACTGCGGCACTGGCGGCGTTGGCTGGAACATTCCGAAACGCCTCGATCGTCAGCGGCTTTTCAGGAAGAAGATCAAACAAACCCGTCGGCGCGCCATCGGCGACGATGACGGAATTGAATTGACGGCCGACCTTGTCGAGTCCAGAAAGGCTCGACCAATGTTTGAGCTTGCTGACCCCCAGCGCATTGAGGATTTGAGTCGCAGACGGGTCAGTGATGACGGGTTGCAACACCGTCAAGATGGCTTGCACGTTGAGATGCACCAGCATCGCCGGCTTCTCGACGGCCAACTCGGTTGTCAGTGCCGTCAGCCAAGCGGGCGGTTTGCCCGGCTTGGTCAATTGAGCCACCACCGTTTGTGCCGTCTTGTTGCCAAAGGCGATGATGATCTGCGAGCCACGAAATCCCGCTAGAAAATCTGGCGAGCGCGGAAGGCGCTCCTTCGGGCGAAAGAAGGTCGCGTCACCAATTTGTTCTTCGACCAGTGCGTTCGGGCCATCCTTGGGCATCATCGCAATGAGCTTCTGAAGGGCTTCAATCGCTTGTGGGCCATCTGCCTCGGCATCCAGCACGATCGCCGCTTCAAGTTCAGGAGGATCGGCCGGAGTGAAGCGGCTGACAAAAATCGCGCCGGGATGATTCAACGCCGTCTTTACCAACAGCGGCATGAACTTCCCCCCAATGGGTGTGGCTTGCCCCTGCACGAACAGTCGATCGGAGACTCGATCTGCTTCGGCCCCCAATTGCTTGAAGAAATCCTGCACCGACTCCTCAGCGAAAAGCCGCTGCGTGCGGTTGTTGCTTTTCGAGTCGGCAACGGTGGGGCCGTTCCATGTCGCGAAGAAGACGCACTCTTCAGGGGCGAGATGGGCGAGCGATAACTTGCTCGGCGATTGAGCCTGTGCCGGTGGAACGCTCCAGACGAAGGCGAGCGACAACAGGCACACGCACCAGCGCAATCCACGAGTCACCATGATGGCCGCCTCCGCAAAGAGAATGACTTAGTCCCTGGAGTGCTGCGGCTCGACGCAGCCCTCCATTCAATTGGAATAGAGACGTTGATCGCCAACAAATCGGGAATGGCTCAGCCGGGTGGCGTAACGACGGTTTGTGAAACTTGAGAGTCGCCATTGCAATTGAATGGAGGGCGGTGTCGAACCACCGCACTCCAGGGCCAGACTCAGAAATCACTCACCGTTTCGCCGCCGTTGATCGTGAGCAGCGCTTTCATCACGTCGACGTTGATGTTGTCGTTGATGAATCGCACGGTGCCGTCGCCGAGCAGGGCGTGGAAGCCATGCAGTCCGGAACCCGACAACGACTTCAGCGGGTTCTTGAAGTCGATGACCAGATCGTCCGGCTTGGTCCAGATGACGGCCGCGTCCGGTGTGGTTTCGAGGATCATGATCGAGTTGCTGGTTCCGTCGAGGAAGTCACGAACTCGCACACCTTTCGGGACTTTTCCCTCGGTCTTGCCCTCCCCGTCGAACATCGTCCCTTTGCCTCGCGCGCCGACGTAGCGCGTCTTCCCCTTGGCGGCCAACTCCGGGTCGTGCGGAGAGGCATAGGCCGCGGGCATCTTCTCGATTAGCGTCTTGTTGTGTTCGCTGTCCCACGGTTCGTCGAAATGGAACTGCTCGTACAAAGCAGAAGCCTCTACGAACGGCAGAATGTGGACGCGCCAACTGAGTAGTTTTTTTCCTTTGGCATCAACGCTGGCTGCTGCCGGGAAGGAATTGTAAGTGTCGTGAAAGTTGTGCATCGCCAAACCAATCTGCTTGAGATTGTTCTTGTCCTGCGATCGTCGAGCCGCAGCGCGGGCTTGTTGCACAGCGGGCAACAGTAAAGCGACTCCGACGGCGATCACGGCCGGTGCCGCCGCACCGACGTTGCCGGTGGAAACCACATAATGGCTCTCCATGAACCAGCCGTTGGGAGTGCGACTGGTCATCGTGACGGACGGCGTGAGGTGCTGTTCCAAATCCGACAACGGCGGCAGCGGCGGCAGGTTGAATTCCATCCCTTGCTGAGCCAACTGACCCAGCAGCAGCGGCGAGAACGTGTTGACCAGCGTGTAGAGACCCTGCAAACCGGGCTTCGGATCGGCAAAGCTGACCGAGCTTGGTTTCGGCGTCCGTTTGAACGCGGCCTGAATCGCTTCATGGTCGGCCAGTGACTTGCCGCTCTTGCTCGCCCCCAGATGGCTGGTGACCAGTTGCGGCGTGAGGCCAATGATGAGTTGATCCTTGGTCAGCACCCAGGTCGGAGCAACCGGGATCGGCAGGTTGTTGATCGTGATGCGGTGCCCGGTTTCGCCGCGCGAAGTGAACTCGTGCAGAGCCACCGGAGACTGCGGGCCAAACTGAGCCAACACGGTCTTGAGCACCGTCGTGCCGATGTTGAGCGTCTTGGAAAGCTTCTCGTGATCGCGCACGCTGGCGGTGATGACGATCCCGGGCACCATCAACGCTCCCGCTTCGCTGCCGGAGGTGTAGTAGCTCCATTCGTCGCCGAGCGCCCCCAGCAGATCGGTCTTGAGCGCGAACCCGGCTTGCTGCTCAAACTGCGTCAGCGCCGCTTCGGCCTGATCGCGCGAGCCGGGCTGCACTTTGTCCGCGAAGATCAGCGCCTGTTCCATCACATGTGCGAGATCAAACCGCATCACCGAAGCACTCGATGCATTGGCCGGAATTCGCTTCAGCGAATCCATCGTCAACGGCTTGTCGGGGGTGAGCGCGAACAGACCTTGCGGCG
The DNA here is from genome assembly GCA_945893075.1 of Planctomyces sp. SH-PL62. GTDB lineage: Bacteria > Planctomycetota > Planctomycetia > Planctomycetales > Planctomycetaceae > SXKJ01. Next base: position 30,414 of record CAMDDX010000024.1, on the reverse strand, counting down.
CACCCTCGGTGACCAAGATGGCCTTGGAGACTCCCGCCTCGGCATCCAATCCCGACATGACGGAGATGTACTTGAGCTGCCTCAAGCCGAGCGCCTCAATCACCGTCGCGACCTGCGGGTCGGTGATGAGCGGCTCAAACGTCTTGAGGATTCCCGTCGCATTGACGTGCAGCAGCACGGCCGGACGCGGGACCGAGAGTTCCTTCGAGACTTGCGTCAGCCAGGCCGCCGGCTTGGCCGACGAAGCCAATCGAGCCAGCGTCGCTTTCGTCGTCGCTTCACCCAGCGTCACCACGAAGAACGAGCCCTTGAAGCCAAACCGCACGATGACTTGCTCGTCCTGCGGTCGCGTGAACTTCACGCCATCAATCGTCTCGTCGATAAATTTGCCCCCTTGCTTGGCTCCTAATTCTTTGAGCTTGGCGATCGCTTCCTGGACTTTCGCCGCATCGCTGCCGGTGTCGATCACGACGGACATCTCCGGGATCGGCTGCGGCAACGTGACATCGAGCTTTGACCAAGTAAACGCACCCGGTTTTGTCGCCAACGACTTGAGCAGCACGGGCATGGTCTCAACGAGCAACTGTCCCTCCGGTTGCCCGGCGGCGGCCTTCTCCACGAGCTTCATGACTTCGTCGCCGAGTTGCTCGACGAACTCACGCAGCGACGGCTCGGACATCAGCTTGTCCACGCGATTGGTGCTCTTCGGATCGGGCGTCTGCCAGCCGTTCCACGCCAGAAAGACCAGCGCGTCCTCGGTGGCCAGCCGCTCCAAAGCCAGCTTGCCGGACGATGATTGAGCCATCACCGGCGTAGCACTCGTCACCGCGATCAGCGACGCCAACGCCAGCACACAACCTGGGATCCAAGTGCGAAACATGAGATGCCTCCTGAGGTGAAAGAGACGGGAGAGGATCGGAGCATTGCAACAACTCCGCCGATGCGGTCAAGCGACAGGGGCCGAGCGTGTTGACGGCCGAGATTCGCACATCGTTGCCGTTTCTTGCGGGTCGGTTGGCCGGGACTACAATCCGCCGCTTGTGACGTAGCGGCAGGCGGCTCGCCTGCCCTTTACTTGATGACAGGCGAGCCGCCTGTTGCTACCTAAGGACTCAGATCAATGCCTGCGATGAACCCGTTTGGTGCGGAAGCGAACCTCAAGACCAAGAGCGGTGATTGGAAAATCTATCAGCTTCGGAAACTGGCCGGCCTCGGCGACATCGACACGCTGCCGTTTTCGATTCGCGTGCTGCTGGAAGCGCTGCTGCGAAACGTCGATGGCTTCGTCGTCACCGAGGACGACGTGAAGACGCTCGCCAACTGGAATGCGGCCAAGCCGAAAGAAGTCGAAGTCCCCTTCATGCCCGGCCGAGTCGTGCTGCAAGACTTCACCGGCGTGCCGGCGGTCGTCGATCTCGCCGCTCTGCGCGCCGCGATGGTTCGAATGGGTGGCGATCCCAAGAAAATCAATCCGCTCGTGCCGTGCGATCTAGTCATCGACCACTCGGTGCAGGTCGACTTCTTCGGCGCGAGCAGTTCGCTGCAAGACAACATCAAGCTGGAGTTCGAGCGGAATCAGGAACGCTATCAGTTCCTCCGTTGGGGCCAGCAAGCATTCAACAACTTCCGAGTCATTCCCCCTGCCACCGGCATCGTGCATCAAGTGAATCTCGAATACTTGGCGAAGGGTGTGCTGACAAAGAATGGCGTCGCGTTTCCTGACTCGCTGGTCGGCACCGACAGTCACACGACGATGATCAACGGCCTGGGGGTCGTCGGTTGGGGCGTCGGCGGCATTGAGGCCGAAGCGGTCATGCTTGGCCAACCGATTTACATGCTCACGCCGGAGGTGGTCGGCTTCAAACTCGTCGGCGAAGTGCGTGAAGGTGTCACCGCCACGGATCTGGTTTTGACCGTGACTCAAATGCTGCGCAAGCACGGCGTCGTCGGGAAGTTCGTCGAGTTCTTTGGTCCCGGCCTCGACGGCATGTCGCTCGCTGACCGAGCCACGCTCGCCAACATGGCTCCCGAATACGGAGCCACGATGGGTTTCTTCCCCGTCGATGCCGAGACGCTCAACTATCTGCGCCGCACCGGCCGAACCGAGGCCGAGGTCGATCTCGTCGAGCGGTACTACAAGGAACAAGGACTGTTCCGCACCGCCGCTTCGTCGGAGCCGCGCTTCAGCAGCAAGCTGGAACTGGATCTCTCGACCGTCGAACCATCGCTCGCTGGCCCCAAGCGTCCGCAAGACCGAGTGCTGCTCAAAAACATGAAGTCGCAGTGGCAGCAGGATCTCGTCACGACATTCGGCAAGCTGTCTCCCGCAGCCGGTTCGACACCGGAGAGCATGACGGACGAAGGTGATCCGTCTTCGGCGAAGGACGCCCTGAACGCAACGAGCGATCCGGGACTTGATGGCGTCGACGTGACCTACGCCAAGGAACAGTTCAAGCTGAAGCACGGGACCGTCGTCATCGCCGCCATCACCAGTTGCACGAACACCAGCAACCCGTCCGTGATGATCGGAGCCGGATTGCTGGCTCGCAATGCGGTCGCGAAGGGACTGACGTCTAAGCCGTGGGTGAAGACCAGCCTCGCCCCTGGCAGCCTGGTCGTCACCGACTACCTCGAAAAGTCGGGCCTGAATAAATCGCTCGATGCGCTCGGCTTCAACAACGTCGGCTACGGCTGCACGACCTGCATCGGCAACAGCGGCCCGCTGCCCGATGCCGTCTCGAAGGCAGTCAGCGACGGAGATCTCGTCGCGGCAGCCGTGCTCTCCGGCAACCGCAACTTCGAGGGCCGCATCAACGCGCATGTGAAGGCCAACTATCTCTCCAGTCCGCCGTTGGTCGTCGCGTATGCGATCGCCGGCACGACCGACATCGACCTGACCACCGAACCGCTCGGTCAGGACCAAGCCGGCCGCGACGTCTTCTTGAAAGACATCTGGCCCAGCCGCGCCGAGATCGCCGCGACCATCGCCAACTCGATGTCGCCCGAGACATTCATTCGAGAGTACTCGCACGCGACCAAAGGCCCCGTCGAGTGGCAAGCGATCCCGACCAGCACCGGCGACCTCTACGACTGGGTCGCGAACAGCACCTACATCCAAGAGCCACCGTTCTTCGTCGACATGCCGGCCACCCCCGCGCCAATCCAGTCGATCACCGGCGCTCGCTGTTTGGTGAGCGTCGCGGATTCCGTCACGACCGACCACATCAGCCCCGCCGGCTCGATCAAGCCGACCTCTCCCGCTGGACAATTTTTGCAAGCCAGCGGTGTCTCTGTGGCTGACTTCAATTCCTACGGATCACGCCGAGGCAACGACCGTGTGATGACTCGCGGCACGTTCGCCAACATCCGCTTGAAGAATCTATTGGCTCCCGGCACTGAAGGGGGCGTCACGAAATATCTGCCAACCGGCGAGACGATGTCGATCTACGATGCCTCGCTGAAGTACAAGCAGACCAACACGCCACTCGTCGTCCTCACCGGAGCCGAATACGGCACCGGCAGCTCGCGCGACTGGGCCGCGAAGGGGACGTACCTGCTCGGCATCCGCGCGGTCATCGCGACCAGCTTCGAGCGCATCCACCGCTCGAACCTCGTCGGCATGGGCGTCCTTCCGCTGCAATTCCGCGAAGGAGAGTCGCGTGAGTTCCTCGAACTCGACGGCACCGAAACCTTCGAGATCGCGCTCGACGACAACCTCAAACCGCGTCAAGCCGTCGAAGTCGCCGCCAAGAAATCCGACGGCAGCGTGGTCCACTTCGTGACGACTTGCCGCATCGACACGCCGGTCGAGGTCAAGTACTACCGCAACGGCGGCATCCTCCACACGGTGCTCCGTGACTTGGCAAAGTCATGAGGATTGCAAAAGGCGGGTCAAATCATGAAGCCGCGCGTTTACATCGAGACCACGATTCCGAGTTACCTCACGGCCTGGCAAAGTCCTCAACTGGTGATGGCGGCCAACCAACAGGTCACGCGCGAATGGTGGGAGTCGCGTCGAGAAGACTTTGAGCTTTACTGTTCGGAGTTGGTGATTCGTGAAGCGAGTGCTGGCGATGCGGACGCCGCTGTTCGGAGGCTGGCGGTACTGCAAGGTATCCCTCTGCTAGAGGGAAGTCCGTTGGCGGACAGTTTGGCTCGAACGCTGGTGTCCGCAGTTTCCTTGCCAGCGAAGGCCGCTTCAGACGCCTTGCACATTGCCATCTCAGCCACGAACGGCATGGACTATCTTTTGACTTGGAACTGCAGTCACATTGCCAACGCCGCACTGCGAGGCAGAATAGCCGATGTCTGTCAGTCCTTTGGCTTGCGGTGTCCGGTCATTTGCACGCCTCAAGAACTTCTCCGAGGTGAATCATGAACGATCCCATCCTGAGCGAAATCCGACAAATCCGCGATGCCTTCTCCGAGCATCATCACGGCGACATCAGCGCAATGCTGGCGGACCTGCATGACTCCCAAACGCGATCTGGGCGCAAGACGGTGAGTTTGCCCCCTCGCGTTTGCTCTTCAACAGCGCCACCGTCGTTGAGTCAACCAGCCGCTCGGCAGCCCTACGAGCCGGATTTGCTTTTCGATGAGATCGTCGAATCCGCTGCTCCGAAACAAGCGTCGTGATGTGACCACCGTTGGGTTCCCAACGCCGCGTTCCGCAACTATCGCGACTTGGCTCCCGACTGCATGGGAGCGTGGCTGGTCTACTGGCGACAGAATATGCCGGGCTTCAACTTTTATTGAGCCAACGAAGTGAACCCGCATTGAGCGTAGCTACAAGAATCTTCAGTGCGGGTTCATTTAATGATTGAACAGGAATTCCTGGCTGGTTAGCAGTGCCCACATCAGGTCTTCGGCTCCCTCCTTGCGGTCGGTGGAGTCGCTCAAAGTGTCGTGTCCCAGCGTGCGTTCGCGAGCGGTGGGCAGGCGGCTGAGGACGGTCAGATAGAGTTCTTCCACCAGCCGTTCGTCGTTGAGATTCGCCGCCAGCAGTCGCTGCAATGTGCTCCCTTCGGCATGCAAACGTCGGCCGATGGTGTCGCCATTGAGTAAGTGCAGCACTTGGGGCAGCGTCGTTTCGCTGGAACGAATGCACTCGCAGGGGCTCATCCGCTGCTGCGGGCGGCCGAACATGGTCAAGAATCGTGAGCCGGTGTAGGTCATGGGAATTTGAATCGCTCGTCCGCCGGGTGGACCGACCGGAAACGATTCATCAACGCCGGTGACTCGCGACAGCGCGTCGAGCAGTTGTTCCGCCGGCAGGCGGCGCAGTCGCGCGTGCGAGAAGTTCATCAGCTCGCGCTCGTTGGTCGCGTTGGGGACGGAACTGAGTTGGTAGGTGCGCGAATTCAGAATCGTCCGGACCAGGTGCTTGAAGTCATAGCCGTGAGCGATGAAGTCCTCGGCCAATGTCTGGAGCAACGCTTCGTTGACGGGTGGGTTGCTGAACCGCATGTCGTCCACCGGATCGACGATTCCCCGCCCCAAGAGTTTGCCCCAGACGCGATTCACGATGGCCCGTGCAGTCAATTGCTTGGCGGGGCCAAACAACCACTCGGCCAAGATCTCGCGGCGGTCTCGGTGCGCCGGCACCTCCACAAGCTGCCCATCGAGAAGTCGCAGCCTGACTTTTTTGTCTCGCTCACCAAGCAAAAACTTTTCGGGAGGGACGAAGACGCGGATCTCGCGGCCCGATGGATCGCCCGGTCCCTCTTTGGTGGCGATGGCCGTGAAGAACTCGCGGAGCGCGTTGTAGTCCGACTGTTTCCAGACATCGAACGGATGATCGTGGCACTGAGCACACTCCAAGCGCAGGCCGAGAAACAATTGCGGCACCACTTCCACCTTGGGCAAGCGTGTCACGCCATACGTGATGGCGGGATTTTCCAGTGAGCTTCCTTTCGCGGCGACGAGCGCTTTGACGAATTGATCGTAGGGTAGATTTCGATTGATGGTGTCTCGCAGCCAGAACGACAGCGTCCAGATTCCTTTGGGGCCGGCTGAATCGCCGCTTTGATCGACGCCCGACAGCTCCAGCCAATGTGCGGCCCAGACTTCGCCGAACTCGTCGCGATCGAGCCGTTCGTCGATCATGCGCGCCCGCTTGTCCGATTGGCTGTCGGCGAGGAACGATCGCACCTCGTCCACCGTGGGTGGCAGGCCGAGGACATCGAAACTGACTCGCCGCAAGAATTCCGCATCGCTGCACAACTCGGATGGACGGACTTGGATCATTCGCAGCTTGGTCTGCACGTGCTGGTCGATGACGTTGTTCGTCGGCGGTTCTGACCACACGAAATCCGGCTTGTGCTGGATCACGACGCACCGGCTCCGTGCGAACTGGCCGAGAAAGCGCACGAACACCGCGGCCTCACCCTCACGCTTGCCGGTGACCAATCCTTCCGGACTGACTTCGATGACTCCCTCGGCCGAGAGTTCGTAGATCGCTTGATCGGTGATGTCGCGCACGGCACCGTCGGCAAAGTAAGCGCGCACGACCAACTGCTGCGTCAGTCCCGGCCGCGACATCAGCCGGCTGTCGGGCAGAATCTCGATGTGTTTGAGTTGCATCGCGCTGCCGACATCGGCTTTCGCTCCTTCGGCGAGCCATTGCCGCAGGATGAGATGGGACTCGGACCCGACGTCAAAGCGTTTGCCGCCGCGATGCGTTTCTTGAAGAGTCGGCTTGAGCAACATCCAGCTCTGATCGGGATCGGCGAGGTCCGCGAAATCCAAGAGCGCCTTGTGATCGGCGGACAGGTTGTAGCCGCGCAGGCTCAGCTTGAAGCTCCCCTTGCCGGAGTTGTGGCCGTGACACGCTCCCGAATTACAGCCGCGCTTGCCGATCACGGGCATGACTTCGTTGGTGAAGCTGACCGGCGGCGTCTTGGCCAAGTCATCCACGACGACGGGAACCTCCACGAGACGCTCGAAGCCGCGCACGCGAATCCGCGCGGCTCCTGAAGTTTTCGGCCGCACGACCCCCGCTTTGTCCACGGTCGCAATGGCTGGGTCGGAGGATTCAAAGGTGACGTCGCGAGTCAAATCGTGCTGATAGCCGTCCGCGTCTTCGCCGGTCGTCAGGAGTTGCACGCGAGAACGCTGATCGGACAAACGCACTTCGTGCGGCAAGACGGTCCATTGCCGCACGACCAGTGGCTTGGGCAATTCGTCCGCCAACAAGTTGACCGCGATCGTGGAGAGCACGACAACCGCAGTCCACAGAGTATTCCAACCCACCTTCATGTTTCCGCCTCGTTTGTGAGTGCTGTCGGTCGTGACTCCGCTCCGGCTCGGATGTCTCGCCTGCGCTTCGTCACGACCTACACACGTCGCCCATCCAAACCACAGAACCACAAACTCAAACCCACCAAACTCTCATAACACATGGTACTGAAACCGGGGGCACATCAGGGACATTCTCCGCAACCACGATCAATTGGCTGCTGAAAGCCATGCTTGGCAAGGCTTGCCCCAGATGCTCTGCTTTGCGGAACAACTGCGGGTAACGTGAAGCGAACCAGAAGACGCCCAGTAGCATCATCGCCGTGGCGGCGAGAATCAGCGGTCGGTAGCAATACCGAATTTGAATCCGACTGCGGACAGTTGTGGTGGTCATCTCATCTCCGAAGCTCGTGTCACGAGATGACACAGAAACGGCGAATCGTCGTCCGCAACCAAATCAACGGCCTGAATGCTGATGAAACGATTGTCCTTCCGAAAGCCCGTTGCCGAATCCATTCGCCAATTCCGACAAGAACAGGCAACGCTGGACTTCACTTATTCGGCAGTCGGCGCAACGGCCAAGGTTCCACCGGCCGGCTACGTTGTGGATCACACCCGCATCAAATTGGGGAACGGCGAAGAAGCCTTTGAGGCCGCGAAGTCTGCTCTGCGGCGTTGGGAGCATTTTCATCTCGGCTGGGTCGCAGCATCACCAAATACGACACCGATTGAATCAGGCGAGGTCGTGGCCGTGCTGGGCCGTGTCTTCGGACTTTGGTGGCTCAACGCCTGCCGGATCGTCTATGTCGTTGATGAGGTCGGACCAATCACCAGATTTGGATTCGCCTACGGCACCTTGCCCGGTCATGCGGAAAGTGGTGAAGAGCGATTCTTGATTGAATGGGATCGTGTAGACGACGGCGTGTGGTACGACATCCTGGCTTTCTCGCGACCGAATTACTTCGTCACCAAGCTCGCCTATCCGTTGGTCCGCTGCTTTCAGAAAAAGTTTGCGAGAGGCTCGGCGGCAGCGATGCTCAAAGCTGTCGGTTCGGATCATCAACCGTAATCTCGACATGGTCAGCTTGCGGTGGCACAGCATGGCTGATCCCAAGAATGCCAAATTGTTCGTGAGCCTTGGAGCTTCTCAGGCTCGTCGTCGCTTGAAAGAATTTGGCCACGGAGTCCGCAAGGTGGAGACTGCCGAGGTCGCGAAACCAACGAAGGCGCTTCATGCACATCACATATCTTCGAAAGTGTTGGCGGCTTGCCACGGTCTGGCTGTTGGCCGTCATTGTCGCTCCTGGCGGGCCGTTGCTGGCGGAGGTGAAGACTTGGGATGGGAAGCACTCGATTGAAAAGATCGAAGTCACGGTCGTTTATTTCGTGCCGCGCGATCGCGAGCCTTTGCCGGATTGGAAAGAGCGAGTCGGCTACTTCTGCCGCCGCATTGAGCGATTTCACGAGCGTGAGTTTCAAGGTCAATCGGTGATGAAAGCCGCGATGCAACCAGAGCCGTTTCGGTCGGGGAGATCGACGGAACAACTCCGCGGCGGCGATGCGAACTTCATTTTCTTTCAGACGCTCGGCGAAGTGGATGAGTCGCTGCGATTCGGACGCGGCAAACGAACCGCGTTTCCGATTTTGCTGGTGCTCAGCGAGATCAATTGGCGTCCGCTGGACGATTTCTTCCGAGTGAAGCCGGCCGGCGAGGGTGGTTGGAAGTTCGAGGGCAACTACTCCAACGGGCGGCATTTTCCCGGAGCGGAATCCGGCGGGGCACGAGCCACCTACTTGACGGATCGTGGCGTCGGCTGGGGACTGGTCAGTGCGGATGGCTGGCGCGTGCCGTACAGCGGCACCGATTGCGTGGTGTATCACGAAGGCTGTGGTCACACGGTCGGCCTGCCGCATCCCGAACCGGGGAACAATTCGGTGATGAGCCTCGGTCAGTATCACGGTTGGATCAGTGAATCGTGGTTGGACGAGGCTCAAAAGAAGCGGCTCGGCTGGAAGCCGCCGGAGCAGCCGTTCGATCGGAAGTCGGATTTGTTCTCAACGTTCACCGCGTTGCCGGAGCCGAAGGTGCCGCAGCCGAACGAGCCGGTATCGCTCAAGTTGACGTGGCCGGATCAGTCCCGTGTGAAGTCGTGCCGAGTCCGCGTGCAGACGGATTTGTTCGGCCCTTGGTGGGAGGTCACAGCGCCCACAAAGTCCGGTGAATCACGTCCCGAAAAGATCGACATCGGTCGCTTCGATCGCGCGACGCCGGTGAGCTATCGGTTGGACGTGACGCTCGACGACGGCCGCGATGTGGAATTGTGGGGCTACTTCCAAGTGCGTGAGAAGCCCGATGTCGGACCAACTCCGCCAGCCGGTGCAACCTCATCCGATGCCCGGCGAATCACCGAGCAACCCGCCGAAAAACCGACTCGCCCACAAGACGCGATCGACTTGCTGGCGTTGGTCGATGTCGCGAAAGACCAAGTCTCCGGCGAATGGCAAAAGGATGGCACGCATCTGCTCGCGCCGAAGCAATATGGAGCGCGTCTCGAATTGCCGTATCAGCCACCCGACGAATACGAACTGACTGTGATCGCCGAACCGTTGGATGAGCCGAATGGTTTGCTCTTGTGTCAACGCTCTGGTGGCCAGCGTTTCGTCGTCTTGGTGAGCTACCCCACCGGAGACGGACCGCCCGCAAGCGCCTTGGAAAACATCGACGGCAAGAACGTCGGAAACGCGACCACCGTGCGACGCGACGTGTTGGTCAAAGGTCGCCCGTCGCAGATCGTCTGCACGGTGCGAAAGGGCTCCGTCACCGTGACGTGCGACGGCCACGAGTTGATCCGCTGGCAGGGAGACTCGAAGCGGCTCAGCCTTTCGGATTATTGGAAGACCCCCACGGACTCGGCGTTGTTCCTGGGAGCCTATGACTGCCGCTATCGCTTCTCTCGCGTGACACTCGTGCCGCTGAGCGGTGAAGGCCGCAAGCTGCGCTAAACGCGCGGCACGGACACGAAAGACATGCAGGCCGAACTCAACGTCGTCTGGGACAAACTCCTCCCCGCGTTCCACGTTGAGGCGCTGCCAGTCAACGCCGACGAAGAAGGCCGCCTCAAAGCGACGCTCGCCAATCTCGCAGTCCCGGAGAATCACACACCCAACACGCTCAAGCTGCCGGGGACTCGGTGAGGTGCTGCTTTGAGGCAATGCGGTTGCCGAACTAACTCGATCGGCGATGGCTCAGCTTTTCGTCCAGCCACGAGAAAGCTTCGTCCTGCATGGCGATCGTCCAGCGGTGAGGTTCGTCGTAGAACCGGCCGACGAACTGATCGGGACAATCGGCCGCTTGATAAAGCTCGGCGATGCGTTTGACGGATGACTGCATGCCGGACAGCGGAAAGAGTCGGTCTTGCGAGCACTGTTGGACGAACAACGCTCGCGGCGCGGTGAGCGACACGAGTTCGGGCAGGTCCATCAGCCGATGCAACCCCGGCAGAAAGTGAATCCACGAATGTGTGTCGACGTGCGACTTCAACATCGGTCGCATCGACGACATGAAGCCCACGACGCACGCCGCTTTGATCCGCTCGTCCATCGCCGCCAGATACGCCGACCGATAGCCGCCCATCGAGACGCCGACGCAACCGATCCGCTGGGCATCCACCTCGGACCGAGTCGTGAGGTATTCGACGACTCGGCGATCATCAAAGTTGACGACTCCCGGCCACGTCGCGCCGGCGAGCACGAGGCTCTTGGCGATCGTCGCTTCCTTGGCCCGGCACTTTTGGTTGAGCTGCTGCACATCGTCGAGCGAATACTTCGAGCGATCCCAGCCGAACTTCAAATCCTCATCGAGCAGCACGCGACGCTCGCCGAACATGAAGGCGTCGATCGAGATCACGACATAGCCGCGTCTCACGAGCGCCGTGGCGGTGGGGCGGCCGTCGTAGTTCTGCTGGTGGTACTTGGTCATCGCCGGATGGTTCGTTCCAAAGTCGATGACCTTCTCCTTGCCGAACAGAAACATCCCGCCGTGCGAGTGCAAATCGACGATCGCCGGCGCGGGCTTCTTCAAATCTTTCGGGATCAGCACATACGCCGGGATGCGAAACCACGGCGTCGTCGAGATCAGCACTCGCTCGCGCCAGAAGTCGCCGCAGTCCACACGCTCTACGAACTCCGGTTGGAAGTCCACGCGAGGTGGTTCGTAGCTCAAGACTTCCCGAACCTTCGCGCGAGCCGCCGCGCGGAAGGTTTCATTGAATTCAATCTGTTTTCCAATCGGAAACACCGACGGCTGACACGTCGCCGCAATCTGCTCGACCGCCACGAAGTTCGTCCCCAAATCAGCCGTCGAGGGCTGCAAGGCGCGAGCGGGATCGGGAATCAACTTCGATTCGTCCCCACCAACAGCCAGACCGGCTGAGCCAAGCAGCGGCAGCAAGCCGACGCTCGCCATGAACTCGCGACGATCAGGTGGTTGGTCCGACATGGCAACTCCAATCAGGATGACCGTGCTGAGGAACTCGCAGTGTTATGGCCGGTCTCCGACCGCAAGATGGTGTGGTCATATCGCGAAATGCGATGCGCTGAAAGTGAGTTGGTGAACGCCGTGAATTGAAGGCGAACGAGGTTGTGAATCGAAACGTGTGGGATATCGTGCGTTATCCGAAGCTACATTTTCAGAATGCCGTGATACCGATCTCTTAGCTGGCGAAATTGAAATGGCTTTCAACACATCCGTTTGGTTTGTCGATGGCGACAATCTTGTCGAACAGGATCGCGTCGTACTTGATTATGAAAAGCGGCTCCAAGATTGGATCGCCGCTGACCTGTCGCTGCTGGGCGAAGAGCTGCTGCTCATCGACCGCGAAACGAGGACGATCGGCGGTCGGCTCGACATATTGGCGATGGACGCCGACGGTCAACTTGTGATCGCCGAACTGAAGCGTGATCGCACTCCGCGCGAAGTCGTGGCCCAAGTGCTGGATTATGCTTCGTGGATTCGGGAGCGATCCCCCAGAGAAATTGACGAGATCATTCAACGGCGTACGGGCAAATCGTTGGCTGACGCGTTTCGCGAGAAGTTCGAATTTGACCTCCCGGAAGGGGCTTGCAAGTCGCATCGCATGATTATCGTCGCGGCTGAGTTGGACGATTCATCGGAAAGAATCATTCGCTACCTGCAAGACGAGCACGACATCGACATCAACGCGGTCTTCTTTTCGGTATACAAGGTGGCTGGCCAAGAAATGCTAGTCCGCGCATGGCTTGCCGATCCCGTTGAGACGCAAGAGCGCGCGGTGTGCAAAGAGCGAGCGCCGTGGTCTGGCATTTGGTATGTGAATCATACGGCTGATCGCGATTGGGAGATTCGTCGGCAATACGGATTCATTACCGCAGGCGGCGCACCCAAATACTACGGGCCGCTTCGCCATCTGAAAGTTGGCGACACGTTGGTTGCCTATCAGAAAAAGGCCGGCTACCTCGGCATTGGCACCGTCCGTTCCGAGTCGGTTCCCGCGGACGAGTTCAAACTCACAGACGGTCGCTCGCTGGCGGCGATTGCTCCGGACATCCGTGGCAAGGCGGACGATCACGGAGAGCGTGTCGTAGGAGTTGACTGGCTGAAGACGGTTCCTGTTGGCGAAGGCAAGACATTTGCTGGCGCATTTGCGAACCAGAACGTAGTCTGCAAGCTACGACACGGACCGACTCTTGAGTTTCTTCGCAGTCAATTCGGTTTCCCGGCAACACCGAACGCCGCGAGGCGTACAGATTGCCAATGAGGCAAGCTGTGCCCGAAGTGGAATTGAATCGGCTCGCGCTGACCTTTGAATCTCACTTTTGCCCGCTCACGGAAGGTCGCTACAGTGTTCGTGCCGTCAAACATTTGGGGAGGAAGTTGCCATGAATCGCGAAGATCTGCTGAGCCGCATTTCGATTGATCCGAACATTTGCTTCGGCAAGCCGTGCATTCGTGGCCATCGCCTGTGGGTGTCGCTGATTCTGGACCTGCTGGCGAGCGGCGAAACCGTGGAGGCGATCCTGGAAGACTATCCCGGACTGGAGACAGCGGACGTCCTGGCGTGCATCGCTTATGGGGCCGAGATGTCGCGCGAACGGTACATCGAACTGCCGGTGGGAGCGGCCGGATGAAGTTGAAGCTCGATGAAAATCTGGGAAATCGCGGAGCAACTCTGTTTCGGGCCGCCGGGCATGACGTGGCGACCGTCGTTGAGCAAAACCTAACCAGCACTCCCGACTGCGATTTGTTGACGATCTGCCATTTGGAGGAGCGTGCTTTAGTCACACTCGACATGGACTTCAGCAATCCGTTGGTTTTCGAACCAGACAGATTCTCTGGTATCGCCGTACTGCGACTCCCCGCGAGAATCATCCCGGAAGATCTCTGGGCCGCCTGCCGAGTCTTGATCGCCGCGCTGAACAATAGCGATCTTCGAGGCAAGCTATGGATCGTGCAACGTGACCGCGTCCGCGAATATCGACCGGAGCAAAGTTCGTAGCCACGGAGACTGCGCGGTCATGAGTTTCAACGGCAACGACCGGCGCGGCTCTGGGGCCAGCGATCGTACGAAGTTCCGGACTTGCTCGGAAAGCTCAACCGTTGTCTTCATCCAAGGCGCTCAATGGGTTAAAGGTGAGTTGTCCAGCTTCGTGTTGGCGGATGGCTTGGATGGCCTTCGGCTTTGGAAGTGGATCAGGAGCATTCGGATTACTCCGCAGTGCTGATGGCTCCGAGAGTTCCGTTTGTCGCGCGGAGGTAATCGGCAGGCGCGATGAAGATTTGTAAGCCGCGGAGACCGGCGGAGATGGAGACGACATCGAAGAGTTCGATCGTTTCGTCGATGTAGACCGGATAAGCCTTCTTGGCTCCGAGGACCGTGACTCCACCTCGGATGTAGCCCGTAAGCGGTTGGACTTCCTTGAGTGGCACCGGTTCGACTTTGCGGTCGCCGGTCAATTTCGAGATGGCTTTCAAGTCCAATTGGCAATTGCCGGGAACGACGGCGAAACAGACGCCGTGGCGATCACCGCGTGTGACGAGCGTCTTGAAGACTTGCTCCAGCGGCAGTCCGACCTTGCGAGCGACCGTCGCTGCGGAGAGATCTTCGGGATCAACCTTGTAGCTGCGGAGTTCGTACTCAATCTTCATCGAGTCCAGCAGTCGAGCGGCGTTCGTTTTCATTGCGACAGGTCGTTGGTCTTTCGAGCAGTTGTCAAGGCTACACGCTCTCGCACCCGAACTGCTAGACAACGATCATCGGCACCTGCAACCTCGCTCATCTGGCCGAGAACCTGGAGGCTGCCCGCCGCGGGCCGTTGCCGGTAAAACTCTTTTCGGAAATCACCGCGCGAGTTGCCAAGGCGACGTGACACAGATCAAAGTCATCGCCGCTGTCAGCAAGAACGGATGACGAACAACAACTATCAGACTGAGTTTCCTCTCTACTTACGGAGTCCATCTTGATCACTTCCGAATCCAAAGACGTTCCGTTTCCCGAGCTTCCCAAAGGGGCGGGACAAATTGACAACGACGCCGCGAAGGAATTCACGGAGACGAAGTCCGGGCTGAGATACCGCATCCTTCGCCAAGGCACGGGAGCCGCTCCCAAGGCGACCAACACGGTGAGGGTCCACTATCACGGTTGGCTGGACAACGGAAAGGTCTTTGACAGTTCCTATCGGCGCAACGAAGACATTTTCTTTGGTCTGAACCAAGTCATCAAAGGTTAGACGGAAGGGATGCAGCTTGTCGGTGCCGGCGGCATGATCGAGTTGCAGATCCCGTCGGACCTCGGATACGGCAACCGCGGAGCACCACCGGATATTCCGCCGAAAGCGACGCTGCACTTTCTGGTGGAGCTGATTGAGGTGAAATGAGCCGCGTCGTCTGCCGCACTCGTAATCTGGATGGCATCAGTGGTAAGGAGTCTCGCGGGCGAAGACTACGATCACAGCCGCTTGCTGGTCGGTTACGTCGATGACGCGAAGCAACCGGGCGGCGGCAAAGTCATCACGCGCGATTCCGGACTCGGCGACTACGGCGAGGTCATTTACGATTGGGCTCGCCGCCACGTTAATAATCTCTTCTGGTTTGAGCTTATGGCTGAGACGCACAAACGCTGAAAAGTGCGATTCATGTCGTTCATCCACTTACGCCCACCGAATCGGGTCTCAGCCGCTTGAGGCCGATGCGAAATCGTCGGCTTCGTCTTTGAGGAAACGAGAATCATGCGGTTTGTTTACGTTTTCGCCGGTTGGTGGTTCTTGTCATTGGCTCCCATCCAGGCGCAAGACAAATTGTTGCCGTCTCCGGAATGGCTCCGTCTGCAAGTTCAAGCGGCACCGCTGAAGCTGCGTTTCAACGGGACGAGCGCCGAAGACGCACGACGCTGGCAGGAACAGTTCCGAACCAAGCTGCGGGAGTTACTGAAATCTCCGGCGGCTCCCACGACCTGGAAAACGCACGTCGTGTCCAGCGCGCAATTGGCCGATCATCGACGCGATGAATTGATCTTGTGGCACGCGGATCATCCGCCGCTGCCCGTGTTCTTGCTGGTGCCGAACAACGCCAAGGGCAAGGTGCCTGGTGTTGTCGCGTTGCATGGGCACGGCCCTCATGGAAACTTGCCGATTGTCGGACTCGATCGACAGGCCGGTGATGTCGCCCAGAGGGACGACGGTTACGACTATGGCTTGCAGCTCGTGCGGCGCGGTCATGTCGTCATCGCTCCGTGCTTGGTCCCATTCGGCCCGCGTCTCGCCGCGAAAGGAGAACCGAAGACCGATCCTTGCGCCGAAACCTTCGTGCGGATGCAGGCGTTGGGAAAAATCTTGATCGCCGAAAACCTGCGCGACAGCCTGTGGTGCGTCGAGTTTCTGGCACGCCACGAACTGGTGGACGCGGAGCGATTGGCCTGCGTCGGACTCTCCTACGGAGGCCGCATGACGATGCTGACCGCCGCGATGGAACCGCGGATCAAAGTGGCGATCGTGTCGGGAGCACTCAACGTCTTTCAAGAACGCCTGAGCCAGACGTACTCCTGCGGCGTGCAAATCATTCCCGGAATTTTGGAATGGGGCGATGTCCCGGAAATCGCCAGCCTGATCGCCCCGCGCCTCGCGATTTGGGAAACCGGGGAGCAGTATGCTTTGATCAAAGAACCGTTCGCCGACGAGGCGTTTCAGAAAATTCAGAAGATCTATCGAGCATTCGGCACCGCAGAAAACCTGATCCGAGTTCGCCACGCGGGCAACCACGTTTGGGACGGGCGAACGTCGGTCCAACTTATGGAAAAACATTGGACGCGATAGCCGTGCTTGAAACGGATGCCAACTCACAGCGGTCAAGCGGTTGAGATGATTTCGACCATCGGCACTCCAATCGCGGAACTCAAAAAGCTCGATGGCTCAAGTTGTCCAATCTTCGACATTCAATCCCGGTACTTGTCGGAAGTCTTTCAGATTGCGACTGAGCAACAAGGAATCCGTTACCAAGGCCACAGACGCAATTCGCAGATCGAGTGTCGGAATCCGAATCTTCTGCTTTCGCAGCGAAACAAATCTGGTTTGCGCCTCGCTGGTAAACGACACGACGTTCATCTTCCGAAAGAAACGCCACATGAATTCCAGCTCGCCATAAGCATGAACGATTTCGTCGTCCGTCTTGGACTGGTTGACGTAAGCCTGCCAGCCAGCGAACTGTTCTTGATGGCAGACAATTGAGGTTGCAATGTCGTCCGCCGGAAGTCGATCGAGTCTCTGACGAAGCCGATCGCATTGCGGCTGAGTTCTTCGCTGAAGAATGGAGAGGTGATCCGTGTCGAGCAACACCGCCATGTCTTAGGCTTTCGGTCGATCGGCACGGCGGATGGCGGCACCCAGTTCACAGATTTTCGCAAAGACCGGATCGCCCTCGAAACAGCCTTCAATTTCATCGAGCCAAGAAACGCCGCGTCGTTTTTGATCGGCCAGCACGGCCGCTTGTTCTGCGGCGTTGAGTTCCTGAAGCTCGGCAACTTGATTCGACACGGGGGAGTGCCGAGTCTCCGTTCGCGACTGCCGCGACGCTGTCCTCAACGGCGGCTTGTCGGACTTGGCCTGTGACGGTTTCGGCTTTCGAGACTTTGCGGATTTATTGGTCGGCATGGTTGGATTTCGCGAGTGTTGGCCGCGCAGGATTTGTCCCGTGGCTGTTTCGTTTGGACTGCAGTTTCAGATTCAACATAATCGCCACGAGACTTCAATGCCAATACGGTCCAAAACGTTTTCTTTTCTGCGCGTCGAAGTCGTTCGGATCCCGTCAGCCTGAAAAGTCGTGGTGCGTTGCGGGGGTTGATACACTCAATCGCAATTCGCAATGGTCCGTTGTCGGGCGAGATACGAGATCGCGGAGGGTTTATGTCGATGCGAGCATCGTCCGTTTTCGTTCTCGGATTGCCAGCGATCTTCGCGTTCGGTGGAGTTTGGGCGGAGCCGGCCAGCGGCCGTGATCCGAGCGCTCGTGACGACGCCAGCATTCAGAACATCGAAAAAGCCGCGATCGTTAATGCCCGCTTCCTCGAAGGCGACGAGCCGGTTCGGTCGTTCCTCAAGAAATACTGCTTCGAGTGCCATGACGATGCGACTCGTCAGGCGAAGTTGTCGCTCGAAAGTCGTTCGACGAAGCCCGAAGATTTTTCACTCTGGATTCCGGTCTATGACAAGCTGCGATCCGGACAGATGCCGCCCAAGGATGCGCTGCAACCCTCTGTCGATGAGCGGACGCGGATGGCCGAGGCGTTGAGACGACAACTCCATGCGGCCTCGCTCGCGCAACAGCGGAACGAAGGACGCGTTGTTCTGCGTCGGCTGAATCTCACCGAATACGAGACGACGCTGCGCGATCTGTTGGGCAAGCAAGTCGCGGTTCGGGATCTGTTGCCTCCAGATACTGTGGCGGCGGGATTCGACAAGATCAGCGCGGTCCTGGATGTCTCGTCCGTCCATTTGCTGCGGTATCAAGATGCCGCCGAGAAGGCGCTCAGCTCGGCCATTCCTCGGCATGAACCGACGCCGATCAAGACGCGGTTGTCGGGCCGAGAAATCATCGAGAAGTCCACTCAGATCAAGCCGGGGAAGATTGCGCGAGTCGATGGAGAGACGCTCGTGCTTTACGCCGTTCCCTACGCTCACATCGCGATTGGTTCGGCGACGGTGCCTCAAGCGGGACGCTATGTCTTGCGAGCTTCTTTGTCCGCCGTCGGAAGCGGCACGAGTCCGTTTCCCGTGCGATTCTCCGCCGGCAAACCGTGGGGCCGAAACGGTAATAGCGTGCTCGCTGTCCGTGATGTCGAGCTCGGCAAGTCCAGCGTCGTGGAATTCGAATGCGAGCTCGACCGAAGTGACCTCGTCGATGTCATGGGCTGGTCGTTGCCCTTCGAGCGACAGTTCATGGATCGCAAGCTGGCTCAAGGCAAGCCGCTCGAAGAGTTCGCCGGGCCGGGACTGGCCGTCGAATGGATCGAGATTGAAGGTCCGGTCGAACCCTTTCCGTCGCAGGGTTACCGGAATCTCTTCGGCGATGTGCCGTTGAAGGGACGCTACAAAGGGGACGCGCTGCGTCCCGATTCTTCAGATCCGCGCGCCGACGCACAGCGGTTGATGCCGTTGTTTTTGTCGCGCGCGTTTCGTCGCCCGGTCAGCGCCGAGTTGGTGAAGTACTACGTCCACATCGTGCATACGGCGCTCGATCAAAAGCAGTCTTTCGAGCAAGCGATGCTGCTGGGCTATCGCGCGGCGTTGTGCTCGCCGCATTTCTTGTATCTCACCGAGCCAGTGGGGACGAACGCCGATCAACCTGCGGTCCTGGACGGTCACGCGATCGCCGCTCGGCTCGCGTACTTGTTCTGGTCGACGCTGCCCGATGAGGAGTTGCGTCAGTTGGCCTCGAAGGGGGAGCTGACTCAGCCGACTGTCTTGCGGGCGCAGGTCGAGCGACTGCTGAACGACCCCCGATCGAGTCGCTTCACAGAGAGTTTCACCGGCCAATGGTTGGACCTGCGCAAGATCAACGAGACGGTGCCGAGTCCTCAGGCTTACGGCGAGTTCGATGACTTTCTCTTTTGGTCGATGTCTCTGGAGACCACGCAGTTCTTCGAGGAGATTTTGCGGAAGAATCGCAGCCTGACGGAGTTTGTGCATTCAGACTGGAGCATGTTGAATCAGCGACTGGCTCAGCATTACGGCATTTCCGGCGTGGCTGGCGGGGAACTGCGTTTGGTCGCGCTTCCGGCGGCGAGTCATCGGGGCGGAGTGATCACTCAGGCCAGCATTTTGAAGATCACGGCGGACGGAACGAAAACATCGCCGATCCTGCGCGGCAAATGGGTGCTCGAGAAAATTCTCGGACAGCCACCGGCCCCGCCCCCTCCGAATGTGGCGGCTCTAGAACCCGACATCCGGGGCGCGACGACGATTCGTCAGCAATTAGACAAGCACCGCAACATCGAATCGTGCGCAGCGTGTCATCGACACATCGACCCGCCGGGATTCGCCCTGGAGTCGTTCGATGTGATCGGCGGCTGGCGCGACTTTTACCGAGCGACCACCTACAAGCGCGACGCCGTCGTGAAGTTGGCCAACTATCCGGGCCGAGAAGTCATCCGCGGTCTCGATGTCGAATCCAGCGGAACAACAGCCGAAGGGAAATCGTTCCAGAACATGGATGACTACAAGCAGATCCTGTTGGCGAATCCGGATCAGCTCGCACGGAATCTGACGGAGAAACTGTTGATCTACGCAACAGGCGCTGAGATTCAATTCGCCGACCGCGAAGTGGTCGAGCAGCTTGTCGCAAAGTCACGAGCCAACAGCTACGCGTTCCGATCCTTGATTCATGACGTGGTGCAGAGTCGCATTTTTTTGGAGAAATAGTCGGGCGCGAACTCCGAACGGCAGGGAACACTAATCAACGCTAATCTTCGCTAATCGTGATTCAGTCCGACGCCTCCGGGATTAGTGTGAATCAGCGGAGATTAGTGCTCCAACTTTTTTCTTTCCCCGCGAAAACTTGTCTCAGCGAGTCACGTTTCAGAAATGGGAGTTGATCATGTCTCCTCACATCCGACTCAGTCGCCGCACTCTTTTGCGAGCTGGTGGAATTTGCATTGGACTGCCGTTGCTCGAAGCGATGCTTCCGATCGGTCTCGGAGCGGAGAAGGCCGCGCAGGCGATGCGGCCGAAGCGGGTCGTTTTGATGTGTCGCTCGCTGGGATTGCACACGCCGTACTTGTTCCCGGAAAAGGCCGGCAAGGACTATGAGCCAACTCGTTATCTGAAAGTCCTCGAAGAATATCGTCGGGACTTCACGATCTTTTCGGGCATGTCGCATCTGGGCTATGGCGGCGGGCATCACACCGATCGCGCGTTTCTGACGGGCATCTCCGCCGAGGATTGGAACAACCACAAGAACGGCATCTCGCTCGATCAAGAGGTGGCCTCGCGAGTCGGTTCTCAAACGCGGTTCGCGTCGCTGGTGCTGGGCGACAGCAGCAACCTGTCGTGGAACCGCCGAGGCATGGCCGTCCCCAGCGAGGGTTCGATCAAAAGCGTTTTCAAGAGACTGTTCATTGACGGCACGCCTGCGGAAGTGGAACAAGAAATTCAGAAGCTGGCTGTCGGTCACAGCATTCTCGACGGCGTGCGCGAGCAAGCCCGCTCATTGGCGAAGACACTGGGTCCATCGGATCGGCAGCGACTCGATCAATTACTGTCCTCGATCCGCGAGTCCGAGCAACGTCTGCAACAAGACGAGTCCTGGGTGAAGAAACCCAAGCCCAAAATCTCGAACGACGACGCGAAGCTGTTTGCGGAAGATCCAAAGCGGATGTTGGATCGCGAACGACAGTGGTTTGACCTGGTTCGCTTGGCTTTGCAGACGGATTCGACGCGGGCCATCTCGGTGAATCATTGGTCGCATCAGGAGAATCTCCAGATGGACGGCATCACGTTGACGCATCACGACGCCTCGCATCACGGGCAGGACGAATCCAAGCTCCAGCAACTGGCCACGATTGAAGAGGCGGAACTGAAACTCTTCGCCGACTTCCTGGGCAAGATGAAAGCGACCGACGACGGCGGTCGCACGCTGCTGGATCAGACGATGATTCTGCACGCGAGCCATCTGGGAAACGCGTCGGCTCACACCGGCGACAACCTGCCCATCATTCTGGCGGGGGCGGATTCCAACATGCCGGTCATGTGGCCTACGACCGAAAGAACAACGTGCCGCTGTCGAACTTATATTTGCGAATGCTCCACCAACTGGAAATTCCGCTCGACAAATTTGGCGCGAGTACTGGCGTTGTCTCGGAGTTGAGCGGCTGACTCGATCGTCGAATCGTGACCGTGAATCGCCGAGCCTTTCTTGGTCAGGACCGAACCTTCACAATCAGCGAACGCCGACCCTGCCTCAGCAACTAACTGAACTCATCGCTAATGGAGCCCATCATGTCACGACGCTGCTTCTTTTGCCTGCTCATGATCGTTGGTTTGTCCGGCCAGTCGGGTTGGGCTCAAGACACCAAAGCCGAGAAGAAAGATCCGCCGAAGCCAGCGGTCAAAGCGCCGCCGAAGAATGTCATGCCGCCAACGCATGCTGATGTGCCCTACGGCAAGCACGAACGGCAAGTGATCGACTTCTATCAAGCGAAGTCGGACACACCGACCCCGCTCGTGTTCTACATTCACGGCGGCGGTTGGCAGGGAGGCAGCAAGACGGGTTTCAACGTGAAGCCGTTTTTGGAAGCGGGCATCTCCGTCGCGGCGATCAACTACCGCTATGTGAAGAACGGCGTCGAAGAGAAGGTGGAACCGCCGGTGAAGGCTCCGTTGCGTGATGCCGCCCGCGCCTTGCAGTTCGTGCGCTCGAAGGCCAAAGAGTGGAACATCGACAAAGTCCGCATCGGCGCGACGGGCGGTTCGGCGGGTGCCTGCTCGTCGTTGTGGCTCGCGTTCCATGACGACCTCGCGGATCCGAAGAGCGATGACCCGATCGCGCGCGAATCGACTCGCTTGTACTGTGCCGCGGTGAGTGGCGCTCAAGTGACGCTCGACCCGATCCCGCTTCGCGAATGGATGCCGAACTACAGCTACGGCGCGCATGCCTTCGGTCTGAAGAATCTCGACGAAGTGAATCAGCAGCGTGAAAAGATCGCCGATTGGATCAAAGAGTACTCGCCGATGTCGCATGTGACGAAAGACGATCCGGCGATCGGCCTGTTCTATGGCGGCGTCGCCGGGGCTAAGAAGGGGGAAGAACATCCCGATCCGACGCACTCCCCGATGCTGGGATTGATGCTGATGGAAAAGCTCAACAGCATCGGCGTTGAAGGTCACATGACTTACAACGGCGGACCAACTCCGAAGTACGCGAACGCCACTGTCTTCTTGATCGAGCGACTGAAGAAGTAGGACTGTTCTTCCCGGAATGATTTGGCGTTCGGCGTCGCTTGCCGTCACATTGAAGCCATTGCATTGGCATGAGGTTGGCTGACAGAAAGATGGGGACAGAAAGATGAAGGCGGTCTCGTTTCGTCTCTGTATTTTCTTGTCCGCGTTGTTTCTGTCCGTTCTTTGGTCAGACGCTGTCTCACTGGCCGAGGACGCGATCGTTGCCGAGTTCAAGGCGTGCGATGCGAACGGCGATGGGGTGCTCACCGAGGCGGAGTATTTGAAACGGACTGGCCGCGAACAGCCCGTGCTGCTGCGCGAGTTCAAGGTCTTTGATATTGATCGTGATGGAAAGATGACTCAGGCGGAGTTCGTCACGGTGCCGGTGGTGCAGGCGGATGAACTGCGTGGGAAGTTGGCTGATCCGGTGGTTGGGCTGTCGGAGAAGGCGATGGCTCGGTTGGCGAAGGAGTGGAAGGCTTGGGACAAGAATGGGGATGACTCGCTGTCGGCGGACGAGTTCAAAGCGGGAGACGTGGCGGTTCAAGTCCGTGGGTTGGAAGCGACGGGGTTTGCTGATTGGGATTTGAATCGGGATGGACTGGTCTCGCGGCAGGAGGCGGCTCGTGTATTGGACATCGCGTTCGGCGTGCGTACACCCAGCGGTGAGTTACTGCGGGACAACATCGGGCGGGTCTTGGATTGGAGAACATTCCTCGCGTTGAAGCCGGATGCGAATGGCCGAGTCGCGCGCGAGGACTACATCAAGGCTCTCGGCCCGAATCAAAAGCCGGAGACTTGGTTCCCGACAATCTTCGCGGCGGAGAATGAGCGGTTCGACATCACGGCCTTCTCGACCAGTTCGCATCGGACCGATCCCGTGCAACAGTTCCTGGCGATGGATGTCGATCTCAGCGGCAGCTTGACTCCCGCGGAATTGGCGGGCCTGCCCGCTTGGGGACCGCCGGGGAAGAACTGGCTGGCCGGTTTCGACGACGACAAAGACGGAACCTATTCGTTGAGCGAGTTCCTGTTGATTCCACACATCAACCTGATGGCCGTGTGGCATGCCGCGACCGACAGCAACGGTGACGGCAAGCTCAGCCCGGATGAGTTTCGCTTCATGCCGGCTCCCTCATTGGCGGCGCTCGCCGCGGAGTATTTTCGGCGGCTCGATTTGAATCAGGATCAATCGTTGTCGCTGAGTGAGTGGCCCTTTCATACAACTCATCCCGGAGCGAAGTTTGTGCTGCTTGATGCCAACTCCGACGGCCATTTGACCGAGGCCGAGTTCACGGCGGAGGGGAGCCTGCCGGCGAATCGGCTGAGCCGTGACTTCAAAGTCTTCGACGCCGACTCGGATGGCCGCATGACGCTCGCCGAGTTTCTGACAGTCCCGTTTTTGGTTCCCGAAGCGCAGCGATCTCCGATCCCCGATCCGATCGTGCTGCTGTCGGAGAAGGCATTCAAAGAGCTGACCGATCACTGGGGCGAGTGGGACGCCGACGGCGACGGCTCGCTGAATGTCACCGAGTTCGACGCGGCCAAAGTGGGTCAGCAGGTGCGAGGTCTCGGCGTGACGAAGTTCGGCGACTGGGATTTGGATCGCGATCAAAAAGTCTCGCGCGACGACGCAAAGAAGTTGTTGGACATCGCGTTCGGCGTGCGGATTCCGGAGGGGCATCTGTTGCGCGAGCCGACCGGCCGTGTGGTCGATTGGCGGCTGTTCCGCACTATCAAGCCCGATGGCGATGGCTTCGTGACCGTCGACGTTTACTCGCAAGCACTTGGCCCGCTGGAAGCCGCCGCCAAGCAACGGTGGATCGAGACGACTGATCGGAATCACGACGGCAAGCTCGACTTCGCCGAGTTCGCCAAGAGCGATCATCGCACCGATCCGGTAGCGACGTTTCTGCAACTCGATGCCGATTTGGATGGCCGGTTGAGTCCGAAAGAATTGGAAACGCTGACCCCCGACCAGCGGTCCGTCGCGGCCTGCATGTTTCCCGGCTTCGACGATGATCGTGACGGCGGGCTGTCGTTGCGCGAGTATCAACTGACTCCGCTGGCCAATTTTCTCGCCACTTGGCAAGCGGCTCACGATGCCGACGACGACGGGCTGTTGCAGCCGGCCGAGTTTCGCTTTCATCCGGGAGTCGCGCTCGCGGCTCTGAGCGCCGAGTACTTCCGGCGGCTCGATGTGAATCAGGATCAGTCGCTGACGCTCACCGAGTTCCCGTTCACAACGACTCATGTGCCTCCCAACGAAATCCGTGTGCGGTTCGCCGACGGCCGAGTCCTGGCGATCACGATCCCCGATTATCCGAACATCTTCTCGCCGGAGATTTCGCCCGACGGGAAGTGGGTGGCTGTCGATGGTTGGAAGCGCGGCGAGAACAACGTCTCCGCTCACCTGCTGATCGCGAACTTGGAGACCGACGAAGTTCGCGATCTCGGCATCGGCTGCATTCCGCACTGGTCGGCCGACAGCCGCCGCATCGCGTATTCGAAGTACGGACGGGGAGTCTTCGTTCGCGATTTCGAATTGGACTCCGAAGAGGAATCGATCGACCCTCAAGGCTGGGCGATCGAGTTTTCGCCCGACGGACGGAAGACCGCTTACGTTGTCGGCAGCAACAACTTTGTCATTCGCGATGTCGCCACCAACGAGAAACGCTCCCTCTTCGGCGAAGGCAAAAGCCCCTTCCGGTACATCGAGCACAACTTCGCGTGGTCCCCCGATTCGCAACGACTCTGCTTCAAAGGACATCGCGCGGCCGGCGGCGTCGAGATCGGTATCGTGACCACGACGGGCAGCGACCCGAAGCTGCGAGTGCTCTGCGACGCCAAGGATGTCGCCTCGGACATCGCGTGGCTCGCCGACCACCGGCTGATGTTCCCGCGAACCCCGGCCGGCGCTGCGAAATCGCAAATCCACGTCATCGACCCCGACGGCGAAAACGAAAAACCCTCCGAGCGCTACGCCAAACAACCCGCCAACCGCAACAATGTCGGAGTCAGTTGGTCCCGCGACGGCAAAACCTTCGTCTACATCAGCATTAGGTGAGGACAGCACGAGGTGAGGACAACACGAGGTGACGAGAATATGTATCGACGTCCGTGTTCCATTCATCCCGGAGGGATTTCAGCCATTAGCCGGGGGTCGAGCGAAGCGATACCCCCGGTCAAACGAATTCAACATGTTTTGCATCCTGAAGGGATGCCAGCAACGATGAACGATCGGCGGCCCCATTGCTGGCATCCCTCCGGGAGGCAAAGACATTTCGGCCGCTGATCCGGGGGTATCGCTCCGCTCGACCCCCGGCTAATGGCTGCGATCCCTTCGGGATCAACCCAATTGCCACACGTCGTCATCGCATCCTGAATCAATCCTTGCGAGACTTCGGATCAATGATCTTTTGGAAGAACCAGTCGAGACCAATAGCCATGAAAACAATTCTTGGTTGCGCGACGATTTTCACAGGGCTTGCTGTTTGTCTCGTCCCGATCTGCGGTCGTGCCGACGAGCCGAAACCTGCCGTCAAAAAAGCCGTCGAAGCAAAGCCAGCAGAACCGAAAGCCGACAAGCCGGCAGAGCCCAAGAAAGCGGTCGATGCGCGCGAAGCTCAAATTGATGCGCAGATCCAACAGTGGATCCCTCAGTTTACGCAGCAGTACCGGCCGATTCTCACGACCGAACTCAACTTCATTCGACAAGTTTGCGACCTGACTCCGGAACAACGTCCGAAGATTAAAACGGCGGGCGAAGCGAGTCTGAAAGAGGCCGCACTCAAGATGGCCGAACTTCAGGGAGGTCGAATGCGCGGCGGCGTGCGCGTTCAGAACGAA
This sequence comes from Planctomyces sp. SH-PL62, assembly GCA_945893075.1. GTDB lineage: Bacteria > Planctomycetota > Planctomycetia > Planctomycetales > Planctomycetaceae > SXKJ01. The sequence continues at coordinate 3,867 of CAMDDX010000024.1, read as the reverse complement.
CAGCCGAATCCTCAGCGGACCATTCGCGAATCCATCGCGAAGGTGTTGCAGGACACACTGACTCCCGAACAAATGGCGAAGTACAAGGCCGAGGCAACTCAGCGCGCCGCCCTTCGCAAGCGAGCCGCCATCCGCTGCGTCGTCGCCCGTCTCGACGGCGCGTTGTGCCTGACCGCCGATCAGCGAGACAAGATCTCTCAATCAATCACTGCCGGATGGCAAGACAAATGGGAGCAATGGTTGATGCTGTCCGTCTACGGCGATCAATACTTCCCGCTGGTGCCGGACCAACATGTCGCGACGCATCTCGACGCCGATCAGAAGTCGGTGTGGAGCGGCCTGCAAAAAGTCGATTTCGGCTACTACGGCGGAGGAGGCATCGCCGAAGCGGACGACGGTTGGTGGGGCGTTGAACCCGCCAAAGCCGACGCACCTGCCAAAGGCGACGCACCGTAGCAATGAAAGTGATGCAGCGTGAATGAAGTTCGTGATGACGAACGGAAATCGGAGGTGGCTCGTGTTACCAGCAATGAAATTTGAAGACTCGATCCCGGCGCGCCCGCATTGGCTCCGGCTGCTCACGCTGCCGATGATCCTCTTGGCTTCGTTTGCATTCGCGGCCGACGAGGACGACGACGATCCTCCGGCCGCAGCGGCTCAGCCCAACAACGGTTTCTTCATCCAGGAAGAGAACTTCGACCAATGGATCTTTCAGGGGAGCAACAATGCGGCGGCCGGTAAAGCTCGGATTCAGTCGAGCGTGAAAATGAAGCTCGCGGAACTGCGGCGCGTCTGCGATCTGACGGACGCACAATCGAAAAAACTCTCGCTCGCGGCACGAGGCGACACGCTGCGATTCTTCGAGGATGTCGAGGTCGTTCGCAAGAAGTTCCTCAAAGTGCGAAACGATCAGAACGCCTTCAACCAAATCTGGCAGGAGATCAATCCGCTGCAACAGCGACAGGCGGCGGGCTTGTTTGGTGACTCATCATTCTTCGCCAAGACGGTCCGCAACACGCTCACGCGCGAGCAACAGGAGAAGTACCAGGTCGTCCTCGATGATCGTCGCCGGTTCCGCTACCAAGCCTCCGCCGAGGTCGCGTTGCACAACCTGTCCAACACCCTCGCGCTGCGTCACGACCAACACGAGGCGATGTTCAAGCTCATCATCGAGGAGACTCAACCGCCGCTCACCTTCGGCTCGTACGACCAGTACTTCGTGTTTTACAGCCTCGCGAAATTACCCAACGCCAAACTGAAGCCACTCTTGGATGACCGGCAATGGAAGCTGCTGCAACCACATCTCCAGCAGGGGCGAGCCATGGAAGCGAACCTCATGCAAAACGGCATGATCGAGCCACCCAAAGGCCGCATTCTCAAAAGCGTGCGAACGTTTCTTCCCGAAGCCGACGACCACTCCGAAGCACCCGCCGCCGCCAAAGCCGATGCGGCTCAAGAGCGGTGATCGCAAAACCGACAGAACTTGGCTCTCGTCTTCAATGGCTTTTTGCTTTACAAGGCATGTGCTTTGGCAGTGATCCACGACAGGCTGTGATCGAGGCTGCATCGTTCAACTTGGACCACACGCAATGAGCTTCATCGAAGCGCGAATCTGTCGGACCTTGTGCTTGTCGGTGCTATGCCTCGCCTGCTGGCTTTGCGCGGAGTTCTCACTGGCATCTGCTCAGGAGCGAAGCCGCCCAAGCACTCCTGCGGGCTCTCCGGTCGAGACTTCCTCGCAGCGATTGCTGCCGTTGCCAGAGGGAGCTTCCGCCGATCTCAAGCAGCAGGTGCAGTGGCTTCAGCAATTGCGGGGGTTGATGGCCGCAGGCGAATTGGGAAGTGACTCGTCTGCGATTCCGAGATTTGATCCGGAACAACTCAATGCTCTGCTGAGTGCGATGAAGCAGTTATCGGAAGCCGTTCCCCAGGGGACGGTTCTTCCGAAGCCAGACAGTCCTTCCTCCGAGCAGCTTTTGAAGATGATGTCCGACCCCGCTGTGCAGGAGCAGGTGCGGCAGTTGCTCAAACAGTTTTCGCAGAATGGAAAACTGCCTCCACGGAGGGAGACGGGCGATTCCAAGAGCGTGCCGATCCCGTCGGTCTCAACCCCGCCGAGTGGTGGACCTGCTCCGGAATCGCCAGTGCTGCCGCCGCACTCTCAGGAGTGGCTGAAACGATTACTTCAACAAGCCGGTCGCCAACGGAATGAACCGCCCAAGGACAAACCGAAGCAGCCCGACACATTGCCAACGGATGCCGAGCGAAGAGTCACGGGACCGCGCGATCCGGAATTTCGCGACGACGAACCGATGACGAGCCTTGAACGAGCGCGGAGCGAATTGGAAGCGATCATGCGTGATCCGCGATATGAATTGAATCGCCCGCCTCGAGCCTCGGAGACAAATCGAAAACCGTTCGGCCAATCAATGCTCGGTAATGAGAATGAGAAGATCGATGCCGGGAGTCGTGTCTCCAAGCCATCAAGATCGCAGCCTGAGGATCCAATTCGTGAGTCGCCGCCGTCGACGCCAGCGGTAACTCCCCCAATCGCCAGCGACAGCCCGAAGTCGCCGCAGATGGATGTCCGGTCGGAATTGCAGGAAAGGGGATTTACTCAAACGCTGCGAAAACTGATTGATCAAACGCGTGAGGAGAGTCGGGCAGAATCAAACGGCTCGGCCGGGACATCGGCCGGGGACCAGGATACGGGCAATGGATCGTTGTCGGGACTTGAGAAGTCGATCAACCGATTGTTCGATGGACTCCGCAATGACTCCGCTCGTGAAGCGTCCCAGGCTCCCGCTCCGTCGTCGACTCCGATGCCGGCAACAGCCGCGGCCCCTCAACCATCGACTCCGCCGTCCGGACCCGAACGTCGCTCGACTGCGGGAAAGGTGTTTGAATCGGTGGGCAAAGTGTTCAATGAAATGGCCGCCGCACCAGATTCACAACCGCGAAACGCTCGGCAGCGGCAAGGGAGATCCTCAAGTGGATCGTCTGATTCGCCAACAGTGACTTCGCGATCAACGGGGCCGCTGTTGATGCTGCTCGCGGCACTGGGCTTGGTCTGGTACTTCTTGCCGCGAGTGGTGACGGCGGTCAAGGAATCGCAGTTGTTACGAAGGTCGAACTCCGTTGGCGAAGTGACGTCATCAGCCGGCATCCGCACTCGCGAGGATGTTGTCCGAGCCTTTCATCAGTACGCGCTGCAATCGGCTATGTCCGTTCCCACTTGGTGGACTCATCGCGAGGTGGAGCGGCAAGTCGCCGACACCACTCCGGCTTTGAAACCTTCGATCCAGGTGCTGGCGGATTTGTATGAACTCGCGCGCTACCTTCCCGGCGAAGCGGAATTGACTCCCGACCAAATCGGCATGGTTCGCCGCGAACTGGAAAACGTGAGCAGGACCAACCACCTCGGCTGATACGGATCGCAGAAATTAGCCGGAACGCGTTCGTGGCACGAATCGCAATTGAGGTTTCACCAGAGAATTAAGGTGACCAGATTCTTCAATCCGTGTGTTCTTCAATCCGTGTGCGAAGTGCGTTCGTCGAGTTTTCAACGCACTTCGCACACGGATCGGAACTCGCACACGGATGAAAACAAGCGGACCCGGTTGCTTGTGATCCATCAATTCCGAGTTGTGACACGAGCGTCCGGTTCAGCGAAATCATAAAGTACCGGACACTAGCGCGTTCCGGTTGATTCGCGATTTGTGGTTCATCGGGATTCTTGGGGGCTGGTGACATAGCGTCTCATCCAGCGAGAGTGAACTTGGTGTGATGGAGCGTGAGCAGCCGGAGTTTGAAGTGGTCGTAGCGGCGGTAGCCGTAGGCTCGGCGTTGGAGGAGTCCGATCTTGTT
>CAMDDX010000023.1 GCA_945893075.1 Planctomyces sp. SH-PL62 | reverse complement strand
AGCTCGCGGTTCCAGTCGTAGCTGAAGCCGAGCGATTTCAGTTGCCGCTTGAACGTCTCGATGTTCTTCGCGGTCGTGATCGCCGGATGCGTGCCGGTCTTGATCGCGTATTCCTCGGCGGGGAGTCCGAAGGCATCCCAGCCCATCGGATGCAGAACTTGCTTCCCCTGCATGCGGTTGTACCGGCAGACGATGTCGGTCGCCGTATAGCCTTCGGGATGCCCGACGTGCAGACCGGCTCCCGACGGGTACGGGAACATGTCGAGCACATACATCTTTTCTTTGGCCGGATCGAACGGGCCGGTCGCGAAGGTTTGATGTTCTTCCCAGTAGGCTTGCCATTTGGGTTCGAGGCGTTTGGCGTCGTAGCGAGGCATCGTGATTCAAATCTCAAATTTCAGATTTCAAATTTCAAATCCCAAAACAGGGCGGGAGTGTAGGAACGGCTAAGTTCAAAACGAAGTAGTGCGGCAAACAGGAAATCATCATGCAAACGATTCGCCTTCCTGTGGCCTTCCCTCTGTGTCCCCTGTCGCGTCTCTGTGGTGTCAAAAATGTTTAGATTGACACCACAGAGACGCGACTGCGGACACAGAGGAAGTACGCAAACCGTCGCGAAATTGAAGAGTCGGATATTTGTCGTTCGTGGCAGTCGTTCGCGGACTTGCTTTCGCTGCATCACCTCTGCACCCTCACAGAATCAACAGTGACTCACTCTCACGTCGTCAACAGGGAGCCTGAAATGTCGAATGTCTCAAATGATCCCGCAGTGCTTTCCGTGGCCGCATGTGTGTTGGACATGATCAGCGATGGCATGTGTGTCGGACTCGGTTCCGGCCGTGCTTCGGCCGCGTTTATCGCGAAGCTCGGCGAGCGTGTGCAGGCGGGTTTGAAAATCACGGGGGTGCCGACCTCAAACGCCTCGGACAAGCAGGCTCGCGAACTGGGCATCCCGCTCGTGCCGCTGACCGAAGATCTGGAGCTGGATCTCACCGTCGATGGGGCGGATGAAGTGGCACCGAACCTCGATCTCGTCAAAGGCTGGGGGGGCGCGCTGGTTCGCGAACGGATCGTCGCGGCCGCATCGAAGCGACAGATCATTCTGGTCGGCGAGGAGAAGCTGGTACGGACGCTCGGCGAACGCGGCCGGATTCCCGTCGAGGTTATCCCGCTCGCCCACGGTTACGTCGTGCGGAAGTTGAAAGCGCTCGGCCTGACGCCGACCACTCGGCCAGTCGTGGGCGGGACGGAACCTTTCCTGACAGACAACGGCAACCTGACGCTCGACTGCAAACTCGCCGAGCCATTGCGAGACGGGGCAGCAGCGCGGGCATTGGAAAGCGCGGTGCTCGCGATCGCGGGAGTCGTCGATACCGGTCTGTTTCTCGGCACGGCCGAGCGTGTCCTCATCGGCTACGCCGACGGCCGCGTCGACGTTCGCGAATCGGGCAATTAGTTCGACTGCGCACCTTTGCTCGTAGTGACCCCATTTATCCAACGACGTGAGTCGTTGAATGCGAGCGCATTCTGTGAGCTGATTCCAACTTGATGGCGGTTCGCGGAGACATGCTGGCGAAAAATGAAGGGCGGAAAATGGAAGACATCACTGGCTTCATTTTCCGCCCTCCATTTTTCGCCAGCTCTTCTGTTTTTCTTCTACCCAAACAACTCACTGACGACCTTCGATCCGAATGGAGCCAGCGGCACCGGGCGCACTCCCGCCAGATTCTCAGTCTTCGGGTCGAGCGACAGGGCGTGATAGATCGTCGCGAAGAAATCTCCCTCAGTCACCGGCTTGTCTTTGACATCGACGCCGTCGGCATCGGACTCACCATAGACGACTCCCCCTTTGATGCCGCAACCAGCGAGCGCGGTGGTCCAGCAGCGGACGTAATGATCGCGGCCGGCGCGATTGTTGATCTTCGGAGTCCGACCGATCTCGCCGGTCCAGACGACGAGTGTTTTCTCCAGCAAGCCCCGCTGTTGCAGATCGACCAGCAGACCGGCCCAGGCGTGTTCCATCGGTGGGGCGAGTCCTTTGTGCCACGCGAAATTGTCGGCGTGCGAGTCGTAGCTGCTCTGCCCGACTTCGATGAACGGCACGCCGGACTCGACCAACTTCCGAGCCAGCAGGCAGCGGCGTCCGAATGCGCTGTCGCCGTACAACTCGCGATGCTGTTCCCATTCGGCGTCGATCTTGAAGACCTCGCGGGCTTTGTTCAGCCGCCGCGCGGCTTCATAGGACTCGCGGTGCATGCGCACGAGATCGCTCTTGCGCGTGCGGGCGTATTCGTCTTCGAGGAACGTCCGCAGTTCATGTCTTCGCAGTTCGTGAGCGGGATCATGTGGCGAGGCCGAGAACGTTGGCAATTCGCCGCGTGAACCGACCGAGAACGACAAATACTTCGGGCCGAGGAACCCCGCACCGGCGTCTCCTTGCGTCGAGACTTTGACGAAGTTCGGCAGGTCCGAGCCTTCGCTGCCGTGATACTTCGCGACGATCGCGCCGACTTCCGGGAACCGAACGTTGGCACTCGGCCGATAGCCGGTGTGCATCAGATAGATGCCGCCGGGATGATCGACCTCCGACGTTCGCATCGAGCGGATGACGGCGACCTTGTCCATTTGCTGAGCCATCTTCGGCATCAGCTCGCAGACTTGAGTGCCGGGAACGTTGGTCGAGATCGGCCGGAACACACCGCCGGTCGGCCGGCCGACTTTCATGTCAAACGTCTCGAATTGAGAAACTCCGCCGTTCATCCAGAGCAGGATGCAATGCTTCTTCTCGCGTTTGACTTCCTCGGCCAGCGCGGCCGAACTGGTCAAGCCGCCGAAGTTCATGACGACTCCGCCGGCGGCTGTGGCCAGCGTCCCTTTGAATAATGCTCGTCGGCTGAGATGTTCGCTGGGTGAGCAACTTGGGTTCATGGTCGGCTCCCAAACGTGGGGCACGTTTTCAACGTGCCCGGACAGGACGGGCACGTTGGAAACGTGCCCCACGAAGGCTCAGTGATTGAATCGAAACTCACCGCAGGTCATCAAGACCCAAATGGCGTCTCGCAGGCGATCGGCATTCTTATCGGACGCAAGGTATTCGGCGAATCGCTGTTTCTCCGCATCCGTCGCGCGGCGAGTCAAAAGGCTGAGGAACAATCGGTCGATGCGTTCCTCTGGCGAGGCTTCCGACTTCGAGATGGCATCGAGCAAGCTGCCCGGCCCCGTCACCAGTAAGCTGCCGAGCTGGCCATTGTTCAAATAGAGATGCTCTTGCAGTCCGCCTTGGAAGTCGCCGGTGCCGTTGTTCGGTTGGCCGAAGAAGCGGATCACGTATTCCCATTGGAGCGGCTTGAAGCGGCTCCGTGAGTTTGGCTTCTTGTCGTCTGGTTTTTCCTTCGCGGCTTCGACGACATCGAATCCGGTCGCGACTCGCCACGACGCGACCAACTCTTCGGCGGACAGCGGACGCGATCGAGCGTGCTCGAACCAGTTTGGCAGCGGCTCGCCGGTTGAGCCGTTTGATGACAACTGATAGGCGCGGCTGCTGACCAACTCGCGCGTCAGCCATCTCAGGTCGAACTGATGCGCGATCAGTTGTTTCGTCATCTCGTCGAGCAGTTCCGGATGCGTCGGCACCTTTGAGGGACTCATGTTGTCCACCGGATGCACGAGGCCCCGGCCGAAGAACTGCGACCAGATGCGGTTCGTGATCGCTCGCGCAAAGTACGGATTGTCCGACTTCGTGATCCATTCAGCGAGCTGATCTTTGCGCGAGAACTGCGGAGCGGGTGGCGGCTTGTTGCTCTCGAACTTCACCTCTTTGAAACCCTCGGGCAGCGGCGGTTCGACCAGCGGTTCGCCGTGCAGGAATTTTGGTTTAACCGGCTCACCCTTCTTGCCGGGCGTCTGTTTGGCGGCTGGGCCTGTGAAGAGCACGTCGCCGGTGCTCTTCTCGCCGATGGCCCACATCGTCAGTTCGTCTTTCTTGCCGACCTGCACGACTTCCAGCCGCGCGAGGAACGCGGCCATGCCGAAGAAGTCTAGCTGAGTCCACGGCTCGAACGGGTGATCGTGGCAGCGAGCGCACTGCAACTGGATGCCCAGAAACGTCTGCGTGATCGCCTCGTTGCAGTCCTCCGGCTGGTTGCGGTACTGCACGAAGAACAGCGGAGCACCTTGCTCGGCCGAGTTTCCTTCGGCCTTGAGAATCGTCCGAGCCAGCACGTCATAAGGAACGTTGTTTGCGAATTGCTCACGCAGCCAAGTCTGAAAGCCGTCCCGCTTATCCGTGTCGTAGCCGGGCGGGTTGCGGCCGAAGAGGATGAGATCCCACAAGTCCGCCTGATGCTGCGCGCGTCGCGGATCAGCCAGCAAGCGTTCGATGAGCGCGTCTCGTTTGCCGGGCGAGACGTCATCGAGAAATGCGACCGCTTCGTCATGCGTCGGGATTGTGCCGACAAGATCGAGCGAAACTCGCCGGAGGAATTCCGCATCGGATGCGGGAGCGGCGGGAGTCAGTTTCTCTCGCTGCCACGCGGAGGCGACCGATTCGTCGATGCGGTCGCGCAGCCGAGGCTCGTCGGCCGACACCGTGACTACCCAACCGCAGAGGACGGCCAGCACTGAAATCCTGAGTTGCAACATGCGAACTCTCAATCCGGAGGCTGGAGCAAATGGAATGGTGAGCATCATTCGATCTTGGCCGAGTTCCCGCAAGCGTCTCCGGCCGAAGGCTGTCGGCTGAAGGCTGTCGGCTGTAATTTCAAACTCCTAGAACGGCGGAGTTGAGATGACAGCCAACAGCTTTCAGCCGACAGCCATCAGCCGGGCCTGAGTTGACAGGCTCGGAGGTAGCCCTTTCGATGTCGCGATCATGCTGCTTGACGTACTACAACGCTATTGGGGCTACGACGGGTTCCGCCCGCTGCAAGAGGCGGCGATGCGCAGTGTGCTCGACGGACGCGACTCGGTCGTCGTGTTGCCAACGGGCGGCGGCAAGTCGCTGTGCTATCAGGCTCCGGCCATGTGTCTCGACGGTTTGGCGATTGTCGTCTCGCCGTTGATCTCGCTGATGAAGGATCAGGTCGATGCGCTGCGGACGAACGGCATCCCGGCGGTGTTCGTCAACAGCACGCAGACCGGCGCGGAACGCGCGCGAGTCGCCGAGGATATTCGCGCCGAGCGAGTCAAATTGCTGTACGTCTCCCCGGAGAAGCTCGTTCAAGATCGAATGATCGAGTTTCTCAAGGGACTCAAGGTCTCGATGTTCGCGATCGACGAAGCACACTGCGTCAGCGAATGGGGACACGACTTCCGGCCAGAGTATCGGCAACTCAATCTGCTGCGAGCCAACTTTCCGGACGTCGGCTTGCACGCTTACACCGCGACGGCGACCGAGCGGGTGCGGCACGACATCGCCAAGTCGCTCGAACTGCGGCAGCCGGACGTCCTGGTCGGTTCGTTCGATCGGCCGAACCTGATCTACAAGGTCGAGCGTCGCAAAAGCGGACTCGGCCAAGTCCGCGAGGTGCTCGACCGGCACAAGGGAGAATCGGGCATCATCTACTGCACGACGCGGGCCGATGTGGACAAGCTCTCGATCGAGTTGAACGGCCAGGATTTCAAAACACTGCCGTATCACGCCGGTATGGCCGACGACGAGCGGCGGCGGCACCAGGACGATTTCATCGAGGACCGTTGCGACATCATCGTGGCGACGGTCGCATTCGGCATGGGGATCGACAAGTCGAACGTGCGGTTCGTGATTCACTATGGGATGCCGAAGTCGCTGGAAAGCTATCAGCAGGAAAGCGGGCGAGCCGGCCGCGACGGACTCGAAGCCGATTGCTGTCTGTTTCATTCCGGCAGCGAATACATCCGCTGGCAGCGAATGCTCGAAGAGTCCCCCCCCGGTCCGGTGCGCGAAGCGGCAGCGCAGTCGCTCGAAGCGATTTCCAAATTCGCGACGGGAGCCAACTGCCGGCATCGGGCGCTCGTCAACTACTTCGGCCAAGACCTGCCTGCCGAGCAAGCCGAGTCGTGCGGCGCGTGCGATGTCTGTCTCGGCCAATTGGATTTAGTCGAGGACGCGCAGGTCATCGGCCAGAAGATCCTGTCGAGCGTGTTTCGACAGGACCAGCGATTCGGCGGCGATTACACGGCGCTCGTGTTGAAAGGCTCGCTTGATCAACGCATTCTGCAAAACGGACACGACAAGCTGAGCACTCATGGACTGCTGAAAGACGTTGCGCAAAAAACGATTCGCGATTGGATTGAGCAACTCGTCGGCCAAGGCTTTCTGAAGAAGGACGGCGAATACAACATCCTCAAACTCACGCCGACCGGCTGGCAACTGATTAAAGGGGAACTGACGCCGAAGCTGTTGCGGCCCGCGCCTCCGAAGCGCGAGAAGCGGCAAGCGGTGGTCATCGGGGATTCGTGGGACGGTGTCGATCGCGGGTTGTTCGACACGCTACGCGATCTCCGCCGAGCAAAGGCGGGCGCGTTGAGCGTGCCGGCGTACATTGTTTTCGGCGACACCGCGCTGCGCGAGATGGCTCGGCGACGGCCGACAACGATCGCCGATTTTCGTTCGGTTAAAGGAGTCGGCGACAAGAAGCTTGCGGACTTCGGCCAAGAGTTCATCGCCTGCATCACGAACTACTGCCAACAGCATGGCGTCGCGACCGACACGCCAGGCAGAACGGCCACCGAGGACAACGGCCCGAACCTCTCCGCCCTCGCCGCGTTTCGCCTGTTCCGCGAAGGCAGGTCGATCGGGGATGTCGCCAACGTCATTTCCCGCGCAACTTCGACGGTTACCGGCTACCTCGCTGAGTTCATTCGCCACGACGGAATTACGGACCCGTCGCCGTGGGTGCCAGCCGAGTTGATCCCGCGTATCGAGGCCGCCGTTCGGAAACACGGTTTCGAGCGTTTAGGAACGATCTTCGACGAACTGAACGGCGAGGTCTCGTACGAACTGATCCGCCCGGTGCTCGATTGCTTGCGCGTGCGGGAGCATTTTGGGGAAGAGTCGTAGCCCTGACTCTCCGAGTCGGGGCCTTGCGTCTGAGCCGGAGTGTTCCCGACGACCGCCGGAGTATTCCCGACGAACGCCGGAGTGTTCCCGACGACCGCCGGAGCGTTCCCGACAACCGCCGGAGCGTGCCCGACAACCGCCGGAGCGTACCCGACGACCGCCGGAGTGTTCCCGACAACCGCCGGAGCGTGCCCGACGACCGCCGGAGCGTGCCCGACTCGGAGAGTCAGGCTACGGCGGCTGCCGCAACACTTCGATGATCGCGCTGTTGTCGAGGCCGCCCAGTCCGAGCGATTCGGCGAGTTCCAGTAAGCGTTGATGCTCGTCGCTCAAGGGCAGCGCCTGACCGACTCGCTTGGCGGCTGCGCGGATCAGTCGCACGTCTTTGAGATGCTGCGACAACCGCGCTTCCGGCGTGAAGTCGCGAGCGACCATCTTCGGTCCCTTCGTGTCCATGATGCGCGAGTAGGCCATGCTGTCACGCAGCACGCTGAGTGCGTCCGCAGGATCGAGGCCGACCGATTCGGCGAAGGCGAGACCTTCGGCCAGCGCCGCGCGGTTCAAGCCGAGCACGAGATTCGTCACGAGCTTCATCCACGCACCCTGGCCGCTTGGCCCGACATGCCGAACTTGCCAAGCGAACGACTCAAACAACCGCTGACAGACGGCGAACGCGGATTCTTCGCCACCGACCATGACCAGCACATCGCCGCGCCGCACCTGCGTGCTGCTGCCGGAAATCGTCGCATCGAGGAACTGCACGCCTCGATCGCTCAACTTGGCCGCAAGCGATTCCGCTGTGCGTGGATTGCCGGTTCCCAAGTCAGCGAGGATTTGACCGGCACGCAGGCTGCCGTCGATATCGCGCAGCACTTTGGCCGAGATCCCATCGTTCGGCAGCGCGAGCATCACGATATCGGTCGCTTGAGCGACCTCTTGCACGGTTGCGGTGCGAACTCCGCCGAGTTGGCTGAGTTTGATTCGGGACTCTTCGACGATATCGAATCCGATGACCGTGTGGCCGGCGGCGAGTAATCGCTCGGCGACCGCCGAACCAATCAAGCCGAGACCGATCAACCCAACGGTTGCGGGACGCTCTGGGTTGCAGGTTCGACCACTCATGAAGTGACTCGCCGGAACTCTCGGATCAAGCGGTTCGCAGAACAGTCAGGCACGATAACGATTCCAGCCTCGGCGCTCTTCCCAGGTTTCAGACTAACCGGTGAGACACTGAGTCGGTGACGGTCCGGGAGGCTCCCCGAAACAGCCGCCGTAGGGAGTTGTTCGTGTTCCAACCCACCGCTAGACTCCGCCCCGCTTGGGAAGCGAGATTCGACCGTTCCGGACTCAGTCCGTTGGAATGGTCCCATGATTTCTACACGTTCCAGTCACGTTGTTGCGCCACGATCCGGCCCCTCTCCGGCGATGCAAGCGAGCGTCTTGGCTCTGAACCGAGCTTATGCGCCCGTGCATGTTGTCGCTGTGCGGCGAGCCTTCACGCTGCTCTATAAGGGCTTGGCTGAGGTCGTCTCTGTTGAGGACGGCCAGTACCAGACTTTTGACTTCGACCGTTGGCGCGAGTTAAGCGACGCCAAACAAGCGGTCGAAGAACTCTGCGAGTGGGATGACTGGATACGCACCGTCAGCTTTTCGATCCAAGTGCCTCGCGTGATCCGGCTGCTGGATTACGACCGCGTGCCGCGCAACGCGGTCAAGTTCAACCGCCGGAACGTTTTTTTGAGGGACGAGAATCGCTGCCAATACTGCGGCAAGAAATTCGGCAACAGTCATCTCAGTCTCGATCATGTCGTCCCGCGCAGCCGCGGTGGGCCATCCACCTGGGACAACATTGTCTGCGCCTGCTTGAAGTGCAACGTCCGCAAGGGAGGCCGCACGCCGCAGGAAGCCGGCATGAGGTTGTTTCGTCTGCCGAGCCGGCCGGCTCGCAGTCCGTCGTTGGCGCATCAACTCAGCTCGCGCAAGTACTCGGCTTGGAGAAACTTCCTCGATTGACAGGTATTTGTTGGCTGATACGCTCCGATTCGTATTCGCGGGCGAACCGTTCTAGCTGCCGGAGATTCCCTCATGAAGACCCCTTTGTTCTCAGACCGCACTCAGTCCGTCCGATCCGGCTTCACGCTGATCGAACTGCTGGTGGTGATTGCCATCATCGCGCTCCTGGCGGCACTGCTGTTGCCCGCCGTGCAGCAAGCTCGCGAAGCCGCTCGGAAAACCGAGTGCTTGAACAACCTCAAGCAGATGTCGCTGGCCTGCCACAACTACGCCGATTCGCACAAGTGCTTCCCTTCGGGATTCATCGTCAGTCCGACGGCCGGTTTTTTGGTGGCGTTTCCCTCGCCGATCAACGTTCCGTTGGGACCGGCCATCAACGGGGTTGTCCAACAAGTGCAGTTGAACGACTGGACTTACTCGGACAGTTGGAGTTGGCAAGCTCTCATTCTGTCACAGATGGGACAGAGCACGGTGGGCGTCAATTTCAACATGCCCAAGTACAACGCCATGATGCCCATGACGGTCTCCGACAACTTGGTCGCCTGCCAACAATTGATTGGCACCTACACCTGCCCGTCGAGCGCTCTCCCTTCCAGTCGGCCGAGCGGCTACGGCTATTCAAATTATCGTGGCTGCATTGGCGCGGCCAATGGCACCGGGATCATGTTTCAGGACAGCGCGATCTCGTTCCGCGGGATTCGTGACGGCGAGTCCAACACGCTGTTGATTGGCGAATCGATGATGGGCTTTTGGGGAGACGGCAATAGCTGCTGTGCCCGGTTCGCCGACGATGACAACAACAACATTCCCGATCGTGGCACCGACGGCGTGATTCCGACCATGCGTCCCTCTTCGTTCGATACTTACTGGACGACGTCGGGAATCCACTTCTTCGGCTTCGGCAGTTGGCACGCGGACACCTGCAACTTCTGCCTCGCGGATGGATCGAGCCGGTCGATCTCCAAGAACACCGATTTCAAAATCCTCAAGGCGATCGCCACGCGCGACGGCGGCGAGCGTGTCGGCGAATACTAGAGGCCATTTCAACCCGTCGTAGCCTGACTCTCCGAGTCGGGAAGCCCGCAAGGCTCCCGACTCGGAGAGTCAGGCTACTTTTTTGCGCAAAGCACGCCGTCGAAATCAGGCGATCTCGAACGGAAACGGGATCACTTGGCGGATCGAGTTGGCTCCGAGGCAGAGCATCAACAAGCGGTCAAATCCCAGCGCCACGCCGGAACATGCAGGGAGACCTTGCTCCATCGCGGCCAGCAAGCGAGCCGGTTCCGGGATGTGCTGTCCACTCGCGGTCGCTTCGTGACGAATGCGGGCGCGGAGCGTGTTGGCATCGGTAAGTTCGTGATAGCCGTTGCAGAGTTCGATGCCGCTCACGTACAGCTCAAACCGCTCGGCCACGGAGACTGGACCCGCGACACGCACGCGAGCCAACGCGGCTTGCGAAGCGGGATAATCGTAGAGGAACGTCGGCCGGTCGTGGCCCAGGTGCGACTCGACTCGTTCGGCCAGCAGCAGGTTCAGCCAACCGTCCCGGTCATTCGGCAGCAGACTTTCGGGAGCGCTGACTCCCAACCTCCGAGCCAGTGCGACGATTTCTCCGGTCGGACGTGAAAGCACCTTCGAGCCGGTGTGTCGTTCAAACGCTTGGTCGTAGGTCAGACGCTCGAAGGTCTGCGAGTTGAGGACTGCGGGCAATGGGGCCACGGAGGACTGCTGCTCAACGTTGCGTGCGAACGCCGTCACGAATTTCTCCACGAAGTTCATCTGCTCGTGGTGCGTGTCGCCGACGCAATACCACTCCAGCATTGTGAACTCTGGATTGTGCAGCCGGCCAAGTTCTCCACGGCGAAACACTTTGCCGAGTTGATAAATCGCATCGGCTCCGGAAGCCAACAGCCGCTTCATCGCGAATTCGGGGGACGTTTGCAGCGACAACTGCTCGCTCGCCGATCCGGATACGACGAAGGGTTCGATGTTCGGATCGATCACACGTTCGTGCGACAGGATCGGCGTGTCGACTTCCCAATAGCCGGACTCATCGAAGAAGCGGCGTGTGAAGGCCAGCAGTCTTGCACGAAGGCGGAGAACTTCGAGTGAAGCCGCAGGGCGAAATTCGGTGGGCATTCGGCCGTTCATCCGTTTCAGAAGAAGGAGGTTGCAAAGTTGCCGGCGCTCAGCCTTCCGTGACGTACGACCGCGCGCGATCCGAGATGTCTTTGCGACACCAGCCACCTTGCCAGCGGACACACTTCACGGCTTGGTAGGCGTTGAGCTTGGCCTCGGCGAAGTCCGCCCCCAGCGCGGTGACGCCGAGCACTCGGCCACCATCGGTCACAACGTCGTCCCCTTTGCGAGCGGTCCCTGCGTGGAAGACTTTCGCATCGGCGATCTCAGCCGCGTCATCGAGACCGCGGATCACTGAGCCCTTCTTCACGGTCCCGGGATAACCTTCAGCGGCCATGACGACGCAGACAGCCGGACGAGGATCCCATTCGGCGGGACCGAACTCCGCCAGCTTGCCATCCGCGGCGGCCTTGAGCAGTTCACCCAAGTCGGACTTGAGCCGCATCAGCACCGGCTGCGTTTCCGGGTCGCCGAAGCGGACGTTGAACTCCAACACCTTCGGACCTTGGTTCGTCACCATGATTCCGGCGTAGAGACAGCCTTTGAACGGTCGCTCTTCGACGTTCATGAAGTGGATCGTCGGGACCAGCACCTTTTCGACAATCTGATCCATCAGCTCGTCAGTGATCAGCGGCGTCGGGCAGTACGCTCCCATGCCACCGGTGTTTGGGCCAGCGTCGCCGTCTTGCGCGCGCTTGTGGTCCTGCGATGCTTCCAACGTCAGGATCGTGTTGCCGTCGACAATGGCGAGGATGCTCGCCTCGTGACCGTGCAGGCATTCTTCGATGATGATCTTGTTTCCCGACGCACCGAAAGCCTGATCGACCATGATCTGCTTGACGGCGGCGAGTGCCTCCTGACGGTCTTTGCAGACGAAGACCCCTTTGCCCGATGCGAGTCCATCCGCCTTTACGACCAGCGGCGTTTCCTCACGCTCTTCGAGATACATGACCGCATCTTGAAATCGCGAGAACGAACGGAACTCGGCGGTCGGCACGTTGGCCTTCCGCATCAATTCTTTCGAGAAGAGTTTGCTCCCTTCCAACTCGGCGGCCTTCTTCGTGGGGCCGAAGATCCGCAGCCCTGCCGCTTGGAAGGCATCGACCACGCCCGCTACCAGCGAGGCTTCCGGACCGACAACGGTCAGGTCGATCCGCTCCGACTTGGCGAATTGCACCAACCGCTCGATGTCTGTGGCGGCGATCTCCACGTTCGTCGCTTCCAACGCGGTGCCGGCATTCCCCGGAGCGCAATAGACCCGCGCGACCGACGGCGAGTTCTTCAGCTTCCAGCACAGCGCGTGCTCTCGGCCCCCTTGGCCGATGACCAAAACCTTCATCACAAATCCCCCGATCCCAACTCACTCAATCCGGACAGTGAACCAGCGTGGCTCAAAGCGGCGAATGATAGCGGCTGACCGCGAAGCGACCGAGCCTGTGGAGCCGATCAGGGGTCAGGTCTTCAAATTTCATTTTTGGCCTCGCGAATGAGGCGCGATGTGATTTGGAATGGCGATGTGGGATTTGAGTATGGGGTGGTTTGGGTGGCCAAAAATGAAATTTGAAGACCTGACCCCGGCTCACCCGGCTCACGCAAAGTGCAGCGAACGCACCCGAATGCTGGAAAGCGTCCACGGCTCTTGATCGACTGGTGCGGACTCACTACTCAATACGCACTTCGTTCCAATGAACTCGTTGGCTACCGATGACGCCCGATCAACTTGCTCAATTGGTGTTGCTGGCCTACGCGGCGATCGCGGTCGGGTTGCTATTGGCTTCGCAGCGGCGCTGCCGGGACGGTTGGAAGGTCTGGCTGCTGTATTTGGTCGAGCGGATCTACGTCGCGTTCATGTTTCACTGGCGAGCGAATGGACGCTGCCCGTATCCTGAATCGAGCGGTGCGATCATCTTGTCGAATCATCGCAGCCCCATCGACCCGATGGTGGCATGGATGAACTCGCACTTGCGATACGAAGAACATGCGCGGTCGATCCGCGTGATCGGGTACTTGATGGCTCGCGAATACTTCGAACAGCCGGGCCTGACCGGCTGGATCAGCCGGGCCATGCAGTCGATCCCAGTCAACCGCAACGGCCACGACGTGGGACCAACTCGCGAGGCGGTGCGGCGATTGGAACGGGGCGATTTGATCGGCATCTTTCCCGAAGGGGGGATCAATACCGGTGACGGTCTGCGAGCCGCAGATTCCGGAATCGCGTTCCTCGCGCTGAAAGCGAACGTGCCGGTCATCCCGGTCTATATTCATGGCGTGCCGCAATCCGAGAGTATGATCGCACCGTTCTATACCCCCTGCCGCGTGCGCGTGACCTACGGCACGCCGATCGACCTCAGCCCCTGGCAAGGCCAACGCAGGACGCAAGAGTTGCTGCAAGCGCTCACCGACGAGCTGATGCGCAAGCTCGCCGACCTGGGCGGAGTGACCTACAACCACTCGACCAACAACGCGAGCTGACCCTCAAGTCCCTTCCGCCAATCGCTGCAACCTCGCCCACTGTTGTTGGCCAACTTCCTTCACGCGCGAATCGTTCCAGCGTTCCAGCCGCGAATAACGCGGGTGCCGCGAATCCTTGTACGGGTCGTTGTGCTTGGCGTTGTAGCAGCCGATGAAGGCCCAGCGTGGCTGGTCGCTCTTGTTCTGATCCGAGCGGTGCAGCAGGTTGCAGTCGAAGAAGATCGCCGAACCGGGATCGAGTTCGCAGTAAACCAACTCGAAGCGTTGCAGCGCAGCGTTGACTCGTTCGAGATCCGCTCCGGTTTGATCCCCGGTCTTACCGTGGTCGATGCGGCCGAGATGCTGCGAACCGCGCAGGACTTGCAGGCAACCGTTCTCGCGAGTCGCCTTGTCCAGCGCGATCATGCAGCTCGCCAAGTGCGGGAACAGACAGCCGTTGTTGTACCAGTAGCCGTAATCCTGATGCCAAGCCCACGCGCCGCCGACACGCGGCTCCTTGAGGATCATCTTGTGGTGGTAGTGATACACCTCGTCGAGCAGCAGTGTCTCCATCGCATTGACAATCCGCTCGCTGCGAACGATCGCGCTGTAGATCGCATCGTCCGGCAGTTCATTCTCGACCACGAGGTCGATCGCCCCACCCTCGCCATCCGCGCGGGTCGCTTTCTTCTGGGTCAGTTCGTGGTCCGCGCGAGCAATCTGCGTCAGCAGTGTGACTTCTTCGGCATCGAGCAAGTTCGGCACGATGAAGAAGCCGTCCTCCTCGTACTGGTCGATCTGGCTGGCGGAGATTCGGAAATGGCTCATGAGCAATCGCTCCTCGTGGGCTCGTAGTGTTAGAAGCCGGGCTTCTTTCGCAAAGTGTGTGACCTCACAGTTCCGTCAACAACCGCCGCCACGCGGCCAGCTCACGTTTCGGCTCCACAATCCGCGCGAGATCCCGGCAGCGTGACTTCAGTTGCTCGCGAAACGCGGCATCCGACTCGAAGCGACGTAACAGGGCCGCTAATTCCAACGTGTCGCCAACTTCGAAATAGCCCGGATAATCTTCGCCCAGCAATCCGATGGACCCCGCGATGCGTGAGGACAGCACAGGCACACCGCACGCCAACGCTTCACAAATGGCATTCGCCCCCCCTTCCATCTTCGAACTGTTGACCAACACCCGGCTACGAGCCAGCACGCGCAGAGCTTGCGCATGCGGCAAGTCTCCCAGCCAGTGATAGCGCGGATTTCGAAGCATTTCGTCGCTTGCTCGGCGTGCCATCCCCGGATCAAGCGCCGCACCCAAATGCGAAACGCTGATCTGTGATTCCGGCGGCAGACGCCGCGTGGCCAGTGCCGTACGAAACGGATCCTTGACCGGTCGCAAGTGTCCGACGACGCACACTTCAAAGACGTCTTTTCTCGGAGACGGACGCGACGTTGGTCCGATCGCGGACTGAACGATGACCCGCGCTTTGGACCGCAATCCGCGCGGCAACGCATCAACGGCACGAGCTTGCAACACGACCAGCCGATCGGCCAATTCAATCGAGTGTTGTGCGGCGCGACTCTGCGGCAAATCGTGATACAAGTCGGTCCCGGTCAGCACCACGAGCAATCGTCCGTCGGGCCGCTGTGCTCGATAACTCCGAATCGACGCGGCGCTCTTGCGAGCGTGCAACCCGATCAGCACATCGCACGGCTGATCGCGGAAAGCCTCGGTGGTCTCGACACGATGCCCCAGTTGCCGCAGCAGGCGCGCCCAGCGATCCGCCGTGATGCGATTCCCTTTGCGAGAGCCCTTGGGGGCCGGTGTGACGATCAGCAGTCGCATGTGTTTCGATTTCGGGACGACAAAATCATGTTTCACAAAATCATGAAAACAGAGGAGAGGATTCTAAGCAACGAGCCCGCTCAGGAGCGGCTTTGGTTTTCATGATTCTGTGAAACATGATTCTGTCGCCACTGCTTTCAGGCGTCCGCCCCGCGTGATAAAAGGCAAGCATGTCTGGCCTCCGCATGACTCTCGTTCTTGCTGTCTGGTCGCTCGCGCTGAGTGTCGCGGCCGAGGAGCCGAAACTGTCCGTCGAATCGTTTCGACGAGAGGCTCTGCTGCGGCAATTTGATGCTGACAAGGACGGCACGCTGAATGATCGGGAGCGGGCCGCTCTGCGCGCGGCGTTTGGCGGTGTTGATGTGCCGCTGCTGCCACAGCGGCCGGATGACTACAAGAAAGTCCGATTGCCCAAGCATGTTGATGCGGCGGAGTTCGCGCAGGGCGATAACTCGACCGAACAAAACGTGTTGACCAACGAGGGCGCGGTACTGGGTCGGGTGTTGTTCTACGACACGCAACTCTCGCGCAACAACACCGTGTCCTGCGCGGCGTGTCATGGGCAGCGAGCGGGCTTCTCCGATCCGAAACCATTCAGCTTGGGATTTGAAGGGGGCCGCACCGGACGCAACTCGATGGGCTTGGCAAATCTGCGGTTCACGAATTTCAAAGGGGCACGGCCAGGATTCTTCTGGGACGAACGAGCTGCGACTCTGGAAGCTCAGGTGCTGATGCCGATCCAGGACCGCATCGAAATGGGAATGGAGTTGGGCGAACTGGAAGCCAAGCTCCAGAAGCTGCCGTATTACCCGCCGTTCTTCGCCGCCGCGTTCGGGTCGCCCGAAGTGACCAGCGATCGGATCGCCAAAGCGGTCGCGCAGTTCTTGCGGAGCATGGTCGCGCTGAATGCCAAATTCGATCGCGCGGCGGACGCTGCTGGCGGCAATTACTCGGCGGCATTTGACAAATTCACGGAGCAGGAGAATCTCGGCAAGTCGCTGTTCATCGACGGCATCGGTGGAGTCGCGGAGATGGGCTGTGCTCACTGCCATATCCCGCCGACGTTCGGCATGCCCAAAGCATTCAACAATGGACTCGACCTGAAATCCAAGGATCAAGGGCTGGGGGCGTTGGGTCGACCGACGAACGACCCGTTCACGCCGTCCAACGACGGCAAGTTCAAAGCGCCGTCGTTGCGGAACATCGCGCTCACCGCGCCGTACATGCACGATGGGCGTTTCAAATCGCTGGAGGAGGTCGTCGAACATTACAGCCGCGGCATTCATCCTCACGAGAATCTCGGCTTGGCATTCGGCGAACAGCCGGGCGAACGTGCCACGATCGGCTTTCAATTCACCGGCGAACAGAAAGCGGCTCTGGTGGCCTTCATGAAGACGCTCACCGACGAATCGCTGATCTCCGACCCAAAGTTTTCCGATCCGTTTGTGCGACTCAAAAGAAAACGCTAGTCCCTGGAGTGCTGCGGCTCGACGCAGCCCTCCATTCATTTGGAATGACGACGTTGATTGCCAAGACGGCGGCGTGCGCTCAATGGGATGTTGTCGCAACGTTTGGGGGACTTTGAACATCGCTATTTCAATCGAATGGAGGGCTGCGTCGAGCCGCAGCACTCCAGGGCAGAAAGGACAGAACATGTCATCGAAAGTCATTTGTGTCTTGAGCTTGATGCTGATTCTTTCAATCGTCGTCCCGGCGAACGCATCGCAAAAAGAAACGACTGCGCCGGCGGCTCGGTATCAGAAGTTGCTCGACGAGTACGAAGAGGGAGCGAAGGCTCCAGAATTGGCCGGGCGATTTCTCGAACTGGCTGAGCAACACCCCAGCGATCCCGTTGCGATCGACTCATTGGTCTGGGTGCTGACCAAACTCCGTCTCCGCCCCGAAGCAACGCGGGCCTTGGGATTGCTGGAGCGCGATCATCTCAACAACGAACAATTCGGTGCGGCTTGTCGGCACGTCGCACGGACTCCGGCTGTTGCGGCCGAGAAGTTGCTGCGAACGGCACTGGAAAAGAGTCGCAACGAAAAGGTGCGCGGCCAGGCGTGTCGACAGTTGGCTTATCTGCTCGACCAACAGGCGAGCGTCGTTGACCAATTGAAAAAGGAACCGGAGTCGGCCGACCGCGTGATGCAGTTCTACGGCGCGGAATATGGCAAGCACTTGAAATCACTCGACCGCGAGCAGTTGGAAAAGAAACGCGAGCAACACTACGAGCTGATGCTCAAGTCGTTTGCCGACGTGTCGACTACTGACGGCAAGTTGGGCGAGATTGCCGAGAAGGCTCTGTTCCGCATCCGCCACTTGTCGATCGGCCGGGTCGCTCCGGAGATCGTTGGCGAGGACATCTTCGGCAAGACGTTCAAGCTCAGCGAGCATCGCGGCAAGGTCGTGGTGCTCAGCTTCTGGGGCCACTGGTGAGGCCCCTGCCGGGAGATGTACCCGCACGAGCGGTCGCTCGTGAAACGTCTGCAAGATCAAGAGAAACGATTCGTCCTCCTCGGCATCAACAGCGACGAGGATCGGGAGGAGTTGAAGAAGACGCTCGAAAAGGAACAGATCACCTGGCGAAGCTGGTGGGATTAGGGCAGCCCGGACGGCCCGATTCAGACGAGATGGGAAGTCACCGAGCGTCCTGCGATCTATGTCCTCGATGCTCGTGGAGTCATCCGGTTCAAGGACTTGAAGGGCGAGGATCTCGACAAAGCCGTTGACGCGCTGCTCGCGGAACGCCCCGTCGGAAAGTAGCCGCGCCCTGGAGTGCGGTGGCCCGACACCGCCCTCCATTCGATTGAAATAGCGACGCTCATCGTCTCTAAACCGACGTCACGACATCCCGCTGAGTACAGCGCCCCCTTCTTGGCAATCAACGTCGTCATTCCAAATGAATGGAGGGCTGCGTCGAGCCGCAGCACTCCAGGGGCTCTATTCGACGACTTCGCCGCTATACCCGATCGACTTGAGCGACTTGAGCAGTTCGTCGCGCGGCACAACTTTGTCGCGCTGCGTGCCGATGGTGGCGAGACGCTTTTCATAATCGACTTGGACGGCAAGCACACCCGGTGCTTGATGCAGGGCCGCAGCGGCCTTGGCCGCTCAGCCATAACACGTCATGCCGATGATCTTGACCTCGGTGCGGGTCATGTCCGCAGTGATCTTGTCGCTGCCGGTGCCGATCAATCCGGTCACGGCCTGCGGAAAGAAGAGAAACACAACGGCCATCAGCGTGACGGTCCACAGCATGACTTTGTTGAACGCCATCATGTTGAACCGCCGCTTGCCGATGGTCTCGGTGGACGGTGCGCAACAATCGGCCGCCGTGCTGGCAACTCGCCGAGGCCGGTAGGTGAAGTAGAACGCCATCCCCAGGAAGCAGAACGTGACGACCATGAAGATCGGCCGATAGGCTTCCAAAGCCGAGGCGATCCCCGCGCCGGAGACGCCGACCGCCAACAACAGCACTGGCAACCAGCAACAGCTCGATGCCATCAGCGCCGAGACGATCGTGCCGATCTTGGCGATCAACTCGCCGCGATTGGAAGGAGGATTCGAGAGTGTCGTCGTTGCGCCCGGCAACGTCTTCGCCGTCGTCGTTCAGCAATTGGCGACGGGCAATGACTGACGTTCTAAGTCGCTCGACATGGACTGACTCCTGGGTTCGTGGGATTCGCCTACTTCTTCACGTCCGCTTCAAAGCCTTCCTGGACGATTCTCGCGTGCAGCTTTTCCACCGTCATCTGCTGTCGGTTGAAGGTGACCGTCAGCAGGTCATGGTCCCATTCGTCGCGGACCAACTCAACGCCGGGAAGCCCTACCAGGGCCTCTTTCACCCGATTGGGTCAATCTTCTCACATCAAGGCCAATCGCTTACCCATGTCGGTGACATGGAACGTTACGGTTTCGGTGCCGGCCGCCGTCGACGACTCAGGTGCGGACGAACGGCCGCAGCCTGACAACAACGCCGCCACGAATATGGCCAAACCAATCAGTCGTGTCGTCACGAGGTTCACGTTGTTCGCTCCAGAGGTCAGGCTGGTCTACTTGGCCTGTTTCGCGTCGACGTCGCACGCGACACGAAAGCCGATCCACGGATAACGGTTTTTGTGCATCGCCTTCTGCCGGTACGCCGAGCGGCACGCTCGCGCATCGTCGAGCCACGAGCCACCGCGGACCACCAGATAAAAATTGCCGAAGTCGTCCGAAAACGTTCCGACCGGCGGGCCGCGCGGGTCTGTCTGAGGATTCTCTTCATAGGCTGCCGGATCGTACCAGTCGGCGCACCACTCCGAGACATTGCCGTGCATGTCGTACAGACCGAAGGCGTTGGCCGGATACGAACCGACCTTGGCCGTGCGGCGCAAATAGGGCCCCGGCTCCGCATCACCGTAGGGTGTCGTTCCGTTGCAGTTGGCCTTGAGCGATGAAAGCGACGCACCGCCATGAAACGCCGTGACCGTTCCAGCGCGGCAGGCGAATTCCCATTGAGCTTCCGTCGGCAGGCGATACTTGCGGCCGGCGCTGATTTCTTCCGGCAGCGCCGACAGCTTCTTGCAAAACTCAGCGGCCTGAGTCCACTCCATGTTCTCCATCGGATGGTCCGGGCCGCCGCCGTTGTTGTTGCCGAACGTCGGTTGAATCTGGCCACCCATGATCTTGGTGAACTCGGCTTGAGTCACTTCGTACACACCCAGGTGATACGGCTGAGTGATGGTCACGTCGTGCTGCGATTCTCCGCGGACTCGTTCCGGCTCAGTGCGCGGCGATCCCCTCACGAACTTCCCCGCCGGGATGCGAGCGAGCTTCATGCCGATCGAATTCGTCAGGACTTCAACCTTGGGGGGCGCGGCGGCCGGTTCCTCCGCATGCGCCGAACGGGACCAGCCTGTCACCGTCACGATCAGGGGCACAACGACACACATCATCCGTCTGAAAAATTCACGCATCATGACCTCGCACATTCAAATGTCGTTGATCGTCCAGAATACTTCTTGCCGATCGCCGTTCGCGCATCAATTGAATTCCTGATCCGTCAAACGCGACCTCGGCCGGCAGAGGGCTGCCATGAAACATGGCTGGCGAAGACCACAGGCCATACGCACCGGCGTTGGCGAACGCTAACACGTTGCCCGGTTCAAGACGGGGCAACAGACTGGACTCAGTCAGCACGTCGGCCGGCAGGCTCAGGCAACCCAACACGTCGGTGGGCGAGAGCGGAGACGGCGGTGCGTCCAAGGCCAGAGGCGGGTTGGCTTTCGTCCGCAGACAAAGACCGCACATATCGGCGCGCTGGTGAGTCCCGCCATCGACCACCACGGCCGCGCGGCCTTGAAAGGTCTGATGGCCGAGCACCGACGTCAGATACCAACCGGCCTGAGCCACCAAATACCGGCCCAGTTCCAACACGATCCGCGTGGTCGGCAGTTGCTCGGCAATCATCGCCAGTTCCTCGCCAATGATTCGCAGATCCAACTCGCCGGCCGTCGATGCGTAAGGGATGCCGAAGCCACCGCCGAGATTCAGCAGCTCGGGCGCGATCCCCAAATCGTCGGCCGCCCGTCGAGAGATCGCCAACGCGCCCCGCAAATGTGCGACGATCCCTTCGGCGTTCAGATATTGCGAGCCGGAAAAAACATGGAAGCCGATGACGTTGACCGCTTGAGAGTTCACCAGTTTGCGGCACGACGAGACATCTTCGCCGACAAAGCCAAACCGCGACTCGTGTCCCGCCGCGACGACCGCCTGCGAACCGAAGTCGGGGCGCAACCGCAACACGATCGGGTTGGGCAAACGCTGTTCGGCCAGCATTTGCAATTCGCTCGGCGAATCCACCGAGATGACTGCTGGGGGCAAGTCGCGAAGCTGCGCGAGTGTTTCCGGAAGTTTGAACGGTCCAGCCACGAAGATCCGCTGAGACGGGAAGCCGGCTTCCACGGCCGTGGCCAACTCACCCGCAGAAGCGACGTCGGCACCGATTCCGCAGTCCCTCAGCACATCACAAATGCCAAGCGAAGCGTTCGCCTTGAGCGAATACAGAATCTCGATGGCGGCCGGCAAATGAGTACGCAGCTTCTCGACCTGCGCCCGTAAGCGCCGCACGTCGAAGGCGTAGGTCGGCGTGCCGAAGCGGCGAACGATCTCTAACAGATCCCGGTTGACTTCATCCATTTCCATGTCCAAAAGCCGATGACCAAAACCGTCGTCAGCCAGGTGATGACGGTCGAAGTACGGTTGCCGCGTTTCAGAACGTAAAGCACATAGTGCGCGCGGCCCAAGAGCACCGCCGTCAGCCCGATGAAGACTGGCGACAACCAACTGACGACCGTTGCGGCTGTGCTCCCTGCTAACCCGAGCAAGGAAAGAATCGCTGCGGCAGTTCAGTTGGGGACGATCGCCGCCGTGCCGAACAGCGCACTCAACGCGCTGACGGCTCGATTCCCAGTCGTTCGTTTCTGTTCGTTGATCGGTTTCATGGAGTTTTCGTTTCCGAGTTCTGCATCACTTCAAAACGAGTCACCAGAATCCGCCGGGGTTTGGCCGGGAGCTTCTTCAACATTTCGGGCCACCGGCCGGACCAACCATCGAGTCGCCCGCTGACGCTGGTGACTTTCTCGCCCCGTTCCAAGGCGGCTTTCAATTCGTCGAAAGCGTTTTTGAAATCGGCCTCTGGGTTTTGCGCCAGCACGAACTCAGGCTCCGCGCCGGTGACTTTGAGAGTCGTCTCCTTTTCGCCAACAACAATCATTCCCGTCACGGTTACTTCGAGGCTCACCAGTCCACTGCTGGTTCCGCCGGAAAGTCGCGTCGCCCAAACGCTCTCGTGCAGCTTGTCGAGGTCGATCAGTTTTCCAGGCTTGGCTCGAAACGTCACTGTCCCAATGTCGTACTTGCCGGTCTTGTTGAATCGTTTGAATGAAATCGTATCCGCGTCCACGTCATACAGACGTGCTGTGGCATCTCGCGCCACACCGGCTCATCAGTGCATTTCGGCCCCGGTCACCGTCATCACGCCACTTTGCACTTGGGCACTGGCGGTGGATGCCATCAGCAGCGAACACGCCAGAGCTGCGAGCCAACGATCAACGGACATAGTTTGGGTCTCCTTGTTTGAGTTTAGGCAACACGACTACGGTGGAACTTTTCCAGCTCGTCATTGGCGTGCGCGATAGTCACCAGTTTTTCGACGATCGGTTCGAGCTGCAAGCCGGCGATCGCAAAGTACAGTTCGTCGTCCGGCAGCTCGGTGTAAACGCGATTGCCAATGCAACCCAGGTTCGTGGCGGTGCGTCCCGATTGCATCACTGCTGGGATCGCCGCGCAGGTGGGACGGCCAACCATCGACGAGTCGCAATCGAGACCCGCCGCGTGCGCCGCTTCTGCCAGCAACATCATCTGCTTCGCGTTGCCGGACACCAGGACGGCGTCAGGAGCGAACGCGGCTGCGGTCAGCGGTGCATAGATGGCGACGCCGAACGTCTCCCCGCGCCGCGGAATGTCGGGGACTTCCGCCATGTTGATGTATTCGAGTTGCACCATTGTCCCGACCAGCCCCTCCAACTCCTTCGCCGTTTTTTCCGGCAAGTCGATACCGTGCGTGTGCGAACCGATCGGACAGCCGTAATGGTCTGACGCTGTCGTGTAAAAGGTGCGTCCCTCGGCAGCGACTTTCCAATAGGTGCAACCGGCCAGCGCGGCCGCCTCGATCCTTGGCACGCCTGCCGGTGCGGCATCCTGAAACTTGATCGCGACCGGCTGTGACCGCAACGCTAATAACTCAATCAACCGTGTGGCCGTGCTCATGAGCAAACTCCTGGAGTGCTGCGGCTCGACGCAGCCCTCCATTCAGTTGGAACGAAGAGGTTGATTGTCAGAACAATCGCGGTTGTTCAGCCGACTTCGTATTGACGTTTTGAGGACTTTGAGAGTCGCTATTTCAATTGAATGGAGGGCTGCGTCGAGCCGCAGCACTCCAAGGACTTAAAACATGTTCGTCGTGCTGTTGCTGAGAGGGTCCAACTGACCCTCGGTTGGCTCCGCTCAGCAGAACCAAGATTCGGTCAGCCTCGGAGCCTTCCGGCGATCCAACGGCAGCGAGCGAACGATGACCGGAGCTTGTCGCTCGTGAGCCAAATCCGACACGCGGTAAAACGTCGTCGCGGTGTCCTCGCCCGCGCGAGTGGCCTCTTCCACCAGCCGCGCGATCCCCTTCTGCAACTGGTCCATGCGCGGATCGGGATGCGTCCAGCGGTAGCTGAACGCGGCCTCGTCCAGTGGCCCGCGATGCGGCAGAGTCTCCGGATGTTCGGCCAGCCAAGAGCCGGGTGGAATCAGCAGGCGGATCGCGTACTGCACCGGATCAACGTGATCGATCAGGCCGTTGGCTTCAATGAAGTCGAGCACTTCGCAGTAGTCTTCGCGCGTCGTCCACGGTGTGAAGACAACCCATGTCGGTCGCAGCGCGATGCCCGCATCGCGCACGATCGTCAGCGCCGCGGTCACGTCTTCCCGCGTATGTTGCTTGTCGAAAATCCGCAGCACTTTTTCGCTGAGCGATTCCACGGCCGAGATGATGAACAAGCAACCGGCGGCGGCGAATTCCGGTAAGTCCTCGCCGCGATGCAAAAGGTGTTCGACCTTGGCCGTGAAGTCGAAGGTGAGCGTTGGAAACTCGGCGTGCATCGCGCGAACCACACGCAGCGAATGCTTGGGGCCGTTCAAAAAGTCCGGATCGCCAAACGTGATGTGAGTGGCTCCCGCCTGCACTTGGCGGCGGATGTCTTCCAGCACGACGTCCGGCGGCACGGTGAAGAACCGGCCTTCGTACACCGGCGGGATGGGGCAGTGAGTACACAAATGCAAACAACCGCGGCTGGCTTCAACGTAACCCGCCGTGCGACGCTGGCCGTTGTGTTCTAACTGGGCGTACTTATCCAGAGTCGGCAGCGCGTCTCGTTCGGGAATCGCAAACGACAGCCGCACGAGATTCGGTCCCGCCGGTTGCTGACGCCGGATCACGCCCGCGACTTGAGCATCGGTCTCGGATTCCAGCGACTCGACCAGCGCGACCAGCGGCCCTTCGTACTCGCCGCCGATGCACGAGTCCGCGCCGTGGGCCAGCAGGTACTCGGAGTTCAACGCGGCATAGAGACCGTAGCAGCAGATATGGCAGTGCGGATTGATCTCACGCAACCGCTCGATGACCCGCACGCCTAGCCGCATCGCCGTGTGCATGGGGACGGAAATCCCGACGAACTGCGCCCTCGCCGCGATTTCCGCGTCAAACTTCTCGACCGCGATGTCGATCGCCACCGGCAAGTAACCCGCGCGTCGCAAGAATCCCACCGGCATGGCGACACCGAGCGGTTGGTGCCCCAACTCGTAGCACGAGACTAACACAATGGAACCTTCGCCGCGCAAGTCCATCATCAGTCCTCCGGAATCAGCCGCTCGTCGGATGCGGGCACGGTCGACAACACTGGCAGGCATTGAAAGGATTCGACTGCCATGCCTCAAGCTGGATTGTAGAAGTCAGCCAGTTCCAAACACAGGCAGGGTTTGACCGTGTTGGTCGAGCGTCAGCTTTGACACCAACAGCGACTCGATGACGCCGTGACCGTCGTGGGGGGCCGTGGCGGTAGTGCCGATCGTGACGGCAAAAACTTCGATCGATTCACCGACGTCCTCGAATCGCTCCGATTCACGATCGATCGACTGAACTTGGTGGAAGTTTAAGGGCTCCCCCTTGACACTTTGGGGGTCGAGACGTTCCCCTATTGCCCAACTCACGGGTGCCAGCCGATATGACCGGTAGCTGCCTGTGAGTTCCCGCCAGAGAGCCCGGCCTCTACACAACCTGCCTTCAATCTCTGATAAACTTCAGACCTGCCGGTGCTCATCGGGCACGTTTCCTTTGAAGTCCTACCGTTCCGGCTCGGCAAATCGCTGAGCCAACAGACTAAGGAGTTTTTTCCATGGGAATGCGTCCTTCACGTCGTGACTTTCTGCATGTGGGCTTTTGCGGAGGCATCGGCCTGACGCTCGCCGACTACTTCGCCTTGAAGGCCAAGGCAGACATCAAGAAATACGAGAGCAAAGAGGGGACAGCCAAGTCCGTCATTTTCATCTATTTGCCCGGCGGCGCTGCTCACCAGGAGACTTGGGATCCAAAACCGTATGCTCCGATTGAATACCGCGGCCCGATGAACTCAATCCAGACGAACGTCTCCGGCACGTTCATCAACGAGATGATGCCGAAGACGGCTCAAATCGCCAACAAGCTGACGATTTGTCGCTCGATGACGCACGGCGAAGCGGCTCACGAGCGTGGCACGCACAACATGTTTACCGGCTACCGCCCCAGCCCGGCGTTGCAGTTCCCCAGCATGGGCAGCGTGGTCTCGCACGAGTTCGGCCCGCGCAAGAATCTGCCGCCGTACGTCTGCATTCCGGGCCAGCCGAACGAGTTCGCCGGCACCGGCTATCTCAGTTCGTCGTTCGCTCCGTTCAGCCTCGGTTCCGATCCGGCCGCGGCCGGCTTCACTGTCCGCGATCTGAAGCTGCCTGGCGGTGTCGATGACACGCGATTCACTCGGCGACGCACGATCCTCGACACGGTCAACGACCACTTCAAGACGAAAGAGAAGTCCGACTCGCTCGACGCGGTCGACACGTTCTATCAACGAGCCTACGGACTCGTGTCGTCGGTCGATGCTCGCGAGGCGTTCAACATTGACGCGGAGCCGTCTCCGATTCGCGACGCTTACGGCCGCAACACCGCCGGTCAGCGAATGCTGATGGCTCGCCGGTTGGTTGAGTCGGGCGTGCGATTCGTCACGCTGGCCTACGGCGGCTGGGACATGCACGACAACATCAACGGCAGCATCCGCAGCCAGTTGCCGGCGTTCGATCAAGCGTATGCTCAGCTCATCTCCGACCTCGATGGTCGCGGACTGCTGAAGGACACGCTGGTCTGCATCGCTTCGGAATTCGGGCGCACGCCGAAGATCAACGCGACCGCCGGTCGCGATCACTGGCCGAAAGTCTTCAGCGTCGTCTTCGCCGGCGGCGGCATGAAGCCGGGAATCGTATACGGCTCGTCGAACTCGACCGCCAGCGAACCGGAAGATGACGCCCTCAATGTCGAAGACTGGGCAACCACGATTTATCACTGCCTGGGCATCGTTGCCGACAAAGAACTGATGGCTCCTGGCGATCGTCCGATCGAAATCGTCGATGGCGGCAAGGTCCGAAAGGAATTGCTCGCCTAGTTATTGATAATCTGGGATTGAGATAACGGCTTTCGGCCGTCGGCTCTCGGCGATCGGCCTCATCGGCCGTCAGTTGAGAGTAGATAGCCGAAAGCCGTTGTCACATCCCTTGCTCGCTGACTCATTACTGCCTCACGGAGTTCGTCTCATGTTCCGAAGAATTCTGGCATCACTCCTGATCGTGATTTGTGCGACGTCTGCTTTTGCCGCGTCACCACGTCTGAGCATCATCAATCCGCGAGGTGTGCAGCGCGGCACCGAAGCGGTGCTGACCTTCAGCGGGTCGCAGCTTGGCGATGGGGAGCAGATTCTCTTCTACTCACCCGGTCTTGAAATCGTGAAGGTCGAGACCATCGACGTCAACAACTGCAAGGCGACGGTCAAGATCGCGCCCGACTGCCGGCTCGGCGAGCACGTCGCTCAGGTGCGGACGAAAACCGGCATCTCCGACTATCGGACGTTCTACATCGGAGCTTTGCCGCAGGTTGATGAGAAAGAACCGAACTCGCTCTTCGATCAGCCACAGCCAATCACTCTGAATCAAACGGTCGTCGGCAGCATTGGCGGTGAAGACGTTGATTACTTCATCGTTGAGGCCAAGAAGGGGCAGCGCATCTGCGCCGAGGTCGAAGCCATGCGGCTCGGTTCGGCGCTGTTCGATCCGTATGTTGCGATCCTCGACATGAAGCGGTTCGAGTTGTCGGCCGCCGACGACACACCGCTGGTCAATCAAGACTCCGTCGCGTCGATCGTCGCGCCGGAGGACGGCAAGTATGTCATCCAAATTCGCGAGACCGCTTACGGCGGAGGCAGCACCTATCGGCTGCACGTCGGAACGTTCCCGCGTCCGCTCGCCGTTTATCCGGCGGGTGGGAAGTTAGGGGAAGAGATCGACGCGAAATTCCTCGGCGATCCGGCCGGAGAGTTCGTCCAGAAGTTCAAACTGCCGACCACCGACTCGAAAGAATTCACGGGACTGTTTGCGACGGCCGGCACTGAGATCGCTCCGTCACCGAATCCGTTCCGCCTGTTCGAGCATGGCAACTCGCTGGAAGTCGAACCGAACAACGCCGTCGCTCAAGCGACCCCCGCCACGCTCCCCAACGCCTTCAACGGCATCTTGCAGGAACCGGGCGACATCGACTTCTTCAAGTTCACGGCCACGAAGGGACAAGTCTTTGAGGTCGAGTGCTACGGTCGCCGCATCCGCTCGGCGATCGACCCGGTGATGGTGCTTTACAACGCTCAAGGTGGCGGCATTGTCAGCAACGATGACTCGCGTGGACCGGACAGCTACTTCCGAGTGACGATCCCAGCCGACGGCGAATACTTGCTGAGCGTCACCGATCATCTGCAACGCGGTGGGCCGGGCTTCGTGTACCGCGTCGAATTCACTGGCGTCGTGCCGTCGCTGCAATTGAGCATCCCGCAGGTCGAACGTTACGGCCAATACCGTCGCCAAGTTTATGTCGCGAAGGGGAACCGCTTTGGCACGATCATCAATGCCAGCCGAGCCAACTTTGGTGGCAAGCTGCTGCTCGAACCACAAGGGATGCCTGCCGGTATCACAATTGTCGCTGAGCCAATGGCCGAGAATCTGGCATCAATGCCGGTCGTCTTCGAGGCCGCTGCCGACGCACCGGTCAACGGTGCGCTGGTCGATTTCATCGGACGACACGCTGACAATCCGGCCATTCGCGGAGGCTTCTTCAACCGCGCCGAGTTCATCATCGCGGCTCCCGGCCAGTCGATGTACTCGTGGCGTGACGTTGATCGGCTGGCGGTGGCGGTTGTCGACGAACTGCCGTTCAAGATCGACCTCGTCGAACCGAAAGTTCCGCTCACTCAAAACGGCTCGATGCAATTGAAGGTCGTGGCCACTCGTAAAGAAGGCTTCAAAGCCCCCATCAATTTGATCTTCCCGTTCGCTCCTCCGGGCATCGGAGCCGCTCCGTCCGTGACAATCCCCGAAGGTCAGAACGAAGCGCTGTATCCGATCAACGCGGCCGGCAACGCTCAGATCGGAAAGTGGCGAATCTTCGTGCTCGGCTCTGCCGAGATCGGTGGTGCCGCGTTCTCGTCCACGCAACTCGGCAATCTGGAAGTCTCTGCTCCGTGGGTCACCTTCGCCATGCAACGCGCGGCGGTCGATCAGGGCCTGCCGACGGAAGTCGTCTGCAAAGTCGAAGTGACAACGCCGTTCGAGGGGAACGCCAACGTCCAACTGCTCGCGCTGCCCAACAAGGTTCTTTCTCAGCCGTTGCAATTCACGAAGGACACGAAAGAACTCGTCTTCAAGGTCACCACCGAGAAGGACAGCCCCGCCGGCAAGCATGGCATCTTCGGCGTCGTGACGATCACGGCCAACGGCGAACCGGTCACCCATAACGTCGGCGGAGCCGAACTCCGCATCGACGTGCCGCTGCCGCCCAAGCCAAACACACCGGCTCCGATGCCCGTGCCTGCTGTCGCCGCTGCGGCTCCTGCGCCAATGCCGGTCGCCGCCGTGGCACCCAAGCGACTCAGCCGATTGGAACAACTTCGCGAAGACGCCAAAGCCAAAGCCGGAAAATAGAGAACGCTAATCGCCGCTAATCTTCGCTCTTTCCAATGAGTGTTGATCAGAGAGAATTAGCGTTCCAAACAACTTGCAAAACAACCTCTCAATCGAGGAGTGACGAGATGCGATTTCGTAAAACATTGTCCGGGTTGGCAGCGATCCTTTTCGGCAGCGGCTTGTTGGCGGCGAGTGCCATCGCTCAAGAACCCGTGCCAGTTTCCATCGCGGTCTATCCGCCGAATGCGCAGATCAACACGATTCGGGATCGGCAGTCGATCGTCGTGCAGGCGACGTACGCGGATGGAATTACTCGCGACGTCACCAAGCAGGCGACATTCGCGTTTGCCAATCCGGCGTTCGTGAAATTCGAAAACCACACGATGTTCCCGGTCGCCGATGGAAAGACCGAACTGAAAGTGGACTTCGGCGGGAAGTCGGTCGTCGTGCCGGTCGAGGTCGCACAAGCGACGGCGGATCGGCCGATCTCGTTCAAGCTGGATGTCATGCCGGTCTTCATGAAAGCCGGCTGCAACACCGGATCGTGTCACGGAGCGGCTCGCGGCAAAGACGGCTTTCGGCTCTCGCTGTTTGGCTTCGATCCGGATGGCGATCACTATCGCCTGACTCGCGAGATGAGTGGCCGCCGCATCAATCTGGCGTTGCCCGCGGAAAGTTTGCTGGTGGAGAAGAACACCGGCGTCGTGCCCCACACCGGCGGCAAGCGGTATGAGCCAAACAGCGAACTGAATCAAACCACGATCCGCTGGCTGGAAGCGGGGGCTCCGAACGATGTGGGTGAAGTGCCGAAGGTGCTCGCGGTCGAGCTTTATCCGCCCAGCGCAGTGCTCGATGGCGAAGGCTCAACACAGCAGATCACCGTCCGGGCGAAGTATTCGGACGGCACCGACCGCGACGTCACCTCGCTGGCGTTCTTCATGACGAACAACGACACGTCGGCAGGCGTTTCGCAGCAAGGTCTCGTCACGGCCGGCAAGCGCGGCGAGGCGTTCTTGATGGCTCGCTTCGAGACGCACACGGTCGGCTCGCACTTCATCACGCTGCCGAAGGGGTTCCAGTACACAGCTCCGCAACTGCCGGAGAACAACTACGTCGATCACCTCGTCAACGAAAAGCTCAAGCGGCTGCGGATCAACCCCAGTGAGCTTTGCACCGACGAAGAATTCGTCCGCCGAGCGTACCTCGACATCGTCGGCGTGCTGCCGGCCGTCGAGGAGTACACCAAGTTCATGTCCAACGCTGACCCGAAGAAGCGGGACGCGCTCGTGGATGAACTGCTCGGCCGCAAAGAGTTCGTCGAGATGTGGGTGATGAAGTGGGCCGAGCTGCTGCAGATCCGCACGAACCAGCAGATCACGACGAAGCCAATGCTCCGCTACTACGAATGGCTGCAAGAACGCGTCGCCAAGAACATGCCGATGGACCAGATGGTTCGCGAGTTGCTCTCGGCCAAGGGGGGCACGTTCGCGAACGCCGCAACCAACTATTACCAGATCGAACGCGACACGCTGAAGACCTCCGAAAACGTCGCTCAGGTTTTCATGGGGATGCGAGTTCAATGTGCTCAGTGCCACAACCATCCGTTCGATCGTTGGACGATGGACGATTACTACAGCTTCGCCGCCTTCTTTTCGCAGGTCGGCCGCAAGCAGGGTGAAGACCCGCGGGAGATCATCATCTTCAACGCCGGTGGCGGCGAAGTGACTCATCCGGTCGGCGGTCGGCAGATGAAACCGAAGTTCCTCGGTGGAGCCGTTCCGGATGTTACCGGCAAGGACCGCCGCGAAGTCATGGCCACTTGGCTGGCCTCGAAAGAGAACCCGTACTTCGCCAAGAACCTGGCAAACATCGTCTGGTCGCACTTCTTCGGCCAAGGGATCATCGACCAGGTCGACGACGTCCGCGTCAGCAACCCGCCGTCGAACGCCGAGTTGATCGACGAACTCGGCAGGAAATTCACCGAGTACAACTACGACTTTAAGAAGCTGGTCCGCGACATTTGCACCAGCCGCATCTATCAGCTCTCGACCAAGACCAACGAGACGAACGCGCTGGACGACCGGAACTTTTCTCACGCAACGCTGCGGCGCATCCGCTCGGAAGTG
The DNA here is from genome assembly GCA_945893075.1 of Planctomyces sp. SH-PL62. Classification (GTDB taxonomy): domain Bacteria; phylum Planctomycetota; class Planctomycetia; order Planctomycetales; family Planctomycetaceae; genus SXKJ01. The sequence goes on along the minus strand of CAMDDX010000023.1, from coordinate 8,363 downwards.
CTGCTGGACTGCATTACGCTGGCGACGCAAACCAAAGATAAGTTCGGCGGCCTGCCGCTCGGCTCACGCGCCGTTCAAATCGCTGACGGCAACACGTCCACCTACTTCCTGACGACGTTCGGCCGAGCGACCCGCGACAGCGTTTGCTCGTGCGAAGTGAAGATGGAGCCGAACCTGTCGCAAGCTCTGCACCTGCTCAACGGCGACACGGTCAACAGCAAGCTCCAGCAAGGAGGCTTGATCGACCTTCGCCTGAAAGAAGGCAAGACCCCTCCGCAGATCATCGAAGAAATGTATCTCCGCACGCTCACTCGCAAGCCGACGGAAAAAGAACTGGCCGCTCTAAACGGAGTCCTCGTCAACGAGAAGGATCCCAAGCCCGTCCTCGAAGACGTATTCTGGTCGCTGCTGAACTCGCGAGAGTTCGTCTTCAACCACTAGGAGACAACGTCATGCCAGGACTTCGACTCCCTGATCGCGAGATTGCCGATCGCGGAAAGGCGATCTATCGGAATCGACTCAAGGAACTTTTAGAGCCGACGAGTCGAGATAAACTCGTAGCGATCGACGTCGAAAGTGAAGATTACGAAGTTGCCGACGAAACTTTGGATGCAATGGACCGCCTCCTCGAACGGCAACCTGAGGCTCAAATCTGGGTGGAACGAATCGGCCATCCCGTTGTGTTCTACGCTCGCCGGAACCACTCCCAATGATTACCGGCACTGTTCGGAATCAAATCGAGATGATCGTCCCTTTGGAGGTTTTTGACGCAGACGGACCGTCGCGATCAATTCCGTTTGTGTTGGATTCAGGCTTCACAGGTTATCTGTCGTTGTCACAGGAGAATGTTCAGCAGTTGCAACTTATTCCCAAGGGACTGCAACCTGGGTTTCTTGCCGACGGAAGTTATGTCGAGATGCGAGTTGTCGAAGTTCATGTGAATTGGCACGGAGCGAAAAAACGAATCGAAGCTCAGATCCTTGGCGAACCATTGATCGGAACGCGAATGCTCAAAAGGTTGTGAGTTGAATGCGAAATTTGTGGCGGACGGAGTGGTGACCATTACTTCTCCAGGCTGACACGAATCGATTGAACCTTGGTTACTTTGGTGAATCAGAACTACCGATGCCCAAGCCCCGCAAAACTTGGCGTGAGAAACTGCTCGACAGCAAAGACTTGCCGAAGGTGTCGCAGATCGAAGGCAAGATGTCGAAGCGATGGGGTGATGGGACGTGTGTGATTCCGGCTCCGAGAGAAGTGGACGAGATCATGAAGTCCGTTCCCAAAGGACGGCTCATCACGACGAAGGAGATTCAGGCGGCGATTGCCCAGAAGCATCACGCGACGATGGCCTGCCCAATGTGCTGCGGCATCTTTGCGTGGATCGCCGCTCATGCAGCCGACGAAGCCGAGAGCGAAGGAGCCAAGCGAATCACGCCTTACTGGCGGACGTTGAAATCCGGAGGCGAATTGAACCCAAAGTTTCCAGGCGGTGTTGAAGCGTTGAGAGTTCGGCTCGAAGCCGAAGGGCAACGAGTTGTGGCCAAGAGAAAGAAGTGGATCGTTGCGGATTATGAGAGTCGTTTGGTTTCGTCCGGTTCGTCGGGTCGAGCCAAACAGAGCAGTCGGGCAAGCTCACGCGGCCAACCTGCAAAATCTGCCGGTCCAGACCGATAGACGAAGCAGCGAAGAGTTTTTGGAATGTGCCGAGTTTCGTAGGTTGGGTCTCTGACCCGACCCTGTGGTTCGAATAAGGTCAGTTCAGAACGGTCGGCTCAGAGAGCCAACCTACTTGTTGGGAGTTCAAGTCATGACAGCAAAGTTCTTCTCTTGGTTCGGTGTCGCGGGTTTGGCCTGCGGTCTGTTGGCGATTTCTGCATCCGCCGCGACTGCGGCTGACGCACCAAAAGTCACCTACATCGATCACGTCTTGCCGATCCTGCGAGCCAAGTGCTTGACCTGTCACAACACCGACAAGAAGAGCGGCGGCCTCGATCTGTCGAACTTCACGGCCGTGAAGACCGGCGGTGGTTCGGGCGAAATTTTTGATCCGGGGAACTCCGGCGCGAGCATCTTGTGGAAGGTCATCAACCACGAAGAAGAGCCGAAGATGCCCCCCAACACCGAGAAACTGCCGGCGGAGATGCTGGCCGTCATCAAGAATTGGATCGACGGCGGAGCACTCGAAACGACGGGCAGCAAAGCGCTCGCCAGCAAGAAACCGAAGATGGACTTGAAGCTGGCCGCCGCTCCGACCGTGCGACCGGAAGGTCCGCCGCCGATGCCGGAACGCATGAGTCTCGCGCCAGTCATCAAGACGCGCACGACGACGGCGATCACCAGCCTCGCGGTCAATCCGTGGTCGCCGCTTGCGGCGGTGCCGGGTCAGAAGCAAGTGCTGTTGTACAACACGGCCACGCTCGAACTGGTGGGGGTGCTGCCGTACCCGGAAGGCATTCCGCAGGTGCTCAAGTTCAGCCGCAGCGGCAGCCTGTTGATGGTCGCCGGAGGTCACGCGTCCGCTCAAGGAAAGGTCGTGATCTTCAACGTGAAGACCGGCGAACGAGTCACCGAAGTCGGTGATGAACTCGACACAATTCTGGCCGCAGACATCTCGCCCGATCAATCGCTGATCGCGCTGGGTGGTTCGGCGAAGATGATTCGCGTCTACTCGATCGCCGATGGATCGAAGCTCTGGGAATCGAAGAAGCACACCGACTGGGTCACGTCCCTGGCGTTCGCGCCGGATAGCGTGTTGCTGGCAACCGGCGACCGCAACGGCGGTGCGTTCGTGTGGGAGGCCGAGACCGGCCGTGAATTCCACACGCTCAAAGCTCACACCGCGATGATCACCGGCTTCTCGTGGCGGCTCGATTCCAACATCCTCGCGTCGTGCAGCGAAGACACGACCGTTCGCCTGTGGGAAATGGAAAACGGCGGCAACGTCAAAGGCTGGGGAGCACATGGAGCCGGAGCCTCCTCCGTCGATTTCGCTCGCGATGGCCGGATCATTTCCGCCGGCCGCGACCGCGTTGTGAAAATGTGGGATCAGAACGGCACCGCAATCCGAGCTTTCGAAGCGATGGGAGACATCGCGCTGGCCTGCGCGATCTGCAACGAAACGAATCGCGTCATCGGAGCCGATTGGACGGGAGCGATCCGCGTTTGGAACGCCGTTGACGGCGTAAAGATCGGCGACCTGACACCGAACCCGCCAACGCTCGAAGAACGACTCGCCGCCGCCAACGTCGCCGTGCAAGCCACGACCGCCGAGGCCAAGGTTGCAACCGATGGATATGCCGCCGCTCAAGCCGCTGCCGTCAAAGCCACGACCGACCTCACCACGGCCAACACCAAGATGGTGGAGCTCACGAAAGTCGTCACCGACACGACCGCTGCCACCGTGACGAGCAAAGCAGCCATCGTGGCCGCGCAAGCCGCTCACGATGCCGCTGCGAAGGTCGTCGCGACGCTCGATCCGGTCGTCCCCGCGCTGACCGACTCGGTCACGAAGGGGACCGAAGCCGCCACGAAGAACGCTGAAGACAAAGAAATCGCCGCTGCCGTCACCGCGCTGAAAGCGCTGCTCGACAACCGCGCCGCCACGCTCACCAACAACAAGAAAGTTGTTGCCGACAAAGTCCTCGAACTGACCAAGGGGAAAGAACTACTCGTTGCTCAAGAGAAACTGATCACTGACAGCAACGTCGCACTCGAAGCGGTCAAGAAGACGGTCCCCGATCTGACCGTTGCCGATAAAGCGATGGCCGAAAAAGCGGTTGCCGCGAAAGCCGTTGCTGATGCCGCGAACGCCAAGCTCGCCGCCTCGCAGCAACAGGTCGCCCGCTGGACCGCCGAGATCGACTTCGCCACGAAGCTACGAATTCTCACCGAGAAGCAAGCTCTCGCCGCACCGCTCGTCGCTGCGTCGGAAGAGGCTCTGGGTGCCGTCAACAAGATGAAGTCCGACATCGCCGCCGCTCAACAAGTGGTTGTGACTTCGCAGAAGGGCGTTGATGACTCGAACGTCGCGGTCGCCGCTGCCAAGCAGGTGCTGACCACTGCGACTGCCGAGCACGCTGCCATCACCACGACCGTTGCCGGTCTCGAAGCCGCACTGCCGGCGCTCAAGGAAGCTCAAGCCAAGGGAGCCGAAGCCGCGGCCAAGGCTCCGACCGACAAGGAACTCGCTGCCGCTGCCGAGATGCTCAAGACGGTTCTCGAAAAGCAAACAGCAAGTCTGACCGCGATGAAGACGTTGCTGGCCGAGAAGGCTGCTGCTGTCGAGAAAGCGAAAGTCGTCGTCGCTGATATGGAAAAGAAAGCTGCCGCCGCCGTTGTGCTGCTGACTGCCTCAAATGCCAAAGTCGCGGAACTCACTGGTGCGATGAAGCCGATCGAAGATAAGTTTGCCTCGGCCAAACAAGCGGCCGATCAAGCCTTGCAGCCCGTCACCGCTCTGCAGCAAGAGATTCAGAAACTGAAGGAAGTGAAGCTCTAACCAATCTCACGCCCTTTCCGATTCCGATGAGGAGTTCGCCATGTTCCATCGACGCGATGCCATGATGCGATTGGGGCAGATGGGGCTGGGAGCATTGACGCTGCCCCAGCTCTTGCGGGCGGAGTCAGATCAGCGAACAGATCGCGCGATCACGAAGGGGTCGGGCAAAGCGAAGGCGGCCATCCTCGTCTATTTGTGGGGTGGTCCTCCGCAGCATGACACGCTGGATTTGAAACCGGATGCGCCGGAGGGGATCCGCGGGTTGTTTGATCCGATCGATTCGGTCGTCCCCGGCATTCAAGTCTGCGAGCACTTGCCGCAGATTGCGAAGCACACGGACAAGCTGGCGATCATTCGCTCGCTGACGCATCCCAGCAACAACCATGAGCCGAGCGTTTATCACACTTTGACCGGCCGAGTGAACAACACGCTGGCGGTGCCGAGGAACGCTCGGAATCGGCGTGACTTCCCGACGCTCGGTTCGATTGTCGGATACTTCTCGCCGCAGAGCGGTATTCCGGCGAGCGTCACAATTCCGCGGCCAATCGGGCATGACGGCGTTGTGTATTCGGGGACTCATGCCGGATTCCTCGGCCCGAAGTACGATCCGATTGAGACACAGCCGCCGGCCGAAGTGAATGAGAAGGCTCCCCACAGTTTTGATCTGCCGCCCGGCGTTGATGAGCATCGGTTGCAGTTGCGATACGGCTTGCTCAACACGGTCGAAGGCATCGACCGAGAGATGCAGCAGCAGAAGGCGACTCGCGGTTTGGACAGCTATCGCGAGCAAGCATTTCGGATGCTGACTTCACCGGAAGCGAAACGGGCGTTTCGGTTGGATGGCGAATCGGAAACACTCCGCGATCGTTACGGACGCAATGAGTACGGCGAGTGCTTCTTGATGGCTCGGCGGCTGGTCGAGTCGGGCGTCCGTCTCGTGACGTTCACTTGGTACTACGTCGCGCCGAAAGACGGCAACGTCTTGAACGTGTGGGACAACCACGGCGGCACCGGTTCCATCGGCGGGATCACCGGCTATCAGATGCTCAAAGAGAATTATTGCCTGCCGTCGCTCGATCAGGGGTTCTCGGCATTGATGGAAGACTTGTCGGAGCGTGGCATGCTCGACGACACGCTGGTCGCGATGTATGGCGAGTTCGGTCGGACTCCAAAGATTAATCCCAACAAAGGCCGTGACCACTGGGGCGCGTGTCAGTCGGTTGTGCTGGCTGGCGGCGGCATTCGTGGTGGACAGGTCTACGGATCGAGCGACGAACACGGGGCGTATCCGAAGACGAAACCGGTCTCAGTCGAAGATCTGCACGCGACGATGTTCCATTCGCTGGGGTTGAGCTCGGAACTCGAGATTCATGACAACGAGAATCGGCCGTATCGCATCAGCGAGGGGCAACCGATTCTGGATTTGTTTGGCGCGTGATGCGTCCCGTTGCTAGAAGCTGTTTCAAAAGTCATCGGCAGCGTGAGCGAGGTTCGATTCCACGCCGGATTTCCCGACTCCCTCGCTGGCGCTTTAGGTGACTTTTCGAGTTCTGAAACCACTTCTAGCGACTGCGAAGCTCAGTTCGGCGTGCCGCGAGACCGTCACCTGCCGTCCGCGTGAGGCGCATCATGCGGGTTCGGCGGCTTGCAGGGAGCGGAGCAGGCGGTCGCAGGCGGTGGTGTATTTCTCTGCCGAGCGGTTCCAGCCTTGGAAGGTGCCGACGACTTTGGTCAGCACGTCGGCTTTGCGGGGGTGCTGCCAATCGTCGAACAGGTAGCGGTCGAGCGTGATGGGGAACAGGACAGGCTTCGCGTGGCCGGTGGCTCGCAGCTCATCGTCCTCGCGTTGCAGCGAGCGTTCGATCTCGCGGAGCACCGGGCCGCTGGTGAGCGAGTGCTGGGAGTAGACGACGACCAGTTTGTCATAGACCTTGATGCCGCGGTCGATCTCGCCCCATACCGGCAATCAGCCGGAGATCATGGCAGGAATTCAAATCCGACGGGTGGGAGTTTCGCGTCCAACGCGAATTGGATGAATCGAGACAGGGCGCAGAACGTCGTGTAGAGCGCGAGCACGAGTTGCACTTGCCGCACGATCTCGAAGGTCGTCGTGACTTCGTTCTCGGTCCATCGGCCGCTGTCCAACCGCCGCTCGGCTTTGTCCGCATACAACAGCAAACCAATCACAATCGCAGCATTGGCGAAGCGTGCGATGTGCCAAGCCTTGAGCGTCAGTTGTTGTCCGTTGGTGGGCAGGAACAAGTCGCAGAGCAACGCGATCATCGGTCCGCCACTCTCAATCGCGTTGTTGAGGACCGCAATGTTCGCGAACAGCGCCAGGAGTGCCGCCGAATTGGCGATCACGACAATCACGGCGTAGTGCCACTGGAGTTGCTCGGTCGCACCGAACTTGATGTCGTGGATGCGTTCCTTCGCCGACAGATCCTCGCCGATGTGACTGCGGATGACGAACATGAATGGCATGTACAAGAGCGATGTCGATTTCAACGAGAGGCGATAGAGAATGCTCGGCAGATAAAACAGAGCAAATGCACCCGGCGAAAAGACACAGCATCTAAAAAACGAGACCGGCTTTTTCCAATTGAGATCCTCTCGAGTCGACTTCATCCAAACTCGAAACCTGAGAACAGACAGGATTCCCGAGCAGGCATTCGTCTCGATGCCCGGAAGTACCTCCGGTGAGCAACAGACGTCTGTCGCCAAAGCAACACGTCGCCAATTGGCTGCGACCGCCCGAAGTGCCGTGGTGGGCTCCGAGACCATTGCGAACACCGTGGCGGCGACTCGTGCAACTTGCAATGACGCAACACAGGCTAAAAAAGATGGCGTATGAATGGGAATCGTGAGTGTCCAGCGAAAATTCTTGAGAAGGGAGTTTTGTTCTTTTAGGCCACCGAGTCGCTGAAAAAGTCTCATAGCAGACATAAAAACTCTGTCGCCAATTCCCGATTCTTCAAACCACGACAGCGCGAGTTTCGTCGAGGCTTGCGTTCTGAGCAGGAGGAATGGGGCGATGCAGCCGCTGATCGCGACGTGGACCACCGTCTGATAGCGGACGGCGATCCAGATCGTAAGGCTCATTGCCACGAGGGTTTCGACGATGGCCAAGGCGCTGATCTCGCCTTGCTCGGCAGATTCTGACGTGGAGTAAAGCCGCACTTGGGGCACGCCTTGCGGGATGAGGGATCGTTCGACGGTGAGTGCGGATTACATCGCGAGGCTGGAATCTGAACCAGACACTGGTCCTCTCTTCTCAAACTTTCGAAGGCTCCGGTCGCGGCGTTGCGTTCCTGCCGGGCTTCCCCAATTGCTGACTTGGAGTCAATGGGCCGACGGGCGGCGAGTCCAGCAGTCGGCCGCGACAAAGCAGGCAATGACCAAGGGCCAGGCGACGAAGAAGCCGTTGCTCGCGGCACCGTGCCAGCGGAAGCCGGCGTCCGTGGACGCCTCGCGGAACCAGACGTCAAACGAAAAGCCGGCCGCTTCGATCAGGACACCGGCCGGGATCAGATAGCACAGCCAGCGACGGTAGAAGTTCACCGGATTGAGCGACAAGACAACCCCGGTGACGAGCAGGAAGAGACCCACGCAGCCGCCGGTGATGGCCCGCCCTTGGTTGGAAGGAATCAACCAGAGGACGAGCGCGATCACGACGGAGATGGCTCCGCAGGCGACCGAGAACTTGGGCCAGCTCGCACGGCCAGCGCGCATAGCTGGGTAGTGTGGGCGAGCTGGCGCGATTGCTGTTTGTATGGTATTCCTCTCCTGGAATTCGTCTGCGTGAGTTTGCTGGTCGTGTGACTGCGGACCGGAGCGCAGGAAACCAGACCAGGAGGTGTCG
>CAMDDX010000022.1 GCA_945893075.1 Planctomyces sp. SH-PL62 | reverse complement strand
CGCGGCATCGACGGCCAGGTAGCTGGCGTTCGACTTCGGAGCGGTCGCGAGGTACGTCACCGCCTGAGCCAGCATGATGCGGCATTCCGGCAGCCCGACGAACTCGGTCGCGTGCGCGGCCGCCATCGCGACGACCAGCGCCTGCGGGTCCGCGTTGCCGATGTCCTCCGACGCCGCGATCACAATCCGCCGAGCAATAAACCGCGGCTCTTCCCCCGCTTCGAGCATTCGCGCCAACCAATAAATCGCCGCGTCGGGATCGCTGCCGCGAATGCTCTTGATGAACGCGCTGGCCGCGTCGTAGTGCTCGTCGTCGCCGTATTGCACGGCTTTCTTTTGGATGGATTCTTGAGCGATTTCGAGATCGACCGTGGGATAGGCTTCCAGCCTGTCATTGGTCGTTGTTTGAGGTGACAGGCTAGAAGCCTGTCCCACGACGGACAGCACCGCGATCTCCAGCGCGTTGAGCGCTCGGCGAGCATCGCCGTCGCAGACCTCAGAGAGAAACGACAACGCTTCGTCCGTGACCGTGACCGCGTGTTGGCCGAGGCCGCGCTCGCGATCGGACAACGCACGCCGCAGCAGACCGAGCACATCCTCACGCGACAGCGATCGAAACTCGAAGACCTGACTGCGGCTGACCAGCGGCGAGACCAACGCGAAGAACGGATTCGACGTCGTCGCTCCGATCAGTCGCACGGCACCCGACTCGACATCCGGCAGCAGCACGTCTTGCTGCGTCTTGTTGAAGTGATGCAGCTCATCGACGAACAACAGCGTGCGTAAGCCGCCAGTCTTCAGCCGCGTCCGCGCGGCGTCCAACACTTCGCGGAGTTCTTTGACTCCGGCCGACGCGGCGTTGAGCGACGCGAACACCGACTTGGTGTGCGTGGCGATGATCTCGGCCAGCGATGTTTTTCCCGTGCCGGGCGGGCCGTAGAAGATCACCGAACTGATTCGGTCGGCGATCAGCATGCGGCGCAGCAGTTTGCCTTCGCCGAGGAAATGCTGCTGCCCGGTGAACTCATCGAGCGTGCGTGGCCGCATCCGTGCGGCGAGCGGTTTAGCGGCATCGAGATGCTGAGCTTCGTGTTGATCAAACAGGCCGGGCATGGGGAAGGTCCAAAGTTGAAAATCCCAAGGTCCAAATTCCAATGACCAATGAATGTCCAAGAACCAAGCCCCAATGTCCAACCAAGCCAGAAGCTCCTCTGTTTGACTTTGGGATTTGAGATTTGGTCATTCACTGGTCATTGGAATTTGGACCTTGGGATTTCCGCGCCAGCGCACAAAAAAACCTCCGCCGTAATGCCGGTGGGCTGGGGTGGATTAGATGACCCAAAACCGTAAAGGGGGAGCGGCTGTTCCGGTTAATGTGAGCCGTTGCCGAAGCAAGCGGATATACACGCGGCCGGAATCAGGAGGCCCCCGAGGTTATGTTTGTAGGGTCAACCGCAACGATAGCCCTGTCGAACATGGCAGAGGTCGCGAGCCGAAGCTCGACCGGCTCGAATCTATCCACGACCCCGCGCATCAGCAAGCACGGACTTTCGACTTCGCGGAAAGTTGATGACGTCACGGGGTCGGGAGTCTTTTTCAGGTCGGACAAGTGGCCATTGAATGTCCGATCGTCAAATCGTTGGCATGGGGCTCGACGCCGACCTGAAAAAGACTCCCGACCCCTTCGCCGTTGACGCGATTCCACCAGCCAACTACCACCCGCGAGCATTGCCGTTTGACATCCTCTGGAAAGAATCGACTCATGCCGGAACTGCCTGCCGAACTGAAAGACAACCCGCTGCTCGTGGCCGCAGGGCTACCGCGATTTGATCGGATCAAGCCGGAACACATTGTCCCGGCGGTGCAGCACGTGTTGGCTCAGGCCGAGCAGCGACTGACCGAGATCGAAACCACTCTGAGCCGTCTCGTCCACCCGAACTGGGACGACCTTTTCACAAAGCTTGAAGAACTGGACCGCCCGTTTGACTTCGCCTGGAAGCCGGTCGGGCATTTGTTCGGAGTGCTCAACTCGCCGGAGCTGCGCACGGCTTACGAGACCGTCCTGCCGGAGGTCGTGCGATTCGGGTTGCGAGCTTCGCAAAGCCGTCCAATCTACGAAGCGGTCAAACGGCTGAAGGATCAAGCGGGGGAATCGCTCGCGCCGACTCGGCAACGGATCGTCGATCAGAAGTTGGTGTCGGCGAAGCTTTCCGGCATCGCACTCGAAGGGGAGCAGCGCGAGCGATTCAACGCCATCGCCGAAGAACTGTCGCAACTCAGTACCGACTTCTCGAACCATGTGCTCGACGCGACCAAAGCGTTCGAGTTGATCCTGACAAAGCCGGAGGAAGTCGCGGGGTTGCCGCCAAGCTTGTTGCAGTTGGCGGCTCAGTCGTATCAGCAGAAGAACGTAGCTGCGGGCGGCTCGCCTGCGGTCCACGATGTTGATTCTGACTCTGCCACACGCGAGCCGCGTGTGGCTACAGGCCCTTGGCGAATTTCTCTGGATGGGCCGATCGTCACTCCGTTCTTGCAACACTCGCGGCGGCGCGATCTGCGCGAGACGGTTTATCGCGCTTTCATCTCGCGAGCTTCGACCGGCGAGTGGGACAACAGCGAGAGCATCTCGAAGATCTTGAAGCTGCGACGCGAGAAGGCGGAGTTGCTGGGCTTTCGCTCGTTCGCCGAAGTCAGCTTGGCTGAAAAGATGGCTCCCGGCGTTGCGGCTGTCGAAGCGATGTACGAGAAGCTGCGGGCCGCATCGCGTGCGCCGGCTGAGAACGAGTTAGCCGAATTGAAAACGCTGGCGACGGCTGGCGGTCAGACCGAAGAATTCAAACATTGGGACGCCGCCTTCTGGGCCGAACGGTTGCGCGAGGAGCGATTCGATTACACCGACGAGCAACTGCGACCGTACTTCCCGCTGCCACGAGTGCTCGACGGATTGTTCGCTCTGCTGACGAAGCTGCTCGGCATCACGATCCGCGCGGCGGACGGCGAGGCTCCGGTGTGGCATCCCGACGTGCAATTCTTTCGCGTGTTTGATGCCGAGGGGGACAAGCCGCTCGCAGCGTTTTATCTCGATCCGTACTCGCGCCCGGAAAACAAACGGGGCGGAGCGTGGATGGATACCTGCTTGCCGAGACGACGATTTCGCGGACAGATCGAGTTGCCAGTCGCGCATTTGGTTTGCAACAGCACGCCACCGGTCGGCGACGCGCCGTCGCTGATGACGTTTCGCGAAGTCGAAACGCTGTTCCACGAGTTCGGTCATGGCTTGCAGCACATGCTGACGACGGTCGATGAAGCCGACGCCGCCGGAATCAACGGCGTCGAGTGGGACGCGGTCGAGCTTCCCAGTCAGTTCATGGAAAACTGGTGTTATCACCGCCCGACGATTCGTGGCCTCTCCGGCCATTATCAAACCGGCGAACCATTGCCGGACGAGTTATTCGACAAGCTGACCGCCGCGAGAAACTTCCGAGCAGCCAGCATGATGCTCCGCCAACTGCACTTCGGGATGACGGACATTTATCTGCATCACCAGTTCGATCCTTCATCGAGCGAGTCCCCGTTCGACGTGCAGCGCCGCATGGCTGAGAAGACCGCGGTTCTGCCACCTCTGCCCGAAGACCGCATGTTGTGCGCGTTCTCTCACATCTTTTCGGGCGGCTACGCGGCGGGCTACTACAGCTACAAGTGGGCCGAGGTTCTCAGCGCGGACGCCTTCGGAGCGTTCGAGGAAGCGGGCCTCGACAACGAGTCCGCTGTGCAAACCACCGGCCGCAGATTCCGTGACACGGTGCTGTCGCTCGGAGGCAGCCGGCATCCGCTGGAAGTCTTCCGAGCATTCCGCGGCCGCGATCCCGATCCGCTGGCGCTGCTGCGCCAGTGCGGGTTGGCGTAAGTCGTCCAAGTTACCCGCTGCTTTCTTGGGATGGCGGCTCTCTTCAAGTGGTTGGCTTCTCAGCCGGAGTCGTCGTTGAACTGGCCGGTTGAGTCTTCTTGCCCGGTGCGGCGTGTGGCGTGTTGGACGCCACGATGACGATGCAGATTGCCATGCCGATCATGCCGGCCCACAGCATCAGGCTGGGAGGTTGTGCTCCTGCGACGTTGCGAGTTTGTAGATAGCCGGTGATGGCTGAGACCGTCACCGCGCCGCCGAAAACGATCGGCATCACTGAGTGCGGTTTGCCTCCGTTGAATATCGCCAGCGTCAGAGTCAGCGCTCCGAAGGCTCCCAAGGTGCCGCCGATGAAGCCCCAGGTCACGCCTTGGCCACTGAACGAAAATGGAACTTTCGTGTAAGTCATCCCGGCCGCGCCGCCGACGATCGCCCAAATGAGGTAGGCGATGCCAATCATCAAATAGGGTTTGAAGGCGTTCCCTTGTTCGTGCTGGCGAGCCACGGCAATGGCGGGGCCGTACAGCCCCCAAAACAACGCGGTCAACAAAGCAAAGATTACGGGCCAAAAGTTCTCAGGCAGTTTCATGGTGTCCTCAGAGTTCGTAGTTCCGCCTTCTGGCGGTTCAGATTTCGCGGGGCAAGATCGTAGCGGGTGATCGGTGAGAGCGAAGGGGTCGGGAGTCTTTTTCCTGCCGCCGATGGTCGTGAAGCATTCGGTGGTCAAATCCAGGCGGCAGGAAAAAGACTCCCGACCCCGTGGCTCACGATCAGAAGAACGCATCCCACGCCGCGATCAACACCATCACGATGCCAACCACCATTTTGCCGAGCACTCCCAGCGTGCGGCCGATGGCGACGGCACTGCCGACGGCGATCGCTTGTTCTTCGCTGCGGCCTTTCCAAGTTTCGCCCAGGTACGCGCCGAGGAATGCGCCGCTGGCACCACCGAACAAGACGCCGATCAATGTTCCGAGCACCGGCACAATCGAACCGCCGCACGCTCCGAACAACGCACCGGCGATGCCGCCCAGCAGTGCGAGCCAAACGGCTCGGCGACTGGCTCCGTGCTTTTTCGCGACGACAACTCCAGCTCCGAGTTCCAGCACTTCCCCGACGACGGCCAAGCCGAACACAATGCCCGCCGTCAGCCAACTGATGCTGAAACGCGACTCTTCCGGCATCAGCCATGCGGCCAAGATCGTCAGCAATACGATCAACCAATTGCCGGGAAGTTGCAGCACCGTCAGAAACCAGGCGAGCAGATTCGCCAGCACCAGCAGGACGGCTCCGACGAGCGGAAAGATGTTGGAATTCATGGCAGTGATCTCAATCAACTGGAAGCCGAGTTCGCGCGAGCTGCGGATGTTCTCTGTCCTGTTGATTGTGTTCTTCGCGATTGTTGCCGGAATCTGGAAGTTCAGATCGGGCGAAACGACCGGCCCGGCGATCTTGGTCGGCGTGGCTTGGACGATTGGGTTGCTGGGCTTGGCGATCCCGCAGGCGGTGCGGTGGGTCTATGTCGGCTGGATGGTGGCGGTGTTTCCGATCGGTTGGGTTGTCTCGCATCTTCTCTTGGCGGTGATCTTCTTCGGGGTCATCATGCCCATCGGTTTGATCTTGCGAGTGCTCGGCCGCGATCCGATGCGCAAGATGTTGGACCGGTCGGCGACCACGTATTGGATTACTCGGCCGACCGAGCCGACCGATTCGCAGCGTTACTTCCGACAGTTCTGAGGCCGCCCATGTCCGACAAATCGCCGCCACCGACCAAGACTCCCGCGACCGACTTCGAGCGACAAGCGGAAGAAGCTCAGCCGGGACTCATCGCCGAGTTCATCGACTTCCTCAAGCACAGCAAGAAGTGGTGGCTGACGCCGATCATCGTGGTCTTGTCCTTGATCGGATTTCTGATTTTCCTGAGCGGCACTGCGGCCGCCCCATTTATCTATTCGATCTGGTAGCCGCCCCTTTCTCCAAATGTCCGGGGATTCCCAGCAGCGTTGGGTCCGTGGAATTATCTCCGGTGATCTCCGGAATGGGCTGGGTGTCGAGCCACTCGTTGAGCGTGATTCTTCCCGGCGTGGGATACTGAAAATTGCCCGGCACCAGGATGGGACCAAGCCACAGTTCCGAGTTCTCCTGCAAGGTCCGCTCGCGAATGCGGAGCGCGACGACAATGCCATATTGCAGCGTTCCCTGGACGGCTTCTTCCGTGCGTCTCGCGTTCGTGTAGACATAGATGACGCCGTTGATCGCGACGTCGGGCTGCCCCTCGAAGTCTCCCAGCCGATATTTGGCGGCCCAGCGTTCACCGGTCTGCACGACTTCCAGCTTGGCCGGCTCATCGGTGGCGAGCGGTTCCTTACGGTCGCCCGCTCGACGAGTCAGCAGCATGTCCCCCATGATCTCGTCGGTGAACAGCGACGGCGTCGCGTTCGCCGCCCGTTCGATCTCTAGCCGCACGAAGAGCTGCGAGCCGGTCAGCGGACGGCCGATCGCAACCGGCTGATCGTGCTCGTCGATCAGCGACAGCCGCATGATCGCCGTGCGATAGTCGCCGCCGTTGAAGAGCTTCTCGTGACGTTCATCGTTGCCCCGATAGTACGTGCCACCCAGTCCGGTCGCGCCTCGCGGTCGCAGCGGAGTGGGCTGAGCTCCATGCAGCATGAAGGGGCGAGTCTCACCGGCGGCATTGGCTTCGGCCAACTTCTGTTCGGTGCTGGCGAACTCGGACGACTGCCGCATCGTGAACGCGACCACGTCCCACAAGACCGTGCCCAACACCACCGCCAGAAAACCGCCCAGCGAGACCTGTTGGCAGAGGCTGCGCACTCGTCGTCTTTGTCCGTGCGACCATCGCTCGTTGTCCGCCGGCACGCGCCGGACACGGTCGGCGAGGCCCACTAGAATCGTGAAGACCAGCAAGAAATAAATCTTCGGTTCGCCACCCAGGACGCTCAGCCGCTTCCACAAATCCTGGCCGTAGCGGGCGAGGAACTCGTCACGGCCGGACGGGGGAGTCTTCTCCGGCCACGGAGCGTTCGCCTGAACCCAACGACGGAGCGTGTTGATCTCCCGCTCGTTCAATCGGCCACCTTCTTTGGGCATCACCGCCGACGGGTCATCGCTGGTCACTCGCCGCAGCAGCTCACTCTCCTCGGCGGAAGCTCCGATGAGCTTCTTGCCGGAGAGACCTCCCAAGAGCGCGAATGTTTTCTCGTCCAACCGCAGCCCTCCCTGTTGCTGGTGCAGGCCGTGGCAATTCAAGCAATGCGCTTTGAAGATCGGCGCGACCTCTTGATGAAAGTCGATCGTCGACGTCGGTGGCGGCTCGCTCGCGCAGCCGGCGAGCAGCACCAAGCAGATCAGCCGCAGGGCGCTAGCCCCGGTTCGAGCGATTCCAACCGGGGCTAGCGCCCTGCGGCTGATCGGATTTGCGGGACACAGCCCGGCACCATGAGTCGTCAACACGTTGGACACAGAACCGCCTCACCACAAATTGAGACAGGCGAGCGGGGCGGCGTCAGCCCCCCGGTGCATTCGCGACAGGACCGGGGGGCTGACGCCGCCCCGCTCGCCAGAATGTCTTTCGGATCGCCGGATGGGTTATATGATGGCGACTCTCGAAAACCGGGACCATTCCCAAGAGCGGCACCCAGACACCATGTTCCATTCTCGAATCTTGCTGGCCAGCCTCATGATGGGATCGTGGCTCGCGCTCACGTCACAAGCGGCAGATCCGGTGGATTATCTGCGCGAGATCAAGCCAATCCTGAAAGAGCGTTGCTTCGCGTGTCACGGAGCGCTCAAGCAACAGGCGAAATTGCGACTCGATACCGGCGCAAGCATTCGGCAGGGAGGCAGC
Organism: Planctomyces sp. SH-PL62; assembly: GCA_945893075.1. Lineage (GTDB taxonomy): Bacteria > Planctomycetota > Planctomycetia > Planctomycetales > Planctomycetaceae > SXKJ01. The sequence goes on along the minus strand of CAMDDX010000022.1, from coordinate 32,158 downwards.
AGCGGTCCGGCCGTCGTAGCGACCAAGCCGGCGAACAGTCCGTTGATCGAACGAATCACGTCCAACGACGCTTCGACCCGCATGCCCGCCGAAGGGAAGCCGCTCACCGCCGAGCAAATCGCGCTCATCAATGCTTGGATCGAGCAAGGCGCAGTCTCGCCAGACAACGAACAACCCGAACCTGATCCGCGCGAGCATTGGGCGTTCAAGAAGCCCGTGCGACCGGCAGTGCCGGACATCTCAAATTTCAAATTTCAAATCTCAAATCTGAAATCGCAGATCCAAAACGGCGTCGATGCGTTCGTGCTCGCAAAGCTCGACGAGCACGGGCTGACGCCGAGGCCCCTCGCCGAGAAGCACGTCTTGATGCGACGTGTGTACCTCGACCTGATCGGCCTCCCGCCGACTCGTGACGAGTTGCAAGCGTTCCTCGCGGACGATTCGCCGTCGGCCTATGAAGCTGTCGTCGAGCGGTTGCTGCGCGATCCTCGGTATGGCGAGCGATGGGCTCGGCATTGGATGGACATCTGGCGTTACAGCGATTGGTACGGTCGCCGGCATGTGCCCGATGTCTGGAACAGTGCTCCGCAGATTTGGCGCTGGCGAGATTGGATCGTGCGATCGCTCAACGCGGATCACGGCTATGACCGGATGCTGCGCGAGATGCTCGCCGCCGATGAGATCTGTCCCGAGGACGACAACGCCGTCGTCGCGACCGGCTATCTGATTCGCAACTGGTACGCGCTCAATCCGAACGACTCGATGCGCAGCACTGTCGAGCACACCGGCAAGGCGTTTCTCGGCCTGACGTTCAACTGTGCTCACTGCCACGATCACAAGTACGACCCGATCTCGCAGGACGACTATTTTCGTTTGCGAGCGTTCTTCGAGCCGATCAGCATTCGCCAAGACCGAGTGGCAGGTGAAGCCGATCCGGGACCATTCGAGGAATACAGCTACGGCAAGCTCCGCAAGATCCAGCGGCTCGGACTCGTGCGCATCTTCGACAAGGCTCCCGACGCGCCGACCTGGTTCTACACCGGAGGCGACGAACGCAACCGCGTGAAAGAGCGTGGCTCGATCCCACCCGGCGTCCCGGCGTTTCTCAATGAGTCATCGCCGAAGATCGAGCCAATCGCGCTACCGATGCGAGCATGGAATCCGGGATTGCGTCCGGCGATCCAGGCGACTGCTATCGCCGATGCGCACGCGGGGATCAGCAGCGCAGAGACAGAACTCGTCACCGCCGCGCAAGCGACCGACACCCGTTCGGCGCGACTCGCCGCCGCCGCCGCCCGACTCCTCGCAACTCGTGCGGAGTTGGTGAGTGTCGAAGCTCGCATCGCCGCCGACCGCGCGAAGCATGGCGAGACTTCCGGCGTCGATGTTTCCGCGTTGGCACGCACAGCCAGCCGATTGGAACGTGATGCCGCTCTGCGAAAAGCCGAAGCCGACGTGCTCGCGAACGAACGCGCGCTGGCGATTGCCGAAGCGAAACCGATGACCGACACCAACCGCGCCAAAGAGATCGATGCGGCGAACAAACTTCTTGCGACAGCCCGGCCGGCACTCGACAAGGCGCGGGCCGCAACAGTGGATCTCAACTCGGAAGCCTACTCGGCATTCAGTCCGACGTACCCCAAGACCAGCACCGGCCGACGTCGAGCTTTGGCCGACTGGATCGCCAGCACTCAGAACCCGCTGACCGCGCGTGTCGCCGTCAATCACATCTGGTCGCGTCACTTTCACTCGCCGCTCGTCAGCAGCGTGTATGACTTCGGCCGCAACGGCGCACGGCCCACGCATCCCGAACTGCTCGATTGGCTGGCCGTCGAGTTGATGGAGTCCGGCTGGAGCATGAAGCACTTGCACCGACTGATCGTGACGAGCGCGGCGTATCAGCGAGTCTCTTCCGTAGGTGCGACAGAATCCGTACCGCGACCGTCAGGGAGCGGCCAGCCCGAATCGTCACACGGGCCGCTCCCTGACGGTCGCAGTACGGCTGTCACACTCGACCCCGAAAACAAACTCCTCTGGCGCATGAACCCCGGCCGCATGGAAGCCGAGGTCGTGCGCGACAGCTTGCTCTACACGGCTGGCAAACTCGACCCGAAGATCGGCGGCCAAGAACTGGAGAACAGCGAAGCTCTGACGACGTTCCGCCGCAGCCTGTATTACAGTGTCTTCCCCGAACAAGGGGGCAAGAGTGCGTTGGGCGAGTTGTTCGACGCGCCCGATGCACTCGAATGCTACCGCCGCACACGCAGCATCATCCCACAGCAGGCACTGGCTTTGACGAACAGTGATCTCGTGCATCAGTTGAGTACCGCGCTGGCGGCGGACTCGACGGAGACGGACGACAAGCAGTTTGTCATTGTGTGTTTTGAACGCATTTTGACCCGCACGCCGTCGGCTCGTGAATTAGAAATCTGTTTGGAGGCGTTGACGAAATCCGCGACCGCTCCGCGGGCCAGCTTGGTGAGAGCACTGTTAAACCACAACGACTTTGTGACTATTCGCTGATGGGAGTTGCTCACAAAATCATGGAACACAGAGTCATGATTTTGTGAGCCATGATTCTGTGATTCTCCGGAGACAACTATGAACCATCCCAACCGTCGAGCCTTCCTCGCCGATCTCGGCATGGGCTTCACCGGACTCGCACTCGGTGCAATGCTGGCCGAAGACGGCATCACCAAAGCCGCTGATCCGTCTGTTGTTCCCCCTCACCTAGCCCCTCGCGCCAAGTCCGTCATCTGGGTCTTTTTGTCCGGAGGTTATAGTCACGTCGAGACGTTCGATCCAAAACCGGCGCTCAACCAATATGCCGGGATGACGTTCGACAAGACCGCGTTCGAGAACCCGCTCAACTCACCGCTGCACAGGAAACGGTTTCGCTCGGTGCTGGCGGAAGAGATCAACATTCGCGATGTGTATCCGACGATCTATCCGATGCAGGTCGGCTGGCGGAAGCACGGCGACAGCGGCATCGAGATCACCGATTGGTGGCCGCATCTCGCTGAGCAAATTGATGAGCTGTGCTTCGTCCGCAACATGTGGACGACGGACAACGACCACGCTGCCGAGAATCAGATTCACACCGGCCGGCATCGGCTGGACGAACAACAGCCGAGCCTCGGAGCGTGGGCGCATTACGGACTCGGCACGCTCAACGAGAACTTACCGAAGTTCGCGGTGCTCGGCGGGCCGACGCGGTCGGACACGCGGCTGTCGATCGACTCAATGTATTTGGGACCGCAACATGCCGGAGTGCCGCTCACGCTGGACCCGAAGAATCCGTTGCCATTCGGTCAGCGCAAGGCGGGTCAATCTCTGGAAGAGCAACGCCAAGAGTACGACTTGATCAACAAACTCAACGCGCTCACGGCGGTCGAATACCCAGAGGATCAAGAGCTGCAAGCTCGCATCCGCGCGTACGAGTTGGCGTTTCGGATGCAGGCGTCCGTCCCCGAAGCGATTGATTTCTCGCAGGAGACCGAGGCGACCACCAAGCTGTATGGCATCGACACCGACGCCACGAAGCTCGCCGGCCAACGGCTATTAGCGGCGCGGCGGCTCGTTGAACGGGGCGTGCGGTTCGTGCAAGTCTTTCCGTCACCGTACGGAGTTTGGGACTCGCATCAGAAGCTCAAAGACAACCACACGCGGCTGTGCGCGACGATCGATCGGCCGGTCGCGGGGTTGATTCAAGACCTGAAGCAGCGCGGGTTGCTCGATGAGACGCTGGTTGTGTTCTGCACCGAATTCGGCCGCACTCCGGGCTTGGAACTGCGCGGCGGTGGCAAAGATGGTCGCGATCATCACCCGAATGGCTTCACGATCTGGATGGCCGGCGCAGGATTGAAGAAGGGCTACGTCCACGGCGCGACGGATGAACTCGGCTATCACGCGATAGGCGAAGGTCACTACGTCACCGACCTGCACGCAACCGTGCTGCATCTGCTCGGCTTGGACAACCGCCGCCTGCACATCCCCGGCCGCAAGCGACTGGAGATCGACGACGGCAGCGTGATCGACGACATCCTGGCATGATTAAAACGGTATTACGGCGAACGGCTGTCGGCCATCGGCGGTCGGCCGGACGACGCTTGGAACATTGAGCGTTCCGGCCGATCGCCGTCAGCCGACAGCCGTTCGCCGCGATACCGTTTTTTCTGGCGCAGAATGATTCTCGACCTCTCCTCACTTTCCGAACCAGTGGCTGTTTCCGAGACTCTCCCTCAAGCAGGACCACGGAGATTGGAATCTCTGCCACGAACGGAACTCACTCAAGGAACTTTGGCATGAATCGTCGAGTCTGGCTGTGTCTGTTGGCTGTCTTCATCGTCAGCCTGGCGCGGACGGCATTCGCGCAATCAGTCTGGAAAGCCGGCGTCGCGAAGGCGGTCATCACGCCGGAGAAATCCGTGTGGCTGGCCGGCTACGGATCGAAACGCGCGCCGGACGGCAAACTGCACGATCTGTGGATGAAGGCGCTGGCGATCGAAGACAACGCCGGCCATCGCGCGGTCCTGATTACCAGCGATTTCCAAGGCGTGCCAAAAGTCATGAGCGATCGCGTCTTCGAGCAGCTTCAAAAGCAGTTCAAGCTGGAACGCACGCAGGTCATGTTTACGTTCTCACACAACCATTGCGGGCCACGACTCGGCGACGATCTGATCGATTACTACCCGGTGGAAGCCGAGCAGGAAGTGCTGGTCGAGGAATACACCGGCCAGATGGTGACGAAGACCGTCGCGATGGTCGGCGATGCGTTGTCGAAACTGGCTCCCGCGAACCTGCAACTCGGCGAGGGCAAAGCGACATTCGCGGTCAATCGCCGTAACAACCGCGAGGCGGATGTGCCGGACCTGATCGCCAAAGGAACGCCGCTCGTCGGACCAGTCGATCATTCCGTGCCGGTGATGACCGTGACTCGGCCGGATGGAAAGCTGGAAGCGGTGTTGTTCGGCTACGCCTGCCATCCGACGACGCTCAGCTTTCTGACGTGGTGTGGCGACTATCCCGGTTTCGCGCAGCTTGAAATTGAGAAGGCTCATCCCGGCACGACGGCAATGTTCGTCAACACCTGCGGCGGAGACCAAAACCCGCTACCGCGCCGCAAGGTGGAACTCTGCGAAAAGTACGGACACATGCTGGCTGTCGGAGTCGAAGAAGCGTTGAAGCAACCCTTGAAACCTGTCTCATCGGGACTGCGCACGGCGTTCGAGATCATCGACCTGCCGTATCTGACGAACGTCACGCGCGAGGAACTGACCGAGTTGTCGAAAGATCTCACCGGCATCAAAGGCCGCTGGTCTCGGCGGCTGCTGAAGAAGCTGGATGCCGGCGACAAGTTCGAGTCGGCCTATCCGTATCCGATTCACGCTTGGCGGCTCGGCAAAGAGATGCTGGTCGTCGGCATGGGGGCCGAGACCGTTGTCGATTATGCCCTCCGCTTCAAACGGGAGTTCGGCGAAGGGACGTGGGTCATGGGCTATGCCGATGACATGATCTCGTACATCCCTTCGCGCCGCGTGTGGGAGGAAGGTGGCTACGAAGGTGGCTCGAACCTGTTCGAGTACGGCCGCCCCGCCTACCGCTGGGAGGGGGGCATCGAAGACCGCATCTCCGCGTCGGTTCACAAACTGGTGAAACAAGTGCGCGAGTGATTTGCGTCGAGATGGTTTCAAAACCGTAGCCGCACTCGCCAGAGTGCGGGCGAACGCTGTGAAAACCCGCGTTCTGGCGAACGCGGCTACGACTCGACCGCCGCGAGCATTCCACACGCACCGTGGATGTCCTGCCCACCGCTGTAACGGCGCTGGACTGGCATCTTCAGTTCTTCTCGCAGTGCATCACGAAAGGCATCGGCTTCTTCGGTCGAGGGGCGACGGAACTGTCCCGTCGGATCGTTCACGTCGATCAGGTCGAGCAGGATCGGCAACCCTTCGGTCAGCTCGGCGAGCGCCCGCGCGTCTTCGCGGCTGGTGTTGATCCCGGCGAGCACGGTCCAAGCGAACGTCACGCGCTTGCGAGTCACCGCGTGGTACTCGCGCACGGCGGCGAGCAACTCCGGCAACGGATAGACGCGCTCGATGGGCAGCAAGCTTTGTCGTTGTTCGGACTTGGCCGACGTCAACGACACAATCAAACGATACGGATGCCGCTCGGCCGTGAAGCGGCGGATGCCCGGCACGACTCCGACGGTCGAGATCGTGATCGCCTTGGCGTTAATCGCCATCCCACACGGTTCCGAAAAGATGCGCGCCGCCTGAATCACGCGATCGTAATTGAGCATCGGCTCGCCCATGCCCATGAAGACGACGCCGCGCACCGGATGCTCGGAATCCATTTGAATCTGCGTGACTTGATCGACGATCTCCCAAGTCGCGAGATTTCGTTGAAACCCCATTCGGCCGGTTGCGCAGAAGACACATCCCAACGCACAACCCACTTGAGAACTCACGCAGACGACGTACTTCAGATCGTCCGGCCGGTGCAGCAACGGAATGCGCACCGCCTCGAAGCGTCCCTCGCCGTCCCCTTCAAACAGATACTTCGCGAAACCGTCTTGGGGTGAGACGATCTTGTCGAGCAATTTCAGACGGGGAATCGTCACACGCTCGCGAACTTTTTGAAGCACTTTTGGCGAAACGGTCGGGAGTTCAAACGGAATCTCGGTCGCGCCGCGTCGTACCGCCGCCGCGTGTAACTGCCGGACGAGCCGATCGGGCAGCGCGAGATCGGTCAACGCTTGGACGAGTTCGGTCGAGGTTTGGTTTTTGAGAAGGATGGGTGGAGGCATTGAGTAACCATTTTTGGATTTGGCAAAAAAATGATGGGCAAAAAAATGAAACCGGGAGCAGGGTGGTACAGAAGAGCGCAATGATGTTCTTGCCGTCTATCTTTTTGCCCTTCATTTTTTTGCCAAAAACGATCCCTCTCCAACTAACTCACCAACGTGCCAAGGCGAGCCGAATCCGATGATGGCGGAACTCACCGCCGAATGCGACAGCGCGAAACGCACCGCAAACTCCGTCATGCTCTCACCGTCGCCAAGTTCGACTCGAAGCTGCTCGGCCCGCGCCGCGTCGCGCTGATACAGCTCCAGCGGGAAGTACAGCGTCTTGAGCGTGTGAGCGCTCGGCACTTGGCCGAGCAACGCGCCGGCCGCGAACACGCGAATGGCAAACACGCCCATCCGCAACTCCGCGCAATCAGCCAGGATGTTTCCGTAGTCCGTGTCGCCGTCTCGAACCGGTGACATCGTCCCCGCGCTGGGATTGAGTGCGTTGTACGGCGTCTGCACGGTGTCGAATCGCCCAGAGCGAATCACGGTCTTCATCGCCGACGGCTGGCCGGTGCCGGTCAGTCCCGTGTGAAGGATGAGTCCCTCGTCACGCAGCCTGTCGAACGTGTCCGCCACTCCGCCGCGAGCGAGAATCTCGTCGGGAGTGATCGACGCGGGTTCTTCTCCACGTCCCGCCGTGATCCCGTTGTGCAATTGCAGCAGCGTGACCGAACTGACTTTCGATCGTTGCAAACTCTCCTCCACTGAGCGGCGAATGAAGTCGCTAATCGGCTCGGTTGAGTCCAACGGAATGCGAACCTTGGTCGCGATGTGGATCGGCTGGGCAGGCTTGATCTCGGACAACGCTCGCCCCAGGTTGGCTTCCGAGCTTCCCGCTCCGTAACCCGGCGCGGTGTCGAACCAATTGATCCCCGCCTCGACCGCTGCCGCGACGACTTCGCTTTGAGCGGTCGCATCACTGCCGGTCATCAACCCGGAGACCGGCCCCGCTCCGAACGAGATCGCGGAAACTTTGATCCGGGTTCGGCCGAGTGTCCGGTACTGCATGGCGAGAGTCCTTGATGCGTCGATCAAAATGAAATCTCAGTCGCAGGAGCGACTGAGCTACGTAGGCGAGTCGCTCCTGCGACTCGCATTCGAGCGAGTGAGCATGATTCCTTTTGTTCGACGCTCGAAGAACGGCAATCGCCGTAGCCATCCGCCGCGGCGGACCAGAACGTGGGATTTGTGGCGACTCGCCCACGCTCTGGCGAGCGCGGCTACTGGTGCCAATCGCCGATGAACGGCAGATAAAAATCACGCCACTCGCGCTGGAACCAAACGGGAGACGATGGGAAACCTTCTTGGCCCAGAGCGTCCACCGCAACGATGTAGTACCGCCGAGCCTGCTTGCCGGCGGACTCGTCTTGAAAGGTCATCTCCTTGATCGGGTCGGCCGTCAGTCGCGAGACCGGGTCTTTGTCGTAGCGGCCATCCATCCGATAGACGCGATAGCCGGCGATACCTCGTTCGGGATTCGGCGACCATTTCAATTGGCAGGCGATTCCGTCTTCACGGCTGAAGACGTTTTGCGGCGACGATGGGACCGTGAACAGGGCAGGGGACGGACCACTTTCCTTTCCCGCATCATCGACCGAGCGAATCCGGTAGGCGAACACTCCCTTGCGATACTCGCGACCGGAGTCTTCGAGATGGTCTTTGTGCAACGGTCGGTCGTAGCTCGGTTCGCCTTCGATCGTTTGCGGTTCGTTGAGATTGATCTTCGTGTCCACGAACGAAGTCGTCTTGAGCGGCTCGGTCGTCAGCCGTTGAAACGGCCCGATGCGGCGGATGGCTCCGACGATCGGTTCGGCCAACGGAGGCGTGCGCGACTTGAGCCGCTTCAATTGGTCGTCGCTGTAGACTTCGACGACGGCGCGTTCGATGTGATAGCGCATCGTTGCCGCGTCACTCCGTGACGCGGATTTCCCGTCGCGGAGCGACGGGTCTACGGGGACCGTCCAACGAATTTCCACACGCTCTGGCCCGATGACTGAAACAACGCCGTCCTCAACCAGCGGCGGAACCAATCGTGGTTTCAGCACCGGTGTCGGCACCGGACCAGCCGGAGCGTCACCGAATCGATACGTCCAAACCTGTTGCTCGCGCGGCTTGCTCGTGCAGTTTTCGAGGATCGCGAGGTTCAGCTCCGGAGCGAAGATCAGATTCCGCGCGCGGTTGCTGGACGATTCGGGTTCGGCGGTCGGATTCATCCGCTGCCAGCGATTCGTTCCCGCGTCGTAGGCCCACGTCTGCAATTCGTGCTTGGCCGAGTCGTCTGATCCCGTCGTGATCTTGATGATCGCCAGCACGACTCGATGAATCGGATCGTAGGTCAGCACCGCGTCGTTCTTGTCGGTCGGCGGTTGGACTTCCGGTTTCATATCGCGCCACTCGTTGCGGCGCACGTCGTAGGCCCAAGTGTGAACATCATTGTCGAACTGCGATCCGAACAACACATGCAGCTTGCGAGCCTCATCGTAGGCCATGTTCCCACCGCTGCGAGCGGCCGGCTCGTTCGCGGGCTTGGGCCAACGCCACTCGTTCCGGGCCGGGTCGTAGAGCAACGTCCCTTCGTGGCTCCCCTCGCCGCCGAAGACCACGACGAGCTGTTCGTCGCTGTCCCACGAGGCACAGCGATACGGAGCCAATCGGGGCGTCGGCAACGGTCGCCGGTTTCGCCAGCGGTTCTCGCCAAGGTCGTAGGTCCACACGGACGAGTCATTCAAATACAGCTCGCGAGCCCACTGCCACCCGTGGCTGCCGCTGAAGAACGGAAACCGCACATACCGCCCGCTCGTCGGGTCGTAAACATTCTGAGCGTTGCAGCAAACCCCCGGCGGCGACGTATTCGGCTCCTTGAGCGTCCACTTCGCCGTCGCCAAATCGAACGTCCAAACCTCCGCCCCCTGCTCGCCGCCACCCCCTTGATTGTGCCCGCCAGACCTCACGAGCAATTGCTGCCGCCGATCCCAAACACACGCCCCCTCATACCCCAACCGCGGCGAGACCGGAGCGTCGGGCAACGGAGTCCGCTTGATCCAGACGTTCGCGGGGTGAGACGAGATGCCCAGTGGCTCTGCTGTAGCAATAGATGCGAACCCACTGGCGACGACCACGAGCGTGAAGAGACGTTGATTTGCACTCATCGCGAACCCTTGTTGTCTTGAGCGTCTTCAAGTTCGCCAAGAAGCTGACGCCAGTTTTCGGGCGTGCGTCTCACGGCGGTAATCTGCCCCAATTCATCGGTTTCAAATTCTTCCGTGATTTCGCCGGCTCGGACATGAATTACACAACGGACAAGTCGGTCATTGTCAAACGAGTATCGCATCGAACGACCAGCGACTTCCGACGACATCAGTCGTACACCGGCACTATCACATGACGACGTGGAAGCCCAAGAGTGCCCGACGACGACGTGTGTGCTCGCTAAGTCGTCATAGAGTCGTTCGCCAACAACATAAAAATCATCAACTGTCCGAAAACTGCCGAGGATTCGTTCGTCGGGCGGCATGGCGAAACTCGCGGAGCGCGGCCCCCCAAAAACATGACCGACCCAAGTCCATTTCTCGCCGGGCTTCGGCTTGGCCATGAAAACGATCTGGCCAGACTCAAACTTGGAGATTGGCTGGTTGATGTAAATGACATCTCCGCCTCGCAATTGCTGGGTCGCGTGATCCCATTCTGGAGGTACGTTTTTTGAGCCTTCGTTGAGCAGAAAGTTTTTGGCATCGACCAGTTCATGAAGTTTGTAAAGGGCAAAGGTCGGACCCCTTTCGTCGAACGGCAGATTGCCGTGTTCGTGGGCGTAATTTCCAAGCGCGACTTCGATGTCGCGAATCTTAAAGAATGCCGGAGGAAGTCGTCGGCTTCGCGTCGATAGAACGGCAGGGAGGAGAATTCCGCTTGCGACGACTACGACCAGGACGAGTGCAAGCCAACGGATTGAAGTCTGCCATCCGGTGCCCATCGCGTCGGCCGACTGTGTAGTTCGGTTGTCGTTCATGGTCGCCCCTTGCGACGCATCGTACTCCGTCACCGTCGCGATCATTTGTTCGCTCAGCGGTTTATTCGCGCTGTTCGCGGAAGTCAATCAGCGGCTTGTGGTCGTCCCGGAGCGGCTGAAGCCCTCTCCCGCGTTTGATGTCGGCGCGGCGGTGCTCATGGCCCGACGCTCCAGTCCTCGGCGACAAGTCCGGGCACTTGAGCGAAGTCGCGAATGTTTCGCGTGACGAGCGTGCCGCCGAGTTCCAGCACGGACGCGGCGATCCGAAGATCCATCGAACGCACAGACAGCCGAGCGTCACGCAGGGACTCGAAGCGGTCGATGCACGCTTCATCGAACGGCAAGACCCGCAAATCCGCCAGCGATTCCACGCACGCGGCCAGTTGCGAGTACGCCCGCGCCAGTTTCGATTTCGTCTTGGCTTTGCGAAGTACGGTGTACCAGCCGGAGAGTTGTTCCTCGACCGTGATGACGCTGATGGCCAAGTCATCCGGATCGTGCAAGGCAATGTTGTCGCCGACGGCCGGATGTCCTTTTTGATGGAGCGTCAGCGTGTCCGTGTCGAGGACAAAGAGCTTCATGGCCGCCGGTCCTCTGCATCCTTTTGTTGGCGGTATGCCTCCATCGCCTGCTGCCATTCATCGACCAGCGGTTCGTTTGCGAGCATTCCTTGCATGCGCTTCCAGGGATTCCCCAATCGCTGGCTCGGCGAACGCGCTTTCAACTCGGCCAGTTCTTTCTCAACGGCGGCCAAGCGTTGTTCGATTTGAATTAGCTCGCTCATGATTTCGGCTCCGTGCTGGTCGTGTACGACATCGATAGCAACATATCTTATTCACAGGACTGCGCCAGCCCCATTTGATGTCGGCGAACCGACGCAACTGGTATCGGCCCCGCGCATTCGCGCAGCCTTACTTCCCGTCTGCCGGAGGCTTCCAGTGTGGGTCGATTCTTGGCAGCGCGATCTGGGCTCGTTGACGCACGGCTTCGTCGTCATCGTTGAGTACACGTTCGAGTGCGGGGATGGCGGCCTTGGCTTCGGGGCCGATCGTGCCGAGTTGACCGACGACTTGGCGGCGAACCGCGGGATTCTTGTCGTCCACGAGTTTGATCAGCGCGGCCATGCCAGCGGGGCGGATTTGGGCCAGTGCTTCGACGGACCTCCAGCGCAGCACGTCGGTGTCATGCTCAGACTCCGGCTCGCCCGAAGCACGGCGAGCTGCTGCGACGAGCGCGGGGACCGCTGACTCCGCGTCGCGGCCGAGCGCCCCCAGAGCCGCCGCGGACTCCGAGCCGATCAGGTCTTGGCCGGTCAGCGAGTCGGCCAATGCAGCGACCAGTTCCGGCAAGTGTTTTCGATCGGCTCGGACATCCACGGTCTTGGTTGGGAACTCCGCGGCGGGCGGCATGTCGGAGGGCATCTCAGCGGGTGAGTTCCGCATCACGCTCTTGGACACGGCTTGAGCGGCTCGCCAACGACGATGGTAGTCGTCCGACTTGATCGCTTGGATCAATTGGGGCACCGTCGCAGAGGCGGAATCGAGTTCTTTCAGTCCCGCCTCCCACTGCGCTTTCGGCAGCGCGGACTTGCCGACCATCACGATGAAGCCGATCGGAACACAGAGCAAAACGAGCCCAATACCGAAGACCCACTTCAACCAAGGTCGCGCCGAGCGCGGTGCCGCCTCATGCGGTGCGCGAATGCCTTCGCGGATACAGAGGCCGAGCCACATGGCGGTAGCCACCAGACCTCCGACGCCAGACCACATCGCGGCCAGCAGTGGTCCAGGTGGTCCGGAATAATGACCGAACATCCAATCGGTCTGCGACAACCAGGTGCCGAAGCAGATCAGCGAGACCGCATCGAGCGCCGCAGCGGAAAACCCAATCACATCGAGGAGTCGCCGCGTCATCGTATTCCCTTGAATGTCCCGGTCCTTGATCGGCCGACGCCAAGCGGTTTATTCACGCGGTTCGCGGAAGTCAATCAGCGGCTTCTGGTCGTCACACTCGAAAATCCTCGGCGGATCGAACACCATCACGATGACTCGTTTGTAGCAAAATGGGAGCAACGATGAGCAGCACGGTGTTGGTGACTGGCGGCAGCGGTTTCATTGGCACTTGGGTGTTGCGGGAGTTGCTCGCGCGAAATGCGAAGCCGGTGGTGGTGGATGTGCAGCCGGCTCCGGCGCGCTGGCAGCGAGTGCTCGGCGAACGTGCGGCGGAGGTGGTTTCGATTGAAGCCTCGCTGTTGGATCGCGATCGGATGCAGAGCGTCATCGAGCAGCATGGCGTGACTCACGTCATTCATCTGGCGGCGTTGCTGACTCCGGAATGTCAAACGGATCCGTGGCTGGGCTGTCAGGCCAACGTGCTGGGGAGCACGGCCCTGTTCGAGGCGGCGCGGCGGTCGGGTCGAGTTCGCTCGCTGTCCTACGCGAGTTCGTATGCGGTCTATGGGCCAGAAGCCGGCGACTCAAACGATGAGCCGAACCGACCGCCGACTTTTTACGGCGCGTTCAAGCAAGCGGTGGACCTGATCGCCGAGCAGTACTGGCGTCACTTTGGGATCGCCTCGGTCGCTGTGCGTCCGCATGTGGTCTACGGTCCCGAACGCGATCAAGGTTTGACGGCCGGCCCGTCGTTAGCCGCGCGAGCGGCCGCGCTCGGAGAGAGCTACACGATCGGGTACACGGGGTGCGTCGGTTACGACTACGCGGAAGATGTGGCTCGTGCGTTTGTTCGCTCGGCAGTCGAGTGTCCGCCGGGGCACACGGTCGTCGATCTTCCCAGCGAACTGGCGACGACCGAAGAGTTTCGTTCGGCCATTGAGGCGGCCGTTCCCGGCTCGATGTCGCGGATCATGGTCAATGGTCCGGCAATCCCGTCCAATGTCCCGCCGAGTCCGAATTACATCTCGAATCTCTTTCCCGATTGGCAGGCCACCTCGCTGCGAGACGGAGTCCGAAAGACGGTCGAGTTTTATCGGCAATCCTCATCGGGAGCTTCTTGATGCGACTGCTCATCGTCACGGGGATGCGGCACTGGTCGGCTGGCTGGGATTCTCGAACCGTCCCGCCGTGACCGCCGTTGTGTCGAGCGTTCGCAATCGACAAGATGGCTTCCGATCCTTGATTCACAAAGTCGTGCAGAGCGCGGCATTCCGCACGAAGTCGAAGGGCCATGACATGGGTGTCACACACGTCACAGTGACGATTCGCAATCCGGCGGATCCGACGTTGTCTTGGGAAGACCTGTTCCTGGTCGATACGGGGACCACCGATTCGCTGGTTCCGCGAAAGCATTTGGAAGCGATTGGCCTCAAGCCCAAAGGCCAACGCGTTTATGAATTGGCGGATGGCTCGGAACTGAAGATGGACGTGACGACCGCGGACATTGAATTCATGGGCGAGATTGTTGGCGGGACCATTATTTTTGCCGAAGGCGACGCGGAACCCATTCTGGGTGTGACGGCGCTGGAGTCCGTCGGCATCGAGGTTGACCCCAGAAATCAGCGGCTCAAGCGTCTGCCTGCTGTGCGACTCAAGCACACACGCCTCGCTGAAGCGTGAAAAAGAAGTGGCCAATGCGCGATGCGGTGCTGCCGTTCTCCGTCTCTGTTGCCGAAGTTGATTTGTCAGTTAGACCCCTCCAACATCCCTGCCAAACGAGACCTCAACATGCGAATGCTCGCCACTTTTTTCTGGATTGGACTCTGTGCTTCCACGCTGGCTGCGGATGCTCCGTGGAATCAATTCCGTGGTCCGCGCGGCGATGGAACATCGACCGAGAAGGGACTGCCAGTCACGTTCGCGGAAGGCTCGAAGGAAATCGTGTGGAAGACGCCGATCCCAGGGCGGGCGTGGTCGTCACCGGTCGTGTGGGGCAAGCAGATTTGGCTGACGAACGCGCCGGATATCCAGGGCAACACGAAGGAGCGGATCAAGCTCGACAAGCCGATCGACTTGTCTGCGGTCTGCGTCGATTTGGAAACCGGCAAGGTGATTCACAATCGAAAACTGTTCGAGGTGTCGGAGCTACAGATCACGCATCCGACCAACACGTTCGCCTCGCCGACGCCGTTTATTGAGGAAGGCCGCGTCTACATCCATTTCGGCAGTTACGGGACGGCGTGCCTCGACACGAAGACTGGCGAGACGATTTGGGAACGCCGCGATCTGGAATGCGATCACTTCCGAGGGCCGGGTTCGTCTCCCATCGTGCATGGCGATCTGCTGTATCTGACGTTCGATGGCTACGACGTGCAGTACATCGCAGCGCTCGACAAGAAGACCGGCAAGACGGTTTGGAAGAAGGACCGCGGCATCGACTACAAGACCAACGACGGAGATGCCAAGAAGGGCTACTCAACGCCGTTGATTATTGAGGCGGGCGGCCGCGAATTGCTCATCAGCCCGTTCGCATACGCGACGATCGCCTACGAACCGAAAACTGGCGAGCCGATTTGGACGGTGTACCACGGAGGCATGAACGCCGCTGCTCGGCCGCTGTTCGGTAACGGTCTGGTTTACATCAACGCCGCTGACGGCAAAGACGCGCTGGTCGCCGTGAAGCCTGACGGCAAAGGGGACATCACGAAGAACATCGTCTGGCGAACG
Organism: Planctomyces sp. SH-PL62; assembly: GCA_945893075.1. Taxonomy (GTDB): domain Bacteria; phylum Planctomycetota; class Planctomycetia; order Planctomycetales; family Planctomycetaceae; genus SXKJ01. Next base: position 16,680 of record CAMDDX010000022.1, on the reverse strand, counting down.
GCCGAGAAAATTCCGAAGCGATCCTCGCAACTGTTGGTCGGCGATTTGTATTTCATGATGAATGACGCCGGCATCGCGACTTGCCTGGATGCCAAGACTGGCAAGGAGATTTGGTCGAAGCGTCTGCCGGGACAGTATTGGTCGTCGCCGCTGCTCGCCGACGGCTTGATCTATTGCTTCTCTCAAGACGGTGACATGCAAGTCTTCAAAGCCGCTCGCGAGTTCGAGTTGGTTGCCGAGAGCAAGCTCGCCGACGGTTCGAGTGCATCGCCCATCGTGGCCGGCAAGTCGCTGCTCGTGCGAACGAAGTCGCACCTGTATCGGATCGAGAAGCGTGATTGATCGCGAAGGGGTCGGGAGTCTTTTTCAGGCCGCCGGTCGGTTGTTGAATTCAGGACGTTGGATGAACTACGGCCTGAAAAAGACTCCCGACCCCGTGACGCGGCAAGGATCGTGCAGATGTTCGACACACGCCAACGCTGGATGAGCCGACTCGGATGGCTGGCTGTGTGCGTCGGCCTGTCGATCGGGATGAACAGCGGTTGTTCAAAACCCGAAGCCGCCAAGCCGCCGGGTGTCTCCGAATCAGCGGCGAGTCAGTCGCCACCGGGCGCTGACGAAGCCGTGCGACGTGTGCTTCATGGTTTAGAGAAACGGCAGTCGCGCGCGTTGTGGGAATTCTTGCCACCGTCGTACCGGCGTGATGTGCAACGGCTCGTGCGCGATGTTGCCGAACGCTTGGACGAGAAATCGTGGGGACCGTTCGTGGCCACTTGGCAGAAGGCTCGCCAAGTTCTGCCGCAGAAGCTGAGCTCCCTCACGCCGCCGAAGTCAGGCGACAACGAACGCGGCGCGGGAACGAACTTGCCGTTCGATCCGACGGCATTGGCGAAACTCCTGGATGTAATCGGCGACAGCGAACTCAACGACTTGAAGCGGTTGCGGTCCATTGAGCTGGATCGGTTTCTCGATCAAACGGGTGACAAGCTGTTGGCCACGCTGGGACGAATCGCGGTCGGCGATACACGCGGTTCGGCCGATGATCCTTTTTCGCAGTTCGGAAAAGTTCAAGTCGAGTTGACCTCGTCGGCGGTCGGAACCGGAGTCGTGAGAATTCGCTGGGCCGAGCAAGAACCGACGACGCAGGAATTCGTTCGCGTCGAGGATCACTGGATTCCGCAGTCGCTGGCCGAGGCTTGGCCGGCACAGTTTGCAGAGGTACGTGAGCGCAGTCTCGCTTGGGCGAATGACGTGCGCGAACATCCCGAGGAATGGCACGCGCGCTTGCGGGAGATCGACCAATGGCTCGATGAATTGGCGGATACGAAGTCCGCTGCCGACACGCGACAAGTGTGGCAATCGGGCGTCTCGCAACTCGCAATCGCTTGGTTCGGAGACCTTTCACATTCCGACACAACACCACGCAACGAAGCCGCGCCGCCGAAGCCCGCTCGTGCCAAACGGCCGGAGACGGAAGTCCTGCTGCCGGATGAACCGGGGAAGTAGTTCTGCTCTCCGAGGCTACTGCTCACGTGGGTCAGCGGTTAAAACTCGCTGCTATCCACAAATTTTTCTCACCGGAGCCGCCGCACATGGCTGTCTCGAATAACGGTTTACAGTTCCTCCACGAATTGCAGCAAAAGCTCAAAGGGGTGCAGGAGGAACTCGATAAAGGCCCGCGGCTCATCAAAGTCAAAGAGAACGCACTGGCCAAGCGGCAAGTCGAACTGGATGAAATCAAGGCTCTGCACACCGCTCAACGCAAGCTGGCCGATCAGAAAAATCTGCAACTGAAGACGAATGAGGCGAAGCTGGCGGACCTCAATGCCAAGCTGAACATGGCCAGCACGAACCGCGAGTTCGATATCCTCAAAGGACAAATCGCGGCGGATAAAATGGCCAATAGTGTGCTCGAAGATGAAATCCTCGATTGCATGGAACAGGCCGACAAACTGAAGACTAAGGTCGCTGACGCGGAGAAAGTCGTCGCGGAAGCCAAGGACGATGTCCGCAAGATGACCGAACAGGTCGCCGCCGCCGAAGCCGGCCTGAAGGAACGAGCGACGAGGCTTCTGCCGGCGGTCGCCGAAGCCGAATCCATCATCCCCGCCGAGCACATGGCGACTTACCGCCGTTTGGTGATCGCTCACGGAGCCGACTCGCTGGCATCGGTCGAAAACAGCGTCTGCACGTCGTGCTATGTGTCCCTCTCGCCACAGCAATGTGTCGAACTGCGAGGCGGGAAATTTATTTTCTGCATTAGCTGCGGCAAGCTGATCTACGCACCCCAGGCGTAGTCGATGTCCGAAAGATTCCTGGCGGGGAGTCTCGGTTTCTGCGACAGTCCGTGGTGGTATCGAGTTGTGCTCGATCAACAAGACTTCAATCCCTCCCTGTCGCTGGCTCAATGGCCGTGACCGGACTGATGGGCTTTGCCAGGAGATTGCTCGGTGGACTTGAATTCAATGGATTTGCTGGCCGCGTTCGATCTTTCCAAGTTTGCCGCCAACGCCCTGAATTGGTTGTGGGTCGCGATCGGCTTGGGCTTTGTGATTTTCTTCCACGAACTGGGGCATTTCGCCGTCGCCAAATGGTGCGGTGTGTTCGTGGAACGCTTCAGCATCGGCTTCGGCCCGATCCTGTGGAGCTTCAAAATCGGGGACACCGAGTACGCCTTGTCGGCGATCCCGTTCGGCGGCTATGTGAAGATGCTGGGGCAGGACGATATTGATCCCAGCCAGCTCAGCAGTGAAGAGATCGCCCAAGACCCGCGTTCGTATTCGGCGAAGGCGGTGTGGCAGCGGATGGCGATCATCTCGGCCGGCGTGATCATGAATATCTTCACCGGCCTGCTGTTCTTCGCGATCGCGTTTCACAGTGGCGTCGAGACCAAGCCGGCTCGGATCGGCGGCGTGCGGGTCGGCAATCCGGCGTGGCGAGCGGGATTGCGAACCGGAGATCAGATCACGGTCATCAACGGCCGCAAGGCCTCCGAGTACGTGGATATCATGGTCGGCGTGGCGCTGACGTCGGAAGACGTGGAACTGGAAGGGATCACTGAAAGCGACAAAAAGCCGTTCCACGTGAAGCTCAAGCCGGATAGTTCGGAGACGCGCCGCTTGATTGGTGTGACCGCCAACAAGGACGTCCGACTGGTGCCGATGCTGCGGGCCGACGGCCCCGTCGCCTTCCCCGGAATGCCGGCGGATGGAGCGGCGTTTCGCGATGGCGATCGCATCGTGAAAGTCGGCGATCAGCCGGTGAAGAGCTTCCCGGAATTGCAGTCGCTGTTGATCGCTCGCCGGCACGAGACCTTGGACTTCGTCGTCGAACGTCCGCTCAAACCGGCGAAGCCCGGAGAGCAGGCTCCCCCGCCGGAACTCGTCACGATTCAGGTCGGGCCGAATCGGTTCCGCAATCTGGGCCTGTCGATGGACATCGAAAAGATCGTCGCGATTCAGGACGGTTCTCCGGCGGCCATCGTGGGTCTGAAGCCCGGCGACAAGATCGTGGAAGTCGATGGCCAGGCGGTCGGTCACACACTCAATCCAGTGGAACTGGGAGATTACTTTCAATCCCACCACGGCCAACCGGTGAAGGTCGTGGTCACTCGCGACGTCGGCGGCACCAGGGAATTGCCACCGTTTGAAATTACGCCGTTGGACCGATCCGGCTGGGTCGATCATTGCGACTTCCGCACGTCGCCGCTGTCGATCCCTTCCATCGGCATCGCGTTTCAAATCACGTCGCAAGTTCTGAAGGTCGAGCCGGGCAGTCCGGCCGAAGGGAAGATCGCTCCGAATGAACGCATCACCGCCGTCGAACTCTTTCTGCCTCCCGGAGCCGAACCGGACGGCTACGGCGACAAAAACGGAAAGATGAAGACGTTCGAAGTCAGCGACGGAGCCGAGGCCACCATCTGGGCGCAGGCGTACTGGATGATGCAGTTGGCGGCGACACGACACGCGCGGCTCACGGTCAGCGGCGGAGGCAAGACGCGCGACGTCGTCCTGGAGCCAACTCGCGATCCCAACGGGGCGTCATACTTCCCGGATCGCGGCTTCATCCTGCGTGACGAAGGCATCATCCATAAAGCGAAGTCGGTGGGAGCAGCGCTGGAGATGGCGGCGCATCACTCCAGCAGCAAAATGTTGGAGGTCTATCTGACGCTCCGCAGCCTGTTCCGCGGCGACTTGTCGTTCAAGGAACTGCACGGCCCGATCGGTATTGCTCAAGTGGCTCACGACGTCGTCTCGCAGGGGCTGACACCGATGCTGCTGTTCCTTGGCTTCTTGAGCATCAACCTGGCGGTGCTGAACTTCCTGCCGATCCCGGTGCTCGACGGCGGCCACATGGTCTTCCTCTGCTGGGAAGCGGTGACTCGCAAACGCCCCAGCGAAAAAGTGCTGATCGGCGCGACCTATTGCGGCATGGCCTTCGTCTTGGGACTGATGGTCCTGGTGATTTACCTCGACATCTTCGTCCACGGTGGGGGACCGAAGTAGTCGCCCGGTTTCATCGCTAGCCCGACGCGCCACCGAGGGATCAACATCGCCGTTGAATGGCATTCCCTCGCTGGCACGTCGGGCTAGTATGCTGGTATTGAAACCGCTTCTAGTTCAGCTCAGGTCGGGATCGCAGCATGTCCGGAAACAAAGGCAAAGACAGTGGAAGCGAAGCGGTCGCTTGGCTGGCGACGGGAGCCGTCTGTTTTCTCGGCATTGTCTTCATCGGCTTCATCATCTTGATCTTCGCCAATGAACCGACGAAGCCGGTGCTCGCCGTGTCGGGGCTCTTTCTGGGATTGGCGATCCTCCTCTTCCTGCTGCGTGAGAATCCGAAAGACATCGTCGATGCCGAAGAAGAGAAGTGGTTCGGGATCTTTCGCAAGCCGAAGGCATTCACCAGGTACAAGCTGACTCGCCACCGCAAGCCGAAGATCGTGCAGTTCGGCACCAACGAACCCCCGACGGCCGAACGCATCCGCGAGATCAAAGAAGTCTCTGACGGCATGAAGAACTGGGCGCCGCCCAAGACCGACCCACAGCACGAAGAGAAGTCGTGACACACCGCCAGGATCACGCGGTTTCAAGTTCGCTCGGCCGCCACAGCCCTTTGAGTTCTCCGCGCGTGTCGGGTGAGAAGTCGAGCCAGGACTCCAACGGCAATTCCACCTGCGCCAATGCCGCAGTGGAAACCGTTTCGCGGCGACCGATCAAACGCGCGAGCCAATCTTCCAGGCCGGGGTTGTGGCCGATGATGAGCACGCTGGCGAATCGGTCAGGAACGTGCGACACGATGGCCACCAAGCTCTGCGGATCGGCGTGATACAAAGCCGGGACGGTCTCGACTTCACCCGGATACTTCGCGGCTTCCACCGCGAGTCGAGCCGTCTCCAGCGCACGCGCGGCGGACGAACTCAGAATGTGTTCCGGGACGAGATTGAGTTCGCTCAATCGGCAGCCCATGCGTTGGGCCGCTTCGCGGCCGCGCTTTTTCAGCGGGCGATCATGGTCGGACAGCGTCGTGTCCTTCCAACTCGATTTGCCGTGTCGTAGGAGAAGGAGAGTTTTCATGGTGCTCCGTTGGCGCGATGTGGTTCGAAGACCGTGCGGCGAGAGTTTTCGGCCAGTCGGCCGATCTCGCAGGTTTCGCGAAACAAGACCTCTTGGGTGCGGTGCGGCGCGCTCTTGCCCTGTTTGACTCGCGAGTAGCTGCCGTCGGAATTCAGCCGGCGAGCTTTCACGTTGTCATCAAAATAGTTTTCGAGAACGCTGATCAGCCGCGTGCGCAGCGCCCGGTCTTCGATGGGGACCAGCAATTCGACACGGCGTTCCAAATTGCGGGGCATCCAATCGGCGGACGAAATGCAGACTCGCTCGTCGCCGCCGTGATAGAAGAACATCACGCGGCCGTGCTCCAGGAAGCGGTCCACGATGCTGACGACGGAAATGTTCTCGCTCAGCCCTTTGACCCCTGGCCGCAGACAGCAGATGCCGCGAATGTTGAGCTTGATCTTCACTCCCGCCTGCGAGGCTTCGTACAGAGCGTCGATGATCTTCGGGCAGACTAGCGAGTTCAGCTTGGCGAGGATGACCGCTTTCTGGCCATGCTTTTTCCGCTGCGTTTCGGCTTCGATCATTTCGAGCAACTTCGGCCGCAGGCCGAGCGGGGCCATGTCGATCTTTCGGAAATTCATCGGCTGCGAGTAGCCGGTGATCGCGTTGAAGAAGCTGGTCGCGTCGGCACCAAGCTCCTCATTGCTGGTCATAAAGCTGACGTCACTGTAAAGCCGCGCGGTGGATTCGTTGTAGTTGCCCGTTCCGAAGTGGACGTAGCGGACAATGCCTTGCGGCTCGCGGCGGACGATGACCAAACACTTGGCGTGCGTCTTCAGTCCTTTGACACCGTAGAGGACTTGCGCTCCCGCCAATTCGAGGCTCTTGGCCCACTCGATATTGCGAGCCTCATCAAAGCGGGCTTTGAGTTCGACGACCACCGTGACGTACTTGCCCTTCTCAGCGGCACGTTGCAGAGCGGCCACGATCGGACTGTTGCGGCTGGTGCGATACAGAACTTGCTTGATCGCCAGCACCTGCGGATCGTCGGCCGCCTCTTCGAGCAATCGCAGCACAGGCTCGAAGCTTTCGTACGGATGCACCAGCATCAGGTCTTGCCGCTGCAACACCTGAAACATGCTGCTGCCCAGATCCACGCTGGGGGACGGCTGCGGCGGCCACGATTCGTAGCGCAGATGATCGAACCCCGATCGTTCGCAAAGCTGCATATACGCCGACAGGTCGAGCGGTCCGGGAATGACAAAGACCGATTCGTTCGCCACCTTCAGAGCGTCTTGCAAGAACGCCAGCAGTTGGGTGGTCACATAGTCGGAGACTTCCAGCCGCACGCACGCACCGGTGCGGCGAGTCTCCAAAACCTCTTCCATCTCGGCCAGCAGATCGGCCGCGAGGTCTTCGCGAAGGCTCAGGTCCGCGTTGCGAGTGATGCGGAACGGCACGCACTCGCAAACCTTCTCGCCGGGAAAGAAGCGTTGTGCGTGCTGAGCGATCACATCCTCCAGCAGCATGAACTCGTAACCGTTCTCGGTCGGAAGCGAGACAAATCGCGAGGTCAGTTTTCCGAACGGGATGATCGCGAATCGCGGCGTCTTCGTCTCGTCGTTGGCCGCCGGGTCAAGCCGCACGCAGACGCTCAGTGATTGCGTGGCGAGCAGCGGAAAATCCTCGGATGACGTGACCGCGATCGGCGTCAGGATGCTCGACAGCTCGTTGTCGAACAGTTGCTCGGCGAGCTTGGCTTGCCGTGGAGCCAGTTCCGCCGCGCGGCGTCGCCGCAGACCCGCTTCCGCCAGCTTCGGTTCGACCTCTTGCAGGAAGCAGGTGTATTGCTCGTTCGCCATCTGGTGCGTGCGCGTGCCGATGGCCTGAAGCTGTTGCTCCGGCGTCATCCCAGCGGGATCGGGCTTCGTGATGCCCTGAGCCAGCAGCATCTGCAAGCTGCCAACGCGGACCATGAAGAACTCATCGAGGTTCGACGCGGTGATCGCCAGGAACTTCAGCCGCTCCAGCAACGGCACATTGGCGTCTTGAGCCTCCGCGAGCACGCGCTGGTTGAATTCCAACCAGCTCAGTTCGCGGTTGAGGTATTTGGTGGTCGTCGTGGTGTCTGTCATGGGGCCGTACCGTAACGGACGAGTGTGAAGAGCCAAAGTCTCGCTACAATCGCGACGGGATCACAGTCGGGGTCAGGTGTTCTGATTTCTGTTTTGCTCCCGCAATCTACCCAACCTTGATTTGCCGGCAGTCGCCCCGTCAACAATTCGCTCCGCTTCGCAACAGCAAAACAGAAATCAGAACACCTGACCCCTCAGCCGATCCGCTTGAAATAGGAACTCAGATGTCGCTTCTGAAATTGTTGATTGTGTCCGTCTTAGTGGTGCTGCTCTGCGGCCTGTCCGCTCGCTCGCTGTTTGCCGATGAGTTGGCGGACAAGTTTGAGAAGAAGCAGTTCAAGAACGCCGCCGACCAGACGCTGCTCTACCGATTCCTCCAGCCCGCCAAGCTCGAAGCCGGCCAAAAATATCCGCTCGTGCTGTTCCTGCACGGAGCCGGCGAACGCGGCAACGACAACACCAAGCCGCTCGTGCATGGCGTGAAGACATTCGCGACGGAAGAGTTCCTCACCAAGTTCCCCTACTTCGTCGTCGTGCCGCAGTGCCCGGACAACACGAAGTGGGCCGACATCGACTGGACCACCAACAAAGTCGTGATTCCGGAGCAAGAGTCACCGACCAACAAGCTGGTCATGCAGTGTCTCGACGGATTGGAAAAGGAACTCCCGATCGACACCAATCGCGAGTACATCACCGGTCTGTCGATGGGTGGCTTCGGCACCTGGGATGCCATCAGTCGCCACCCGCAACGCTTCGCCGCCGCCGTGCCGGTCTGCGGTGGCTGCGATCTCAGCCAAGCCAAGAACATCGCGCACATTCCCATCTGGACGTTTCACGGCGGGAAGGACCAAGTCGTGAAAGTCGAACGCACACGCGAAATCGTCGAGGCCCTCAAAGCCGCCGGCGGAAATCCCAAATTCACCGAGTATCCCGAAGTCGGCCACGATAGTTGGAACGGAGCCTACAAGGACCGAGAAATGTACGACTGGCTGTTCGCACAACGCCGAAAGCCGTAGCGCAGGCGGCTCGCCTGCGTCTTCCAGAACGCAAATCACAGGCGAGCCGCCTGTGCTACGAGGAAACCAACGTGCCGACCGAATCTGATCTCGCCGCCGTGCAGCAACTGGCCGACAGCTATCAGCGCGTCACGCGCGAGTTGGGCAAGATCATCGTCGGTCAGCAGCGGGTCATCGAAGAGTTGCTGATCGCGATGCTGGCCGGCGGACATTGCTTGCTGGTTGGCGTGCCAGGACTCGCAAAGACGTTGATGGTCCGGACGCTGGCCGACACGCTCAGCCTGTCGTTCAATCGGATTCAGTTCACGCCCGACTTGATGCCGGCGGACATCACCGGCACCGAGGTCATTCAAGAGGACAAACTGTCCGGCACTCGCGAACTGCGATTCCTGCCGGGACCGGTCTTCGCGAGCGTGCTGCTGGCCGACGAGATCAATCGCACGCCGCCGAAGACGCAAGCGGCGTTGCTCGAAGCGATGCAGGAACGGCAAGTCACCGTCGGCGGCAAGCGGCATCTGTTGCCATCGCCATTCTTCGTGCTCGCCACACAGAACCCGATCGAGCAAGAAGGAACGTACCCGCTGCCCGAAGCGCAGCTCGACCGGTTCATGCTGCAAGTGAAAGTGGATTATCCGACCGAAGACGAAGAGTTCAACATCGTCCGCAGCACCACGGGCGGCACTCATGCGGTGATTGAAAAAGTGCTCGGCCAGGAAGACTTGCTGCGGCTGCAACAGATCGTGCTGCGAGTGCCGGTCGCGGATCATGTCATCCGGTATGCGTTGCAGCTCACGCGGCTGACTCGTCGTGGCGACAACGAGGCGAGCGACGCACCAGCCTTCGTGCGAGACTTCGTCTCTTGGGGAGCGGGGCCGCGCGCGAGTCAGTGTTTGATTCTGGGCGCGAAGGCTCGTGCCGTGTTGCGTGGGCAGACTCACGCAACGTTGGATGATGTGCAAGCGGTCGCGGCACCGGTGCTGCGACATCGACTCGTTTTGAACTTTCACGCCGAAGCCGAGGGGCTGACGGCCGACGCACTGGTGCGGCGGCTGATCGAGCACGTTCCGGCCGACGTAGCCGGCTCTCGCCGAGAGCCGATCTCCGCGTTGCGATCATAATTGTTTTTGGATTCATCAATCGGCACAGGCTTTATCGTCTCATTTTTCGGCTCTCGGCGAGAGCCGGCTACTTTTCAATGGCTCATCACCTGCCGTATTTCGATCCGCGAACGCTCAGCAAGCTGGAAGGGCTGACGCTGCACGCTCGCGGCACCGTCGAAGGGGCGGTCACGGGAGCACATCGCAGCCCCTTTCACGGCTTCGCCGCCGAATTCGCCGAGCACCGCGAGTACGCTCCCGGTGACGACCTGCGGTACGTCGATTGGAAAGTCTACGGCCGCAGCGACCGCGTCTTCGTCAAACAGTTCGAGGAAGAGACGAACTTCGCCTGTCACCTGCTGCTGGATGCCAGCGAGTCGATGACATACCGCTCGGACACCGCACCGCTCTCGAAGTTGGAATTCGCGAAGCACGTCGCCGCCGCGATCAGCTACATCGTTGTCAAACAACAAGACGCCGTCGGCCTGATGGCGTTTGACCGCGAGGTCTCGCAAGCCGTTCGACCCGGCAGCCAACCCGCGCATTGGAAACAGATTTCGCATGTGCTGGAGACGACGGTATCAGCCAATTCCAATTTGAAATCTCAAATCTCAAATCTCAAATCTCAAATTTCCGATTCTCTCTTCGCCGGCATCGCCGAACGGCTGACACACCGTGGCGTCGTCATCTTGCTGAGCGATCTCTTCGCCGATGCGGATTCGCTGCTGCTCGGACTGAAACGCCTGCGGCATCAAAAGCACGATGTCCGCGTGTGGCAAATCGTCGATCCGGCGGAGGAAGACTTTCCGTTTGATGACCCAACGCTGTTCCACGGCCTGGAAGGCTGGGCCGACTTGCCGGTCGAGCCACGCTTGTTGCGAGCCGCTTATCAGCGTGAGTTCATCGCGCATCGGGAATCGCTGCGTCGTCAGTGCCGCGACTTGAGCATCGACTTCCAGGTCTTGCGCACCGACATGCCGATCGACTTTGCGATTAAGACGTGTCTGAATGCCGGGAGGGCGAGGCTCCCGCCGAGCCGGCATGCGTAGGAACATTGATTCGCGCGAAGGCTCGGCGGGAGCCTCGCCCTCCCTTTGAGCACCACCGCACTACAGCGTTCCGGAGCTCTTCATGACCGGCAGCAGCAGGCCGATGACGACGAAGAGGATCAGCAACGCCATGATGACCAGCATCAACGGCTCCAACAAACGGACGGCCAGTTCCAGCAGGCGGTGAGTGCGGCGTTCCATTGTGTCGGCCACGTTGACGAGCACATGTTCCAAGTTGTTCGCCTCTTCGCCGACCGAAATCATTTCGATCACTTCGGCCGGGAACTGTTGGCTCTGGCCCAGCGGCGCGGCGAGCGACTTGCCGGTTGAGACGCTGTCAGCGGCGGCGGCGATGGCGTCGGTCAACACGCGGTTGCCGGTGGCGTCCTTGGCGATTCGCAGCGATTGCAGGATCGGCACGCCGTTCTTCAACAGCGTGCCGAGGATTCGACAAAACCGCGCGACCGCCAGGCTGCGAATCACCGGCCCCATCGCCGGCATACCGATGGCAATGCGATGCCACTGTCGCAAGCCTGCCTCCGTTTGCAGCCGTTGCCGCACGAAGGCAATCACGCCGACGATGGCCAGAATCGTGATGATCCAATAACTGCTCACATAGGTGCTGAGGGCCATCAACGCGGTGGTCGCCCAGGGGAGTTCACCTCGCTCGGCCATGCGATCGAAGACCGGTGCGAACATCGGCACGAACCACACCAGCATCGCCCAGACGACGGCCACTCCGGCGAAGAGCAGAAAGAACGGATACGCCATCGCCCCTAACACGCGGCTCTTGAGTTCCTGCTGGTGCTCGGTGAAGTCGGCGATTTGTTTGAGCACGTCTTCCAGGAACGCCCCCTCCTCGCCGGCTCGTACCATGCTGACCGCCAGCTCTGAGAAAACGTCCTGATGCAATCGCATCGCTTCGGCCAACCGCGTGCCGTCGGCAACTTTCTCACGCAGATCGCGGAGCACCGTCTTCAACCCGGCGTGGGACGTTTGCCGTTCGAGCAACTCCAAGGACCGTAGCAAGGGAACGCCCGCTCGCAGCAAGTCGGCCAACTGCGAAAAAAACGTCGCCAGATGTCCCGATCGCGGCCGGCGGAACCAGGCCATCGTGGAGTTTGTCGTCGCTTGCGACGCCTGAATCTTCACGGGGAAGAGCTGCTTGCCGGACAACTGCGAAACGACGTCGAGCTCACTGTTGGCGCTCAGGACACCAGTGACCTCTCGGCCGGAAAGCTCTTTCGCGATGTAACGGAAGTCAGGCATAGCGCGAGGATGTTACGGCGGGGAGCATTGGGAATGAAGAACGACGAACAAAGAATGAGTCACGGAAAGCAACGCCGTCCGCCGCGCTTTCGCGTGCATCATTCCTCATTCCGCTCGCCCCATCACGACTACCGGCAACACCGCGTACAGCGCGTCATGTTGAAGACCCCTTGATCGCGCTTCGAGCAATACGACGCGACAAAGCTGGTGTCGGTCACGGTCGCCGTGTACCAGAATGTGCCGAACAGGAAGCCCAGGTTCGACGAACCGGACATTGTCATCTGGTCCCCTTTGCGTTCGGTCACGGTCAACACGACGTCGTAATCGAACGGCAGCAGACCCATGAATCGCCCGCTGAAATGGACGCAGTAGTGGTCGTCGTCGATCTTGCGGAAGTCGCCGGTGAGCGGTCCGTCGTGACCGTTGGAATGGCTCAACCAAGTCCCGCTCCAGTGGCCGGACAAGTCGGTCGGAGCTTTCGCTTCTGCGGCCGGAGCCGGCTTGGGTTCGGCCGCTGGTTTGTCTTCGGCAAACGCGACGACGGATAGCAACAACAAGGTGACGCACGCAACAAGTGACCGACGCAGTTCGAACAACATGACAAGCTCCTGATGTGGGTGGTGACGGGGTCGGGAGTCTTTTTCATGCCGCAGTCGAGAGTTGTCCGGTTGTTGGACTCGTGTTGTGCGGCATGAAAAAGACTCCCGACCCCTTCGTGGACACGACAACGTTGTCAGCCGAGCCCACCGCCGTCCAGAAGTCAGTTGTGAACCGAGCCGAACCGCTCAGATCCCGGTCGGCTGGTGCCAAATGTGCCAGTCGTAGCGAAGGGAGCGCGTTGCCGTTCGGACGTGCGCACGCTGAAATGTCTCGGTCGCTGAAGGATCGTGGTTGCCCGAACGTGGAGACCTTCTCGTGAACGACCAGGCCAAATACGTGGATATGAATCCTGACGAAGAGCCATTGCCGACGCTGGCCGCCGCCGAGCCGCAACAGTGGTTGGGCGAGCCGGTGCTGGAGTTGCGGCATCTGCATCGGTTCTTCGGCAAGCTGAAGGCGGTCAACGATGTCTCCTTCAAAGCGTATCCCGGCCAGGTGCTGGGCTTCATCGGACCGAACGGAGCGGGTAAGACCACCGCGATGCGCATCATCGCCACGCTCGACACGCCGACGGCCGGCGATGCGTTCGTCTGTGGCCATTCGGTCATCGACGACCCGGACAAGGTCCGCAAGGTGCTCGGCTTCATGCCGGACCACTTCGGCAAGTATCACAACATGAACGTGATCGAGTACCTCGACTTCTTCGCACGCGCCTACGGCCTACGCGGAGCCAAGCGGCGTGACTCGCTGGAAAACGTGCTGGTCTTCACCGAGCTGCGCAAGCTGGCGGAGAAGCCGATCTTCACACTGTCGAAGGGACAGTCGCAACGACTCGCCCTCGGCCGCTGTTTGATCCACGATCCCCAAGTGCTGATCCTCGACGAGCCAGCCGCGGGACTCGACCCCCGCGCCCGCATCGAACTGCGCGAGTTGATCCGCCTGATGGCCACGCAGATGAGCAAGACGATCCTCATCAGCTCGCACATCCTCACCGAGCTGGGCGAGATCTGCGATTCGGCCGCGATCATCGAGGCGGGACACATCCTCGCCTTCGGCACGGTCGAAGAATTGTCAAAGCGGCAGCGTCACGAGGACGGACAAACCGGTCAGAAGACGCTGTGCGTCAAGTTGCTCGCCGACGACAACCCAAAACACGGCCCCGCCGCCCTGGAACGCTGGCTGTTCGAGCAACCGTATGTCTCCGCCGTACAGGTCGCCGGAGTAGATGTCGCGTTCGAGTTCGACGGCGATCCAGACGCTCAACATCAATTGCTGCGGGGGCTGATCCAAGCCGGCTTCCCCGCCATCGAATTCCAAGGCAAGACCGAAACGCTGGAAGACGCCTTCATGAGCATCACGAAAGGCGTGATGCAATAACCGGAAATTTCAAATTTGAGATTTCAAATTTGAGATTTGAGATTTGAGATTTGAGATTTCACTCCCATGCCGCGATTCGCGCTGCTGACTCACGATCACCCGTTCGTCCATTGGGACTTGCTCATCGAAGCGGGAGAGACCGCGCGAACGTGGAGGCTCTTAGAAAGTCCTGCGCGTTGGCTGAAAGCTCCTGCGATCGAACTCGCTGCGGAATCCATCGCCGCGCATCGCCTGATGTACCTCGATTACGAAGGTCCGGTCAGCCGCGAGCGCGGCCGAGTGGTTCGCTGGGATCACGGTCTGGCAGAGTGGCTCAGCGAAGGAGAGTCCTCGGTTCGGCTGCGATTGAACGGTGGGCGATTGGTCGGCGAATTGACGCTCGACCGAGAAGCGTTGCGACCGTTGTGGTCAGCTCGATTCTTCCCGGCCGCTCCGGCTTGAGCCTTGAACAAGCTCGGCGAGAGACGCAGACTCAACAAGCTTGTAGGGGACTCTGTCCCGACCCGGACGGGCAGGAGTGCCCATCCTACGGAGAACTCTGATGTCCGACCGCACGTCACCGCTGATGCCTCGTCGAACCGCACTCACCTGCGGAGCGACCGGCTTTTTGGGGCTGACGTTGTCGAAGTTGTTCGCGGCCGAAGAGAACGCAGCGATTCGAAAGCGGGCAGGACGAGCGAAGTCGATCATTTTTCTCTACCAATTTGGTGGCCCTAGTCACGGGGACACATTTGATATGAAGCCGGATGCTCCCGAAGGCATCCGCAGTTTGTTCGGGCAGATTGATTCGGCCGTGCCCGGCGTGCGCATCTGCGAGCATCTGCCGGAGACGGCGAAGGTGCTCGACAAGGTCACGCTGGTGCGGACCGTGTTTCATTCGATGAAGAATCATAACTCGGCGGCGTATCACGCGCTGACCGGACACGCTCCGCCGGTGGATGACATTCGCCTGAAGGATTCCATCGAACTGTTTCCGGCGTATGGTGCGGTTGTGGAAAAGCTCGCCCCGAATGCCAAGACGATGCCGACGTTCGTCGCGCTGCCGACGGTTCTTCGCGATGGTTCGATCACTCCGGGGCAACACGCCAGCTTTCTCGGCAAGCGGCACGACCCCCTGCTGATCACCTCCGATCCGAACGAGCCGGACTTCAAGCTGCCGGAATTGAGCTTGCCGTCCAACCTCTCGGCCGAACGCCTGCAAAGCCGGCGCGAGATGCAGCAGATCATCAGCCAGCAAACTCGGTTGCTGGAGCATTCGGCGACGGCGCGCGGATTCGACGAGTATTACGACCGCGCGCTGGCGATGTTGTCGTCGTCGCAGGTCCGCGATGCGTTCGACTTGGCGCGCGAGCCGAAGAAGACCCGCGACGCTTATGGCCGCACGACGTATGGTCAGAGTTGTCTGCTTGCGACGCGACTGGTCGAGGCGGGTGTGAAGTTCGTCAACGTCTACTTCGACGAAAGCATCGGCGGACAGAGCACGACCAACGGCGGCTGGGACACGCACGGCTTCAACGACACGCGGGCGTATCCGATCTTGAAAGCTCGGCACTTGCCGATGACCGAGCATACGTTGCCTGTCCTGCTCACCGACCTCGAACAGCGCGGGTTGCTCGACACGACGCTGGTGGTCTGGATGGGCGAGTTCGGTCGCACTCCCAAGCTCAACGCGAACATCAGCCGCGATCACTGGCCGCACTGCTACACGGTGCTGCTGGCCGGCGGCGGAGTGAAACGGGGTCATGTGCATGGCCAATCGGACAAGCACGGGGCGTACCCCGACCGCGATCCGGTGCCGCTGGGCGATTTGGCCGCCACGATGTTTGCTGCGCTCGGCATCGATCCCGACACCGAACTGCGCGACAAGCTCAACCGCCCGCTTCCGGCCGCGAACGGCAAACCGGTGTGGGGCGTGTTCGCGTGAGCTTTCGAAGGACGGGCCTCCAGGCCCGGCCGCAATCCGGCCAAATGCAGGCCGTGCCTGGAGACCCGTCCTACTCGCACGTCGGATCGTGCCGTTGTTAAAGTCTTAACCAGCCATCGCGCCGTCCCGCGCGAGTCGCGCTGACAGGTTGCCTCCTTACGAGAAGTTGCTCTTATGCCGCTCCCGATGAAGACCGTCCGTGAAGCGTCCGCTTTGCTCGGCATCCCGGAAAATGAGATCAAGGCGATGATCGATCTCGGCAAAGTTCGTGCGGTTCTGAAAAGTGGCGTTCCGCGAATCGCCCCCGATGAGATCGCCAAGCTGATGAAGCAGCGAAAGACTCTGCCGGAATCCGGCAAGAAGTAGTGTGAGCGGCACGGCGCTAGCCGCCGGTGAATCGGGCGGAAGTGTCGCCTCATCGTCACCGGCGGCTAGCCGGGTTTATTCATGGCCAACATTTAGCACGACGCGCAAGCGAGTGGTACGCACCGAGATCACTCGCTTGCGCGTCGTGCTAATTTCGTGACACACTGCGAAGACTTTTCCCCGACCCATGAATAATCCCGGCTAGCGCCGTGCCGCTCACACATCACGAGAGCAGCATTTCCAAGTCTTCGGCCGAGAGCTGTTCCAGCACGCTGCCGTTCTCCTGGAG
>CAMDDX010000021.1 GCA_945893075.1 Planctomyces sp. SH-PL62 | reverse complement strand
AAACCTCGAGTGCAGCAACATCCTTGTCGCCTTTCGTACCAAAGACTCCAATTCAAATTCCAACCGTCTGACTTGGTACGATTCCGTTTTTTAGCAATCGGATAAACCCCAAAAACGTAGCTGTCCAAACCTCACGTTCACGGGGCTGGGGTTCTGGCGGCAACGAATATCGTTCTCGGCAAGCTGTGGTTTGAAGATCGGCTGCGATTGCCGCGCTGGCGTTTTCGATGGCCGCGAGAGTTCGCTTCGAGGTATCCGTCGAATGCAGAACTGCCGGCCTATGTCGGACAGCGACAGGTCGGTTGGTCGCGGTTGCTGTGGCTCAGTTGGCGCGATGGGCGTTGGTTGATCGCTGCGTTTCTGGCCTGGTTCGGAAATGACTTTTACGAGTTACACCATCTTCACAACTGGGAAATGCTGTTTCTGCCGGGGTACATCGGGAGCTTCGTGTTCGGCCTGTTGGCGTTCGCTCCGGAGCAATGGGGCGGCCGGCTCCGCTACATGGCCGAGCGGGGTTGCTCACCGCGCAAGGCTTGGCTTTGCCGGCAATTGATCTGTCTGCCTCCGGTGTTGTTGATCTGCGGGGCGATGGCTTGGATGCACTCGTTCGAGCCGGTCGGAGATCCTCGATTTGGTTGGAATTCGTCGCATCGAACCATGATGGCGCACTTCGGCCCGTGGCTGTGTTATTCGGCCGGGCAATTGGCCGCGATGCTGTTTCGCAGCACGGTTCTCGCGATTGCCGTGGGGGTCGCGCTGGCGGCGTTTGGATTCCTATGGGGCAACGGGATGAGCTCGTGGCTGGCCCCGCTGTGGTGGTCGGTCGGCTCTTTGCCGGTGATCGGTCTGTTCGTGACGTGGCTCAAAGCGAACGACTGGGTGGAAGAACGCCGTGACCGAGTCGCTCGCTGGCGGCTCGCTCTGGGTTTGGGAATTCCCATTTCACTGCTGTTGGTGACGTGCGCGACCTACCGAGTGGTACAGATTCCAGTCGTGCAATTGCCAGCGGACTGGAACCAGGTGGACGACGCCGAGTCAAAGCTCAATCCCGATGAGAAAGAAACACTCAAGCTCTATCGCCGAGCGTATGCGGAACAGGTGAATGCCGCGCAGAGTCATTTTGCGAACTACGAAACGCGACGCCAACAGATTCAACTCGCCCATCCCGAGTGGAACGAAGCCAAGCAAACCAACGAGGCTAACAAGGAGTTGCGCCACCAACGGCTGACGAAGATGGCCCTCGTGATTGAACTGCTGGCGGAGGCTCATTCACGACCGCCCGTGGCGTTGGAGTTCTTGAACTCCGAGTCTCCGAGTCTCGTGGAAGGCCGATTGCAGTCAGACGTTTGGACATGGTTCTCGGCGGTGCTCGCGGAACACGCTCGCCACCATCTCAGCGAAGGGAATCTCGATGAGGCTTGGCAGGGCTTCGAGATCGAGTGGGAGTTGCTCCGCCGGGCTCAACTGCGCGTCACGGCAGATTCCGTCGATCCGATTGCTCCGTACGAAGAACGTTTGCGGGAGGCGATCGTAGAGTGGGGCCGTCATCCCAATCAGTCGCGAGACCGCATTCTCAAAGCGATACGCCGACTGGAGGCCGTCGCGCAACAGGACGTTGTGCGACACGAAATTCGTCGGCAACTCGTCACTTCACGGGCGCTGGTCGAAGAATTTGAACGGTGGCGTCAATACGTCGCCTGGAAGTATCGCAATCGCATCGAATACGGCGCGGAAACATCCTGGTGGATTCAGTGGCGAATGCAGCCGTGGGAACGCTGGCGTTTCGAGCGTTTGCTGCGACAGCAAGCATTCTTTGCCGTCAGCAATGCCGATGGATTGAAGCGGCAGCTTGAGTTGCAACAACCGTTGTCACTTGCTGCCTTGAATGTCAGCCTTGGCCCGTATCAGCACGAGAGGACTCTCCTCGAAGACACCACGCTTCCGGCAAATTCCCAAGGAGGATTCCAGGTCACCGTGTTCAGCCAATTCCTCAGTCGCGCCGAAGCGTTCCGAGCGACCATGCTGCGTTTGGCTCTGTTCGATTTTCATCGCGAGCATGGCCGCTTTCCGAAATCGCTGAGCGAACTGGTTCCGACGTACTTCGCGGAAGTCCCACGCGATCCGAGCAGCGGTGGGGAGTTCGCCTATTTTCCAGAGGGCGTGGATGTGGACATCACTCGCTTTCCGAAACAGCGCGGCGACGTCCCGATCGCCTTGCCGAAGCGGATTCCGTTCCTGATGACAACTGACGGAACTGGCTCGCCACTGCGACGTCGCGGCCGCAACGGAGATTGGGTCTTCACGGATCTCAACGGCAAAGAGCTGACAATCAAAACCGCTCTGGCCAACGCTCGGTTCTGGCAGCTCGAACCTCCACAGTCGAGCCGCGAATGATTCTGAACCCAGAGGGTTCTCAGCAATTAGCCGGTGGTCGCCGCAGGCGCACCACCGGAAAACCGGCCAACGCACATCTGCATCCCGGAGGGATGCCAGCAAATCTGTCGCTGGCATCCCTCCGGGATGCGATGCCAGTAACACCACATTTCCGGTGGTATCGCTTCGCTCAACCACCGGCTAATCGCTGTGAACCCTCCGGGTTGAATCGCAAATGCGCAACTTCATCGTGCGACAGCGAGGGCGAACGATTCAGAACGCTTCGCTGCGAATCATGCCGGATGAGCGTTCGCCCTCGCTGACGCTTCGGGTTACTCGTTCAAGCGACCAGCTCGGCCGGCGCGGGCTTCGGCGACTTCGTCGGCGAACTCGGCTTTGCCATCGTAGAGCTTGATGATGCTCCGCCAGGTTTCCTCGGCAGCGGACGTCTTGCCGGCGAGGTGTTGTTCGCGGGCTTTCTTCAGCGCGTCGTTGACGATTTGTTTGCGATCGACGTTGTTGTCTCCGGCGTTCTCCAGCAACGCGAGTTGCCGTTGGGCGAGGTTGCGGTAGGAGCGATCCTGCTCACGGTCTTTGAGCAGGTCGATCATCGCGCGGTACTGCTCGCGTGCGGTGACGTTGTCGCCGAAGCGTTCGAGTTCGCGAGCTTGCAGGAACAATCGCTCGGCTTCGTGCTTCGGGTCTTGGCCGAGCTTCAGGCGCGTCTCGATGCCGCGCTCGGTGCGATACATCTCCAGCTTGTCGATCAACTCGCGAGACTCATCAGCGTGCTTGCCGTTCGGGAAGCGTTCCAACAACGACTTGAGGTAGCGGTCGTGGGCCTCTTGCCATTGGACAGGATCGGCGGACTGCATCAACGGAATCGCGCGAGCAAACAACTTCTCTTCGGACGGCGGCAGCAGTGACCACGCAACTCCGCCGAGCATCACGGCCAGACAACTTGCGAGGAACCAACCGCGCTCCCAAATTGGTCCGGTCTGTTTGCGTTTCTTCCTTTTCTTGCCGAGCATTTTCCGCAATTGGGCCGCGTCGGGAATTTGCGAGATGTCGATGGCGGTTTGGCCGACTCCCTCGGTCATCTGCGACATCGTGCTGGTTCTGGCGGCGACTCGTTCGAGAACTTCCTCCAGCGCGACTTGCACCATCAGCGCGTCGTGCGGCCGTTTGTCCGGCGACTTCGCCAACAGTTGCAGCACGACCTGTTCGAGGAACACCGGACAGTCCATGACCTCGGTACGGATTTTGGCCGGCGGCTCGTTGATGTGCTTGAGCAGCACTTCCATCGCCGCGGCTCCTTTGAACGGCACATGTCCGGTCAGCATCTCGAACATCACGCAGCCCAGCGCATAGAGATCGGTCTTGTTGCTGATCGGCAGCTTGCCGGTGATCTGTTCGGGAGCCATGTAGGCGTGCGTGCCGAGCGTCGAACCGGTGGCCGTCAACGCGGCCGCGTCGGAGTCGCGGGCAATCCCGAAATCTCCCAGCCGCAGCTTGCCGTCTTGACCCAGAAACAAATTTGGCGGCTTGAGGTCGCGATGCACGATGCCATGCTCGTGCGCGTGTTCGAGGGCTTCGCAAATCTGCACTCCAAACTCGACGACCTGTTGCCACGGTAGTCGGCCTTGCTCCTGGAGCAGTTCCGCCAACGTGCCGCCGTTGATGAACTCCATTGCGTAGAAGTGCTGACCGTCCTGCTCGCCGCCGCCGTAGAACTGCACGATCCGCGGATGCTTGAGCTTCTTCAGGATCGCCATCTCACGCTCAAAGCGTTCGACGAGTTTCTTGTTCGCGGTCAGGACCAGCGGCAACACCTTGAGCGCGACATCGGCTCCGTTCTTGGTGTAGTTCGCCTTGTAGACGACCCCCATGCCGCCGACGCCCAGTCTCTTTTCGATCAAGAACGGCCCGATCAGGCGATGGATATCCGAGCTGGGAGGTTTCTTCGCAGTCACCGGTTTCGCTCCGGTGGGCTTTGATGCGGCGGTTGGTTGTACGCTGCGAGCCAATGGCTTCCTTTCCGGGACAGATTCTGGCTGACTGGCCGGCTTCTTTCGCCGAGGCTGCTCAAGCAGCGAAGCGTCTTCCACATGACTGGCAGGCATGTCCGACTCCTGAGAGGGCGCGAATTGCACTGGAAACTATGGGAGACCCTGGCCGCGGTCGAAGGGGCGCACCAACCTCCGTTCTTGTCACCAGCTATTGGATGGGGTGTGACCTTGAGACTGC
Organism: Planctomyces sp. SH-PL62; assembly: GCA_945893075.1. Taxonomy (GTDB): domain Bacteria; phylum Planctomycetota; class Planctomycetia; order Planctomycetales; family Planctomycetaceae; genus SXKJ01. Next base: position 35,755 of record CAMDDX010000021.1, on the reverse strand, counting down.
TATTGCGGTAATTCGCAGGTTCCTCAGGCGACCACGCGGCCGCTTGTCGTGGAAAATCAACACCTCCGAATCTGCGGAACGATTCGTCCGACAACGGTGTCCCTGCGGTTTGTGATCAAGTAGGGTGTTGCTTTGCTGCGGGACATTTGGGCATAATTTCAGACAGTTTGTCATAGTTTTCCCGCCGCTTGCGGCCACTGAGAACTGGGGCTGTTTATGAGCTTTGCTCCCCGACAGATTCGGCTGGTGTTGTTCGTGATGCTGGCCTTGGGGCTGACCATGCGGCCCGCGTGGGCTCAATCCAAACGAGCGATCATCCGCACGGAAGGGGGCGGCATCCAACTGAATGATGGCGCGGTGCCTGCTCAGCCGGTCGTGCCAGGGCAGCCGAATCCCAATGCCAAACCGGGCGATGCGAAGCCGGGCGACCCCAACAAACCGGCGGACCCCAATGCTCCGAAAGAGGGCGAGAAGAAGAAAGATGGCCCGTCGCCGCTGACCACTCGCCCCGCCAAACCACAGCGGCCGCCGAACCCCGACGAATTAAAGAACCTCAAGCCGGACGCGGATGGCAAAGTGAAGTTCAACCTCAAGGGGCAGCCCTGGCCGGATGTGCTCGACTGGTTGGCCGAGACCTCACAGAAGAGTCTCGACTGGCAGGAACTTCCCAACGACTACTTGAACCTTGTCACGCAGCAGAGCTACACGATTGAGGAAGCTCGCGACTTGCTCAACCGGCATTTGCTGTCGCGCGGCTTCACGATGCTCACGCACGGCGAGCAGATCTCGGTCGTCAACGTGACGAAGATCAACCCCGGCATGGTGCCGCGCGTTGAACCGGATGATTTGCAGACGCTCCCGGATCACGACTACGTGAAAACGTCGTTCCCGCTGGCATGGCTGCTGGCCGATCAGGCCGAGACCGAACTCAAGCCGATGCTCAGCCCCAACGGCAAGCTGACGCACCTGACCAACACGAATCGCCTGGAAGCGATGGACTCGGTCAAAAACCTTCGAGAAATTTGGACCGTCATTCAGGAGGAGCAATCGGGCGGCAAGCAAGAACAGCTCGTCCGCGAGTTCAAGCTCAAGCACACCAAGGCCACCGAGGTGCTCGATCAATTGCACACCCTGTTGGGCATCAACAAACCGAACTCGCAGAAGAAACGGAGCGGCAGCAGCGGCGGCGGCGGCGGCATGGACCCCAACATGATGATGCAGTTGCAGCAGATGATGCAGCCGATGATGCAGCAAATGGCAGCAGCGAGCGCAGCAGGCGCAGGCGCGGGCGGGGCCGCCAAACCCAAGCCTGGCGAGGTCCGGCTGCTGGCGAACGAACGTGAGAACAGCATCCTCGCGACCGCACCGCCCGACAAAATGGCGATCGTCGCGCAAGCCGTGAAGACGCTCGACGTGGTCTCCTCACGCGGCGAGCACTTACTGCAAAACGTGCAGCGGATGCAGGTCTATCGGCTCAACGGCATTGATCCGCAAGCACTGATCGACCTGCTCGATGATGTCGGCAATCTCGAACCGACGACCAAGGTGCAGGTCGATGCCAAGAACAAGTCGATCGTCGCCTACGCCTCGCTGGCCGACCACATGACGATCAAGCTGCTGGTCGACAAGCTCGACGGCAGCAGCCGTAAGTTTCAGGTCATCCCATTGCGCAAGCTGGGAGCCGAATATGTCGCCGGCTCGATTGAGTTCATGATGGGGGGCGCGGAGAAAGAGAAAAATCAGTCCCGCAGCAATCCGTACTACTTCGATTACAACCCGTACGGGACGAGGAGTCAGACTCAGACGGACAATAGCGACAAGTTCAAGGTCGATGCGGACGTCGAGAACAATCGCCTGCTGCTGTGGGCCAACGAGATCGAACTGCGTGAGATCGAAAACCTGCTGATGAAGCTCGGCGAGATTCCGCCACAAGGGGGCAATCGCAGCCGGCAGCGATATCTCGAAAACCTCGACCCGGAAGATGCCGAGCAGTTGCTGGAACGAGTCCGCAAGATATGGCCCGGCATCAGTCCCAACGAACTCATCATCGAAGACGCCGCCCCGCCGCGCAAGCCGCGACATCCTGAACCCGCCGAGTCGCCGGACACCACGCCGCCGCGCGATGAGTCATCCAAAGAGAAGTCGCCAGCGAAGATCAACGCACCGAAGGCGCAAGCTCCACAACCGAAAGCTCGCGAAGTTCTGCTCGCAGTGGCCGACGATCCCACTGGACAAGATCTCACGGCGCAGGTTTCCAACCTGCCCGGCCAAGAGGAATCTGAGGAATCACCCGCAGTTCGGCCGAATCGAGCCCAGAGCCAAAACCGTGACGGGCAGGTTGAAAACCTGCCCCACGAACGCACACCGCCCCCCGTCCGTATTCGCCGCGGCCCTGATGGCAAACTGATTCTGGAATCCCAGGACACCGCGGCTCTCGATCAACTCGAAGACTTGCTGAGGGAAGCCGCGCCGCCGAAGAAAGACTTCAAGGTCTTCTACCTCAAGAATTCGAGCACTTGGGCTTTCTCGGTCGAACTCAGCCTCAAAGACTTTTTCGACGAGGGCAAGAAGAAGAGCGGCGGCGGCTACGACCCGTTTCTGGATCGCTATTTCGGCGGAGACTCCAAGGACACCACGCGGCGTTTGTCCAAACGCAAACCGCTGAAGTTCATCTCCGATTCCGACAGCGGCACGATCATCGTCCAAGGAGCGACCCCCGAGCAGCTCAAGGTGGTGGAAGAGCTGATCAACATCTACGACCAACCCTTGGCCAACGAAGGCAAGCAGGTCCGCAAGACGCAGGTCTTCACGCTCAAGTATTCCAAGGCGACCGTCCTGGCGGAAGCGGTCAAAGATGTCTATCGCGACTTGCTCTCGGCCACCGATAAGGCACTGCAAAACAACCAGCCGGGCAAAGAAGGGCAAAAGCCTCCCGAGCGCAATTACACATTCATCTACGGCGGTGGCGAAGGGGACGACAAATCCAAGAAACAAGAGACTCCGGTCAAGTTCAAGGGGCTGATTTCAGTGGGGGTCGATGACATCTCTAACACGATCATCGTCTCCGCCCCGGAAAGTCTGCTGGAAAACATCGCCGAGTTGATCGACCAACTCGACCGCGCCGCTCGTCCAACCAACTCCGTGCAGGTCGTGAAATTGGACGGCAAAGTGAACGCCACCGAACTTCAAAAGCGGTTGAACAAAATCTTCACCAAGCCCCAGCCAAAAAACCCGCAGCAGCAGAAGCCCAACCAACCACAACAACCTCAGCAGCCACAGCAGCAACCCGCCGAGAATGCCGAAGAACCGCTCATCGTGCGGTAACCTGACTCTCCGAGTCGGGAGTCTCGCCGCACAACATCCGACTCGGAGAGTCAGGCGACGGTGTTGAAATCTCGGTTAGAGGGATTCCAATTCCTGCCAGTTCTCGCCGACGGAGACATCGACGGCGAGCGGCACGTTCAAGGCCATCGCGGTGATCATCTCGTGTCGCACGAGCATGGCCAATGACTCGACTTCGTCGGCGGGTGTCTCGAAGACCAGTTCGTCGTGGATTTGCAGCAGCAGGCGGCCGGGGTGTTGCGTCTCGGCAAGTCGGTTGTGGACGCGGAGCATCGCTTGTTTGATGAGGTCAGCGGCGGAACCTTGGATGACCGTGTTAATGGCAGTGCGCTCGGAGAGATTGAGTTGCCGTTTGCGTTCCGGGCGGATGCCGTCGATGGCTCGGCGGCGGCCGAGGATCGTTGTGGCGAAACCCGTGCGCGCGACTTCGGCGAGCGTGCGGGTGATGTAGCCGTCCACGGCGGCGTACTTGGCGAAGTATTGGTCGATGAACAGCGTCGCCTTGTCCTGTTCGATGTGCAGCGCCTCGGAGAGACCGAAGGCGCTCTGGCCGTAGAGGACTCCGAAGTTGACCGCTTTGGCGATGCGGCGTTGTTCGGAGGAGACGACGTCGGGCGTGACGTTGAAGATTTCGCAGGCGACGGCGGTGTGAATATCGGTGCCGACAGCGAACGCTTCGCAGAGGACTGAATCGCCGCAGAAGTGGGCCAGCATCCGCAGTTCGATCTGCGAGTAATCCGCACAGACGAATTTCCAACCCGGTTCGGAAGGGATGAACGCGCGGCGCACACGCTGGCCCTCGGCCGTGCGGATCGGAATGTTCTGCAAGTTCGGGTCGCTGCTGCTGAGCCGGCCGGTGGCGGCGACGACTTGGTTGAAGCGCGCGTGAATCTTGCCGGTCCGCGGGTTGACCATGTCCGGCAGTGAATCGAGATACGTCCCCTTGAGTTTGCTGAGCTGCCGATGCTCGGTGATCCGCGCGGGGAGCGGATGCAACAGCGCGAGTTTCTCCAGCACATCTTGATCGGTGCTGGAGCCGGTTTTCGTCTTCTTCATGACCGGCAGGCTGAGTTCCTCGAACAGCACCTTCGCAAGTTGTTTGGGCGAGTCGATGTTGAATTGGTGTCCGGCGAGTTGATGGATTTCCGCGATGAGGTCGGTCAGTCGCAGCCCTAACTCGACCGACTGCCGCTGTAGCTCGGCGACATCGACACGGATGCCGTTCGCTTCCATGTCCGCGAGCACGCCGATCAGCGGACGTTCGAGGTTCCAGTACAAATCCCACAAGCCTTCGCGGCGCAGCTCGTCACCGAGTTGACGTGCAAGTTGCCACGCCACGCCGGCCCGTTCGGTTGCCCACTCGGCTAGACGCGCGGTGTCTTCCAGCAAGGCTGAGTCAAACGGTGGCAGGGTGCGGTGCAGGAATCGCTCGGCCAGCGCGGCGAGGTCGTGACCGCGCGCTCCCGCTTCGAGCAGATAGCTGGCGACCATCGGATCGACGCCGAGTCCCGCCAGATGAATCCCCGCGCGGCGGAGCAGCAGACAGTCGGACTTGAGGTCATGACAGACAATCTGGACGTCAGGGGATTCGAGAATCGACCGCAGCGTTTCCAAGACGGACGTGGGAGTTTCGTGGGGCAGGTTTTCAACCTGCCCGGAATTGACTGGCAGGTTGGAAACCTGCCCCACGTCGTCGTCGAAGAGCGATTGCTGTCGGCGGGGGGAGCCTTCGTTGGGGGACGCCCCACTTTGCGCGCGAGCCGGGGTCAGGTGTTCTGATTTCTGTTTTGGCCGTGGAAGGGGCATCGGTTTTGGTTGCCGAACCGTCTTCCAATCCACGCTTAGCTCCGATTGAGACGCCAAAACAGAAATCAGAACACCTGACCCCTCATCTGTTGGGACTGGGACGAACCACAGATTGGTCTCCCAAGCGAACGCCAGCGCAACGATCTCGGCTCGCGGCAGGTTCGATGAGGAGGCAATCACTTCGAGGCAGAACTCGCGTTGCGAACGCAGTCGCTCGGCAAACGTCGCAAGCTGGGTATCAGTCTCGACGACCTCCCACTGGTGAGCAGGCCCGGTCGGCTCACTGCTGATGCTCGTCGGCGGGGCGTCGGTCGTCGTTAGTTTCAGTTCCGTGGGCAACGACTTTGCTTCGTCGATGAATCGTCGGAAACCGAATTCGTTGAACAGCGCGGCCAGCCGAGCGACATCGACTCGGCCAACGCGCATCGCCTCCCAGTCGGCATTCAATTCCAGATGCTGATTGAGCGTGACCAGCGTGCGACTGAGTCGCGCGAGGTCGGCGAACTCTTTCAAATTTGATTTGAGCTTCTCGCCCGTGACCTTGTCCGCGTTGGCGAGTACCAAGTCGAGTGAGCCGAATTGCTCCAACAGTGCGGTCGCCTTCTTCGGACCGACCAGCGGCACGCCCGGCACGTTGTCGACGCTATCGCCGACCAGCGATTGGAAGTCGATGGCCTGATCCGGACGGACTCCCCAATCGGCTTTCAGGTCCGCTTCCTCGAACCACGTGTTTTTGCGGACGTTGAAAATCCGCACGCGCGGGCCGAGCAGTTGGCGAGCATCCTTGTCGTTGGTGACGATGCGAACCTCCCAGCCGCGCTCGACCGCTTGCCGAGTCAGCGTGGCGATCACGTCGTCCGCTTCCCAGCCGTCACAGCGCACCTTCGGAATGCCGAAGCCGTCCATCACCTGCTGGATCATTTCGATTTGCGGACGCAGGTCTTCAGGCATCTCGGTTCGGTTGGCTTTGTACTTCGGGTAGAGCGCTTCGCGCGTGCCCGGTCCCGGCGAGTCCATCGCACACAGCCAATGCGTTGGCCGCTGCGTCTGTAAGAGGTTGAACAGATCCCGCGTGAAGCCAAAGACCGCGTTCGACGGCAACCCTTTGGGACTGGTCATCGAGGGGATCGCGTGGAACACCTGAAACAGCAGCGAGAAGGTGTCGATCAGGAAGAGCGTCGGATTGGTCATTGGTGATTGATCGTTGGTCCTTGGTGATTTTCAAAGGCAATTTAGTCGGTGCGATTCTCAAATGACCAATGACCAACGATCAATTACCAATGACCAAACTGGCTTCACCGCTCACTACAACCGCCACGCCCCGCACGTTCGCTCCGCGTTCCGGCCGAATCGACTGCTACGACCGCTCCGCTGGCCGCATCTTGACCCGGCTCAACTGCCGGGTAGAGTTCCCGCGTCACGTCGATTCGCTCGTCTTCCGATATTTCGATCGTTCCCTATTTCCGTCCGAGGTGAATCATGGCTGCGCCAGCGAACAAGCCGGTTGGGTATCAGGTCTCGGTCATTGTGCTGTCTCTGATCGTGGTGATCTTGGGCACTGTGATCTACATGCAGGTGAAGCAAGACCGCGAGAAGCAGGCGACTTACACCAAGTCGGAAAAGGATCGCCAAGGCGTCGAACAGGCGTTGAAGAAGCGCGACGAGGAATTCGAAGACTTCGCGAAGTTGACCGGCAACGGCACGGCCACTTCGGATTATGGACTCGGGGACGACAACATCACCAAGGTCAGGGGAGCCAGCCTGGCCGACATCGACAAGGCGGATGTCCCCGCCGAGAGAACCTACAAAGCGGCGATTAACAAGCTGGTCCAACAAGCCAGCGATCTCAAGCAAGATCGCGAGAAAATCCGCGTGGACCTGGAAGCCTTGCAGAAGAATCTGCTCGACTTGCAGCGGCAATACGACGTGCAAGTCAAGACGCAAAATGACGGACGCACGCGAGCCGAAGGGGATCTGGGCGTCGCGATTAAGAACAAGGACGAAGAGGTGCGAGCCAAACAAAAGGTGATCGACGAACTGCGGCAGTCGGTCAACGAGGCAGCCACGGAACTCGAAAACGAAAAGACCGCTCATGCCACGGACGTTAAGAAGTTGGATGAAAAAATCACCAAGCTGGAAGCGATCAACATCAGACTTTCCAATGACATCGACGATCTCAAGAAAACCAGCTTTGAAGTCCCCGACGGCTTCGTGCGCTGGGTGGATAATCAGAACGGCCGCGTCTGGATCAATCTCGGCGAAGCGGACAACCTGCCGAAACGCATGACCTTTAGCGTTTACAACAAGAGTCATAACGGTGTGGCGCGTGGCAGCGAGGACATCAAGGGGGCCATCGAAGTCACCCGCATCGTCGATGCCCACACCGCTGAAGCCCGCGTCATCAAGGATGACCTCTATCAGCCGATCACCAAGGGCGACCCGATCTTCACGCCGATCTGGAACCCCGGCCGCAGAGAGAACTTTTCGTTCGTCGGCATCATCGACCTCGACGGCGACGGCAAGAGCGACCGCCAGAAACTGCACGAACTGGTTGCCGGAGCCGGTGCCACCATCGACAACGAAGTCGACGACAATGGCAAACGCATTCGCTACACCAAATTCCCCAACAACTTCGTCGACCACGGCGAAGGGGTGCCGGGCATCGACGTGAATACGAAATTCCTGGTCATTGGCCAAATTCCCGACATCACGCTGGCCGCCAAGGACGAGGACAAGGAACGCATCACGCGCATTCTCGAAAGGCTGAAGCAACTCAAAGGCGAGGCCCAACAGCAAGGCGTGCGGATCGTCAACCTCAACGACTTCCTCTCCTGGATCGGCTACCAACCGCAGCGACGCCTGTACGTTCCCGGAACCGAGCAGAACGGATATCCGCTAAAGTCGGGCGTACGCCCAGCCCCGGTCGATAAGGTTTCCGGCCAAGTCTCGGGCGCGATCAACGGCAACAAGCGCATCAAGCCCGCGACGTCAAACAACGCGGTCAGCCCCGTGTTCAGCAAGTAGTAGCCGAATCAATTCGCAACGCTGCGATCCCGTTTCGCGTTCAGGCGAGCGGGGCGGCGTCAGTCCCCCGGTACTTTGCGGCAAGACCTGGGGGGCTGACGCCGCCCCGCTCGCCTGTTTTGCTCGTCATCGCGCCGCCCCAAACTGAGTCGGCAGCGCGATTCGTTCGCGAACCAGATGAGCGGATTCCGCCAACACTTCCAACGTTTGGCATTCCGTGTGGATGTCCCGGCACGCTTCCTCCCAGGCGGGGAATAAGCCCTGCTGAATTCGCTGCCGAGCCAAACCGGCCGCGAGTTGATCCACTTGCTTCTGCAATCCGCGCCGCAATCGCCGCGTGAAGAGCATCACCAGCAACGACGCCCAGATCACGAAGATCACGCCCGCATTGACATAGAAATGCGTCGGCAGAATTTTGTCGGGAGACTCCAGCGAGTCCCAGAAGAAACTCTTCACGATGCGGTACAGGACGAAGCCCACGAACGAGAACAGCAGGACTTCATACCACGCCCGAATCAGTGGGCCGGATCGTTTCCTCGCGACTTCTTCGACGATGCCGTCGATGCGCTGACCGGCATCACCCAGGAACTGACTCTCCACACGCGCGGCTTCCTGCCGCAGTTCCTGCACGGTCTTCGATCCACTTGAAAGCTGTGTCAGCTTCGCGTCGCGCAGAAACCCATTCAGCACGAATTGCGATTCGCGGAGCAAGTCGTCCTCCAGGCCGAGCGAACTGGCGACTCGTTGCAAGTTCGATTCGGATTCACGTTCCTGCTGCTTGCTCGACAACCAGCGCGTTCCCTGGACGACACCGATCAGAGCCATCTGCACGGACGAGCGTGCGCGCCACAGCGAGGCCGAAGCGAGCAAGTTTCCCAGTCCCGAATAGACGCGCAGAATCGACGAGAACGGACTCGCGCCCCAGCGTTCGGTCACGGCCGTCAGCAATCGCCGCTCCCACAGACTTTGACTCGCCACGAGTTCCTCGCGCAGCCGCTGAGTCATCGCGTCGTGCAGCTTCTGGCTCTGCTCGCCCAACGCCACCTCCAGTCGGTCGATGGCCGGCAAGTTGCCGGCAACATGCTCGCGGCAATGCAGTAGCGCCGCGTGGATTAAGTCGAGCAGATTCGCTCGCCTCACTTGAATCCGCTGCGAAGCGGCAATGCGGCTGGTCAGCAAGTCCTGCAACCGCGCGAAATCTCCGGACGGCCGCCGGCCGACTTGTTGATCCTGCAACGCATTCAACGAATCGACAAAGAACACTTCCGGCACCGCGTACTTGTCGGCAAGTTGTCGCCGCCAGTCTTCGCGAATGTCGCAGTCTTGGTCGGCGTGCGTTTGGACGAACAACAGCCGGCAGCCTTCCGCCGCTTGTTGCAGCTCATCGCCGACGCGGGCCGAGCGATATTTCTGCTGCGTCGAGACGAACAGCAGCACATCGCAATGCGGCAGCATTTTTCGCAACCGCGCGAGATTCGAGCCGGATGTCTCCCCTTCCGACGTGTCCGGGTCCGGGCAATCGACCACGACGATGTCCCGCAAGATCGGTGAGTCGATGCGTGCCACCTCAAACTCATTCAACGGCAAGCCGAGACCTTCCAGATTTGTGTCGGGATGCGCGATCAAAACCGGCAGTGTCGTTGTCGGACGCTCGCGGCCCGTGCGCGAGCATTCGCGTCCGACCAGCGCGTTGACGAGCGAACTCTTGCCGACTCCGGTGCCGCCGAATGTCGCGACCACCAGCGGAGCTTCCAGCCGAATCCGCAAAGTCTCGACGCGGCCTAGCAGCCGCCGCAGGATCGCCCGGCAATGACCGAGCGGTTCCCACGCCGAGTCCGTCTCGACGAACTCGCGGACTCGCCGCAGGAGTTCGTCGATCTCGGCAAACAATTCGATTTGAGCCAGTTCGGAGTCACCCATGATTTGCTTCCGAGTTTTGAGTGTCGCCTGGCGAAGCGAGTACTTCGCTCTCTAACACCACGATCGTGTCGCGCACCTTTTGAAAAGCCGCCGACTGCGGCACGACGGTCGCCGCTTGGAGTTCGTCCGGGATGCCACGATAAAGATGTTCGGCCAACATGCGATGCAGCCAACGGCTTCGTTCGGCCGTAAACCGAATGTGCAGCCGGCGGAAGTGTGCCTCGAAAAGTCCCGCACCGGTCGAAGCGGCTCCACTGATCGCGCTCTCTCCGACGGTTGCGGCCACCGTGCCCCCCGCGAATTCCGCGGCGGCATGAAACATCGCGTTGGCGGCCACTTGATGAACCATTTCACCAGCCGGGCCGGCTCCCGTGATGAACAAGCAAAACGTCGTCACCGGACGAACTGCCGCCGCGCCGTGATCGATCCACTTCATGTATTGGAACACCTGCGGGCTATCCTTACGGAATGCCTCCATCTCGGCCGTGACCAAGTCGCGAATCACTTGAGCGAAATCGGTCCGGTTGTGCTCGGCCTTCAGCAGCTCCAACAAGCGTGACCGCGAGATGCCGCTGAGCATCTCTTCGATCCGCGGTTGCAGCAGCGGATTGCGAAGCTCGGCGAACTCGCACAGACGCTCATAGACCGACTCGACCTTGTTGTAGATCATTTGCCATTCGCGTTCGCGAAACAGGTCTAGCGGCGGAGTCGGCTTTCCTGCCACTCGGTCACGAACCAGCGAGTACACACCGAGCAGTCCCCGGCTGATCGCGTTGAAACCGTCATGGACCGTCTTGGTCAGTCCTGCGCGCTGCTGCTGCCACCAGAGTCGGACTTCCTGCACGATCACCAAATTTGGCACGGGGGGCCAGTCGTCGTCTTTGGAGATCTTCTGCGTCAGCACGAGGTCCGAGACTTTCTGAAACTCCGCGCCGCGACGTTCGATCTCGCCGAGATACGCTGGGACGCCCGTCTCTGGATTGAGCACGCTGCGCAGCGAACCGCGCAGCGTTCGGAGTTTGATCTCGTGAAAATGCAGCGATGAGATGTCGTCTTTGAGGTTGCGTGTGACGTGGGGCACGTTTTCAACGTGCCCGTGCTGGGCGGGCACGTTGGAAACGTGCCCCACGTAGAAGGGAAGCCGATTTTCCTCCGCCGCGCGGCGATCGGCTGGCGCGAGGTAAACGAACTCCGGTCGCACTCCGGTCTCCTGGCAGAAGGTCCGCAACCAGATCGGCCAATACGCTTCGTCATCCGGGAGCAACACCTGATTGAAAACCACGAGGACCGCTTTGTCTTCCTCGGCCGCTTTGCGAAAGAACTGTTTGACGGCCGCGTCGTTGTACTTCTGCTGTGTCAGCACGGCGACGAGCACATCGGCGCAGCGGCGAATGTTGTCGGCCCGCTCCCAATTCACGCGGACGTCACCGTCGATATCCGGCGTGTCGAGGATCAACAGATTGGACGGCGTGGCCTCGCTGGTCCGCCAAAACAGACGATGCTCTGGATGATCTTCGAGTGCTGTGTCGGCGGCCGACCACTGATGCAGTTCAAACCCGCGAAAGATCGAATCCAGATCGTGCCGTTGATCGAAGCCTGGCGGCACCAAGCAGACCGGGTGTTTTGTTCCGGAGGCGAACGGCGAGGTCGCGCTGGCTCGGCAGCCAGCCAGGTGATTGAAGATGACGCTCTTGCCGATGTTCGTGCCACCCACGACCGCGACCACCAGAAAGGCGTCGTCGGTCAACTGCGGCAGCAGCTTGCGTTCGAGCAACTCGAACCATTCGCGACCCGCCAGCGGAGAGAGTTGCAACAAGCGGCTCTGGACTTCCAACTGCCGCACCGCCGCGTGCAGGTGTTGAACGTGTTCGGCACAGGCGGCGTAGGTCGAACTCATCGAGCCAACTCAATCACGGAAGTCACACTAGCCCGAAGCGCCAGCGAGGGTCGATCGTCAAATCCCTCGCTAGCGCGTCGGGCTAGTGTTGCCGAGGGAAGCCCCGAAACTAATCCCACTACGGCGTCACGCTTTGCTGCCGCATCCGCTCGCGAGCGCGATTCAAGGTCGGCCCGATCGAATTCTCCGGGATGCCGAGTGCGGCGCTGATCTCACGATAAGACTTGCCTTCGAGATGAAATTGTCGAATCACATCCGCCTCGCGCGGCGGCAGGTCGCTCAGCAGTCGTGCGACCTCTTCGCGATTCTCGATTCGTTGCGATTCCGTCGCGCCGACATGCGCCGCATCGAGCGACGAGCCATGCACCGGCACGTGGCCCAGCGCCTCGGAAAGCTTACGCTGCGTGATCTCTTTGACCACGATCCGCCGCGCAATGACGGTGAGGTACGTCGCCAGCGAACTCTTGCCGCGAAACGCCCGGAGTGCCGCGTACTTGTTCGACAACAGCGTGACGAACACCTCGGCCGACAAATCCTCGACATCGTCCGGCGACAGCGGCACGCTGCGGGCATGCGCCGTGTGGTTGACGACATGCACGAACAAGCCAATAAACCGATCGACGAAATCCTTCCACGCTCCGGGTTCCTCGGAGAGGCAGCGTTTCAGCAAAGTTCGGTCGATTTCCGTGAGTGCCACGATGCCACAACCGTCGTCAAAAGCGGAGCGAAGTCCTCACATGTCCACGTTTTGCACTCTAGTTTGATCCCTGGAACGGGACAAGACGGCATTTTTCAGCGACTCCACAGTTTGCCACGGCCAATCGAGCCGGTTGTGTCGAGAGTCCGGGGTTCTGCTCCAACATCGCTCACTCTCCGCCTCGTTGAGAATGCCGGGAACGGCCAATACATTCCGCCGCCCCAGGCTTCTGGGCCAATTCCTTCTAAATCCGTTTCGCCAGTTTCCTTCGTTGCACTCCCAAGGAGCACCATGAGATTCTCTTTGATTCCGCGGGAACAGAAATTCTTCGACCAGTTCGACGGGGTGACCAAGATCATCGTCACCGCGGCACAGACGTTTGCGGAACTCGTGGACCACTTCGATCACCGCGAACGGCGCATGAACGAGATTCGCGAGCTGGAGCACAAGTGCGACATCGCCGTCGAGGGAATCCTGACGTCGCTCGGCCGAACATTCATTACGCCGTTCGACCGCGAAGACATTCACGCGCTCGCCACGAGCCTGGATGACGTGCTCGACAACCTGGAGGAGGCCGCGTTCCGGCTGACCGCCTTCGGCATCGAAAAGCCAACTCCCGAAGCGGTCAAGATGGCGCTCATCATTCAAGAGTCGTGCAACCATGTGCAACGGGCCGTGAGCATGCTCCGCAAGAACAAGTACATCAGCTCCGAGAAAATGGCCATCGAGTTGCGCGAGATCAGCCGGCTGGAAAACATGGCCGACGAAGTGTATCGCAACGTCGAGGCTGACTTGTTCGCCGCCCCGCCGGAAATCATGACGTTCATCAAACAAAGAGAAGTGTATGCGTGGCTGGAAAACACCGTCGATGCCTGCCGCGACGTGGCGCATGTGCTCAACGAGATCGTCGTGAAGGCAAGTTGAGCGACTCGACCGCACCTTGCCAAACTGGAGCGACTCTGAATGGAAGCGATGGATCAGGTCTTTGTGGAATTCGTGCGCGACATGGGGCAGATCGTGCAGCATCCGTATGTGCTGCTGATCCTCGTCGTGGCCTTGGCGTTCGATTTCATCAACGGATTTCACGATGCGGCGAACTCGATCGCGACGGTGGTCGGCACGCGCGTGCTGCGGCCTCTGCCTGCGGTGTTGTGGGCCGCGTGGTGGAATTTTGCCGCCGCCTGGGTGTTTGGCGTCGCGATCGCAAACACCGTCGGCAAGATGGTGCATAAGGAGTTTGTCACGCCCGACGTGATCTTGGCCGGATTGATTGGGGCCATCGTGTGGAATCTGATTACATGGTATGTCGGGCTACCCACCAGTTCCTCGCACGCATTGCTGGGTGGATTTGGCGGAGCGGCGATGGCACACGCGTGGAAGTTTTCCGGTGTGCTGCAATGGGACCGATTCCTCAAGACGGTGCAGTACATTGTGATCTCGCCGTTCGTGGGACTGGTGCTCGCCTTGATCTTGATCATTGGATTGTTGTGGACGTTTCGGCGGGCACTTCCCTCCAAAGTCGATCGGTGGTTTCGCATTGCGCAACTCGGTTCTGCCGCCGCATTCAGTCTGGGACACGGCACCAACGACGCGCAGAAGACGATGGGCATCGTCGCCGCGTTGCTGTACGCAACGCTGTGGAAAGAACGGCAGGTCGGCTTCGAGTCTGGCAAGGAGACGTTTCCCTTCTGGATCGTGCTGGTCTGCCATCTGGCAATCGGCCTCGGAACGTTATGCGGCGGCTGGCGCATCGTGAAGACGATGGGCCTAAAAATCGCCAAGCTCAGACCGTACAGCGGTGCCTGCGCCGAAACGGCCGCTGCCGTGGCCCTGTTCGGCACGGCCTACATGGGTATTCCGGTCAGCACGACGCACACGATTACCGGTGCGATTATCGGTGTCGGCTCCGTTCAGCGCTTCTCAGCAGTCCAGTGGGGGATTGCCCGTCGTGTGATTTGGGCGTGGGTTCTGACGATCCCGGCGTCCGGGATTGTTGCCGCAGTGTCATACGGCGTGATTGTGGTCATTCGATACTGGTTTGCCCCTCGTTGAAATCGATCCGTCAAGAGTCGCTCTGAGCCGGCGCGACGTTGTGTTCGATCACGGTGCAGCGAGGAACTCAAGTCCCGATCCGAAACAGGGTCGGTGAGTAGGCGAGCGATTGCAAATTTCAAATTTCAAATTGCGAGTTGAGCGGCGAGAGAATGCCGTGGACTGACCCGCTAATGTGTGTTGGTCGGACTCAATCTTCTGCCTCGCCAATTTGCAATTTGCAACTTGCAACTTGCAACTTGCAATTCCCCCCCGGCCCCGATGCACATTCAACGCGGTTTCCAACACCCTGACCAATACCGAGGCGGCTGGGTCACCATCGGCAACTTCGACGGCGTGCATCGCGGCCACCAGTGCATGCTGGCGACGCTCGTCGCAAGAGCGGCTGCCGCCAACGCGCCGTCGGTCGTGATGACGTTCGATCCGCACCCCATCACGCTGTTGCGACCGCAGCAGACGCCTCCGGCCTTGAGCCTGCTCGATCACAAACTCGAACTGTTTGCGCAGCACGGTATCGGTGCCGTCGTCGTCTATCCGACCGATCACGCACTGTTGCGGCTCACGCCGGACGACTTCTTTCGCGACATCGTCATCGGCCAACTCGACGCCAGCGGCTTGGTGGAAGGGCCGAACTTTTTCTTCGGCCACAATCGAGCCGGCAACGTGCAGACGTTGCGAACGCTGTGCGATGCCTCCGGCCGCGAGCTGGAAGTCGTCTCGGCGGTGATCGTGAATGGCCGAATGATCTCCTCCAGCGAAGTTCGATCGCGAATCGCCTCCGGCCAAATCGCCGAAGCCGTCGAGATGCTCGGCCATCCGTATCGAGTGCGCGGGGTCATTGCCGAGGGAGCCGCACGCGGCAGAACCATCGGATTCCCCACGGCGAACCTGGAAGGGATCACGACGCTGCTGCCGCCGGACGGAGTTTATGCGGGCGTTTGCACCGTCGCTGAGAAGACCTATCCGGCCGCGATCAATCTCGGCCCGAATCCCACCTTCGGCGAGGCGGCCAGGAAGTTCGAGGCGCATCTGCTCGGCTTCACGGGGGACTTGTACGGGCAGACGCTGGATGTCGATTTTCTGGCGCGGGTCCGGGATGTTGTGCGGTTTGAGTCGAGTGATGCCTTAAAGCAACAGCTCAATCACGACCTGGAGACCGTGCGTGCTCTGGCGAACGCAGCGGCAGGGCAGTAGTTTGGTCCCCTGAACGTGGGGCAGGTTTTCAACCTGCCTGTCCACGACGAACCGCACTGGCAGGTTGAAAGCCTGCCCCACGAGAACGCCCGCCTCATGACCATTAACTGGGAACCGCTTCGCCCGATCATCGCCGGGCACCAACGCTTCGTGCTCTCCAGCCACGTCCGCCCCGATGCCGACGCGCTCGGTTCGGAACTCGGCATGGCGGCGTTGCTCGAAGGCATGGGCAAGCAAGTGCGAATCGTCAATCCGTCGAGTTCCCCGGCCAATCTGTTGTTCCTGGACCCGACACAGCGAATCAAAAAATTTGGCGATGGGATGACATCGGCCGAAGCGTTCGACACCGACGTCCACATGATTCTGGATACCAGCGCGTGGGGCCAACTCACGGAACTCGGCGGAGTCATCAAGCACACCAAGGCGAAGAAGGTGCTGATCGACCACCACTTCAGTTCGGACGATCTCGGTGCGGTCGAGTTCAAAGATACGAGTGCCGAAGCGACCGGCGCACTCGTCTTTCAGTTGTTCCGCTTCTTCGATGTGCCGATCACAAAGGCCGCCGCCGACGCTCTGTTCTGCGCGATCGCGACCGACACGGGTTGGTTTCGATTCCCCTCGACGACCGCCAACACGCTTCGCATCGCCGGCGACCTGATTGACGCCGGAGCGCAGCCGAACCTACTGTTTCAAGTGTTGTACGAGCAGACGACCCTTTTCAGAACCAAACTGGCGGGCCGAGTGCTCAGCACCGTGAAGCTCGATTTCGATGGCCAGTTGGCGTACGTCACGGTGACCCAACAGGACTTCGCCGAAAC
Organism: Planctomyces sp. SH-PL62; assembly: GCA_945893075.1. Lineage (GTDB taxonomy): Bacteria > Planctomycetota > Planctomycetia > Planctomycetales > Planctomycetaceae > SXKJ01. Next base: position 19,005 of record CAMDDX010000021.1, on the reverse strand, counting down.
CGGCGCGGTTCCGGCCGACACCGAAGACCTCGTCAATGAATGCCTGAAGATCTCCGGCACCAAAGCCGCCTTCATCGCCATCGAACAACCTACCAAATCCGTGAAGATCAGTTTCCGCAGCCGAGTCGGTTTGAACGTCGCCGCCATCGCCGAACGTTTCGGCGGCGGAGGCCACAAGCAAGCCGCCGGAGCGATCCTCCCCGGACCTGTGCCCACCGCCATTGCTCAAGTGCTGACCGCCATCAAAGCCGCCTTGGCCACTTGAGTCCTTCCCCAACTCCCGCCTTTTGAAAAAAGAGTCACGCGATGTCTCAGCCTCATCTCGAACTCCACGAAAACCCACCGGAGCAACCTCGGCGCGGTTTCATGACACACTTTTTCGCCGCCGGCATCGGCCTGCTGGTCGGAGTTGTGCCGTCCTTTGCAGGACTGGCCTTCTTCCTCGACCCAATCATGCGAAAAAAGAAAGAGGGCAGCGGCGACGGCTTTCTCAAGATGCCGGTCTCACTCGATGCTTTGGAAATCAACGGCGAGCCGCAGTTGGTCAAAGTCATCATGGACAAGGTCGATGCCTGGAACAAGTTTCTGAATCAGCCGGTCGGGGCGGTTTATCTGCGGCGAACGGCCAAGGACAAAGTTGTCGCCTTCAACTCACGCTGCCCGCACCTCGGCTGTGCCGTCGATTACAAGCCGCTCGAAAATCATTACTTTTGCCCCTGCCACACGAGCACGTTCGACGACGACGGCAAAATGCAGAACGAAATTCCGCCGCGAGACCTCGACACGCTGAAAGTCCAAATCCGCAACAAGACCGAGATCTGGCTCAAATTCCAAAACTTCCGAGCCACGACTCCAGAAAAAATTCCGGTCGGCTAAGAAAGACTTTCAGCCGGGGTCAGGCACCGCAGAATTCAGAATTGGCGGATTTGAGCGTCGCACTTCAACTCAGTCCAAATCCGCCAATTCTGAATCCTGCGGTGCCTGACCCCTGACTTCATTCAACACCTTCCACACAAAACGCCCACCATGAATGCACTCATCAACTGGCTTGACGACCGCACCGGCCTAAAGAAGCTGATGCACGAAGCGCTCTACGAGAACATCCCCGGCGGCGCTCGCTGGCGATACGTCTGGGGCAGCACGCTCATGTTTACGTTCACGATTCAGGTCATCACCGGCCTCTTTCTCTGGACGGCGTACAGCCCCAGCACAACGACCGCTTGGGAGAGCGTGTACTACATCCAGAATCACATGCAGGCCGGCTGGCTGGTCCGTGGACTGCATCACTTCTCCGCGAGCGCGATGACCGTACTGCTGGCGTTGCACCTGATGCAGGTGGTCATCGACGGTGCTTACAAGGCTCCGCGCGAAATCAATTTCTGGCTCGGCCTGATTCTGATGCAAATCGTGCTGGGCCTCAGCCTGACCGGTTATCTGCTGCCGTGGGATCAAAAGGGCTACTACGCAACGCAGGTCTCCACCGAGATCATGGGAGCGACTCCCGTCGTCGGCCCGCAGTTGCAGCAACTCGCTCAGGGCGGCCCACAGTACGGCCATCACACGCTGACGCGCTTCTTCGCGATGCACGCGGGGGTTCTGCCGGGGGCCTTGATCGCCTTCATCGTGCTGCACATCGCCGTCTTTCGCCGACATGGCATCACGGTTCCCGATCCCGATCGCGCTCCGGCGACAACCTTCTGGCCGGACCAAGTGTTGAAGGATGGCATCGCCTGCCTCGCGGTGCTGGGCACGGTTCTGATACTGACGATCTGGCATCACGGAGCCGAACTCGCGGCACCGGCCGATCCGTCCGAGGCGTACTCGGCCGCGCGGCCGGAGTGGTATTTTCTATTCCTGTTCCAATTCCTGCGATTCGAATGGGTCGAGCATCAGGGTCTCGCCTTTGGAGCGATCTATCTCCCCGGCGCATTGATGGCGATCCTGGCGGCGATGCCGATTATCGGCCGTTGGAAAGTCGGCCATGCGTTCAACGTCGTCTTTCTGTTCGTGATGATGGTCGGCATTATCGGACTGACCGGTTTGGCGTTGAAGAACGACGCCGCCGATCCCGATTTCCAAGCCGCCGTCAAACAAGCTCAGGACGATTCGGTCCGCATCGAAGAACTTGCCGAACGTCCCGAAGGCATCCCGCTCGAAGGAGCCGTCTCGCTGCTGCGTGCTGATCCGAAGGCACAAGGACCGCGTCTGTTCGCTCGTAACTGTGCTCCGTGTCATCGCTACAACGGCCACGACGGCACCGGGCGTGAGGTCGTCAAGATTGTGAAACAAAAGGACGGAACAAAAGCGCGAATCAAAGAGAACGCGACCGCCACAGACCTCGGCAACTTCGGCTCGCCCGAATGGATCAAGTCGGTCATCACCGACTTCAAGGGGACGTTCGCCGAATTGAAAAACGTCCCAGACAAAAACGACAAGAACGCGGTTGCCGAATCCTCAAAGCATTTCCTCGAAGGCGAAATGGCGAACTGGTCGTCATCGCACGCGCAGCATTGGCGAGTGAAAGCGAACGAACAAGCGCTGACTGACCTCGTGGCGTTCCTGCATTCGCAGGGCCAACGCCGAGGCGCGCCCGGCATCTCCGACGAAAGTCCGAAACGCGGACGACAGATTTTCGAGACGAGCAAACTCCCCGTCGGCGAGTTTGAATCGAACTGTCTCGACTGCCACTCGCTGCAACCGATCGGCGAAGACAAATTGCTCGGCGAAATCGGAACCGGCCCGACACTGACCAGCTACGGCGGAGAGCGCTGGCTCCGCGAGTTCCTCGACAACCCCGGCCACGAAAAGTTCTACGGATCCAACAACGCGATGCCCGCCTTCGGCGAACGTCTGACCGACAAGGAACTCGACCTCCTCGTCCGCTGGTTGGCCGGCGACTTCGAGTAGGTTGGGACTCTGTCCCGACCCGTTCCCCCAGTCAGGAGTCGGGACAGAGTCCCAACCTACGTTGCCGCTTTCCCACATCCTCCACCGCCCGGCGTTTCAATCGTCAACACGTCCCCCGGCTGGACGGTGATCTGAGCCTTGCCGCCCAGATCGACAACATCCGTCGATCCCGATTTCGTCAGCGTGTTGCGGCCGAGCGATCCCGGTTGTCCGCCGTTCAAACCAAACGGTGGAAACGGTCCGCGACGTTCCGTCAGCAAAGAAACATTGAGCGATTTAAGAAACTCAATGCGCCGCACAATGCCATCGCCGCCGTGGTGCTCGCCAGCACCGCCGGAGCCATGTCGGATCGAGAACTCGTGAACGCGAACGGGGTATCGCCGCTCAATTACCTCCACGTCGGTCAGCCGAGTATTCGTCATGTGCGTGTGGACCGCATCCGCTCCGTTCGCATTGGGTGTCGCACCAGAACCGCCGCAGATGGTTTCGTAATAGCCGAACGTCGCGTCACCGAACGTGAGGTTATTCATCGTCCCCTGACTCGCCGCCGCCAGCCCCAACGCGCCGAGCAACACATCGACGACGCGCTGCGAAGTCTCGACGTTCCCTCCCACGACCGCCGCGCTCTGCGCGGGATCGAGATGCTCCGGTGGATTCAACAAACATTCGGGAACGACAATCGTGATCGGTTCCAGCACACCGCCGTTAAGCGGGATGTCCTCGTTGATGAGGCAACGGAAGACGTACATCACCGCCGCCGTGACGATCGCTCGATTGGCGTTGAGGTTGCTCGTCAGCACCGGCCCCGTGCCAGTGAAGTCTACGGTCGCCGAGTCTCCGGCAATCGTGATCGCCGCCTGAATCGGCGAGCCATCATCCAGATGATCGACCCGCTCGTATCGCCCATCCGGCAGAGCCGAAAGCGCCAGCCGCATCTTGGTCGCGGCGGCGACTTGAATGTGCCGCATGTAGGCATGCACGACTTCGAGTGATTGCTTCTCAACCAGCTCACGTAACAAGTTGACGCCGACGTTGTTCGCCGCGACCTGTGCGCGAATGTCGGCCAGGTTGTCATTGACCGATCGCGTCGGATACGAACCGGACAGCAACAGAGCTTTGAGTTCCTCTTCGCGCGACACGCCGCCATCGACCAGCTTGAAGTTGCAAATCAACACCCCTTCGTCACCCAGATGCTTCGAGAACGGCGGCATCGAACCGGGCAGGATGCCACCAATCTCTGCATGATGCGCGCGGCTGGCGGTGAAGAAGATGAGTTCCCCGTTCGTGTCTCGCACTGGAGTGACGATGGTCACGTCCGGCAGGTGCGAGCCGCCGCGATAGGGATCGTTGGTCACGAAGACCGTAGCCCGGACGCCTACGTCCGGGCGTTCGGACGTAGGCGTCCGAACTACAGGGTTGTCCGCAATGATCCGTTTGACTGTCTCGCTCATCGCCCCCAGATGCACCGGGATGTGCGGAGCGTTCACAACCAGATTGCCATCCGGATCGAAGATCGCACAACTGAAATCGAGCCGCTCTTTCACGTTCGTCGAGCAAGCAGTCTTTTGCAGCGTGACCCCCATCTGCTCGGCCACCGACGCAAACAGATTGTTGAAAATCTCCAGCAACACCGGATCGGCCGACTGCCGATCGCCGACAGCCGACAGCCGCGATACCGTTTTTTCGTCGCCCGCTTCCAGGACCACTTCACCACGAGCCAGCACGCGAGCCATCCAACCAGCATCCACGACGATGGTCGAACTCGGCTCCGAGATCAAAGCCGGTCCGTAGATTTCATCGCCGGGATGCAAGTGCTCGCGGAAGAAGACTGAAGTCTCGCGGAACTCGCCTCCGAACCACGCGCGTTGCGTCTCGTTCGCAACGGGAGTTCGCGTCACCAGCGGTTGTGTTGTCGTTGGCGGTTCAGCGGTGAGTCCCACGACTTCCACCCGCGCGGCGGTGATCTCCAGTTTGCGGCCGGAGTGAGCGTAGCCGTAAAGCTGACGGTGCAGCTCTTCGTACTTCATCGCGTAGTCGCGGTCGGACGGACAAATCACTCGGATCGTCGCCTCGACACCGGCATAACGCAGATCCAGAGAGCGGATCGCGGGATTGATTCGATCCGTCGCAATCCCCTCGGCGGCGACTTCGTCTCGCGCCGTTCGTTCGAGTTCGCCGAACAGCGATTCCAATTCGGCCAGTTGTTCCACCGAGTACGGCTTCAACACCGACCGCTCACCAAACCGCCGCACGTCGGCGAGTCCGATGCCGTACGCGCTCAGCAAACTTGCCAGCGGATGAATCAAGACTCGCCGCATCCCCAGCGAAGTGGCGATCTCGCAAGCGTGTTGAGCACCCGCACCTCCGAAGCAGACCAGCACATACTCCGCCGGATCGTAGCCGCGTGCGACCGAGATCTTCCGAATCGCGCGCACCATGTTCGCATTTGCGATGCGGCACAAGCCGTCCGCCAACGCGAAGGGGTCGGGAGTCTTTTTCTGGCCGCCGTCACCAGACGCCGCTCCGTCAATCAACCGCAGGGCGCTAGCCCCGGTTTGGGTTTCCTCAACCGGGGCTAGCGCCCTGCGGCTGATCCCGTGATCGTCCACGCGAGCCACCAACTCCATCAATCGCCGCTCGACCGCCTCAAGATCGAGCGGGAACGGAAACCGCGAGGACACGATTCTGCCAAGCCACAAATTCACATCAGTCACCGTCAGCGGGCCGCCGCGCCCATAACACGCTGGGCCAGGATCGGAGCCGGCACTCTGCGGACCGACGACCAGCTTCACACCATCGAAGTCGCAAATGCTCCCGCCACCCGCCGCGACGGTTTCGATGGCGAGCATCGGCGCAACGATGCGAACGCCGGCCTTCTTCGTTTCAAATTCGTATTCGTACTCACCATCAAATCGAGACACGTCGGTGCTCGTCCCACCCATGTCGAAACCAATCGCTTTGTCGAAGCCCGCTTGCTGAGCGACTCGCGAGAACCCAATCACGCCACCCGCTGGCCCGGACAGGATGCTGTCCTTACCGACGAACCGATCCGCGTCGATCAAGCCACCAGCGGAGGTCATCAGCTTGAGTGAAGGAGTGAAGGAGAGGGGGAGAGGGGGAGACTGAAATGCCGCTTCTCCCTCGCCCCCCCTCACCCCCTCACCCTCTCGCCCCCTCTCCCCCTCTAATTGAAAACGCAGCCGCCCGACGTACTCGCGCAGGATCGGATTCAAGTACGCATCCATCACCGTCGTATCGCCGCGACTGACGATCTTGATGAGCGGCGCGAGTCGGCTCGACACGCTAATCTCGGTGAAGCCGACCTCGCGGGCGATCCGTTCGACGAGTTGCTCGTGAGCGGAATTCGCGAACGAGTGCAGCAGGCAGATCGCCAAGGAGGGTCGATCCTTGACCAGTGAATCGAGTTGCTGCCGAATCTTGGTTTCATCGGGAGCCTTCAGCACTCGCCCGTCGGCATCCAGACGCTCGTCGATTTCGAGGACATCCGCGAACAACGGTTCGGGTTTCTGAATGTCGAGATCGAACAGTCGCGGCCGATCCTGATTCGCGATCAGCAACACGTCGGCGAATCCGCGCGTGGTGACAAACACAGTCCGAGCGCCTCGACGAGTCAGCAGCGCATTCGTTCCGCGAGTTGTGCCGAGTCGCACCGTCACCGGCGGGATCGGTTGATCGCGTCGCAGTCCCAGCGCGGTGCGGATCGCCAGAATCGGAGCCTCTTCGCTAGCCGAAAGCTCGTAGCGCGTGCCGGCAACGATGCTCGACGGCAGCAGCGTCGCGACTTCCAGCACGCCGAGTCGCCGATGAAACGCGGCCACTTGGCTGGTCAGCAACGGCTGGCCCGACTCATCGAAAAAGCGAATCTCGTAGCCCAACCAGAAATCATCGGGGTCGGCTCTTCGCAGAGGGTCAACGACTCGATTCGCCCCCTGCACTTCCGCGGCCTGCCCCTTGGTGACACCGCTGCTGAGCACTTTGATCGGCCGCAACTCGCCGCTGGGCGTCCGCGCGATGCAGTCGGTGAACGTGCCGCCGACGTCGATCCAGAATTCCCAGAACGGCATTTCGATCCCTTGTTGCCTGAGTGCGTGACAATGACGAGTGGCTCGGAAAGAGTTATCGCGATTCTCGTCGTTTGGTCCAAGCGAGGGGTCACCAATTCGTGAAGCGTGAATGCTGAAGTGGCGAGACCGGCGGCTTCTGCTGACCGTCGAAAACGGTCTTTGAGCAATGTGCGAATCGAACTATAAAAACGCCGTCCATCCAACATGAGAATGAGATCAAGGAGAGTCGGAGTGAGAATTCGCAGCGAGAGGCTCACCAAGTTCGTGGCGTGGCTGGTCGTCGCGTTTCTGAAACTGCTGTTTGCGACCTGTCGTAAGGAATTCGCCATCTTCCCCGGCACGAATGGCTGGGATCCTGATTTGCCAGGGCGGTTCCTGTACTCCGTCTGGCACGACGTCTTGTTCTTCCCGTTGTTGATGGCCAAACCGCACAACGGGTCAGCGCTCACTAGCCGGCATCAGGATGGGGCCTACGTCGCCGAGACGTTGCGCCTCTTGAACGTGCAACCCTTTCGAGGCTCGACGAATCGCGGCGGAGCACAAGCGATCCGCCAGTTCCTCAACGTCGCCGAGCAACAGCACATCACGATCACCCCCGACGGCCCACGCGGCCCCCGACGCGAAATGAAAGACGGCATTGTTTTCTTGGCGTCCCGCACTGCCATGACCATCGTCCCCGCCGCCTTCACTTGCCGGCGTGGCGTGCGATTTCGAGGGACTTGGACCGACATGCTGCTCCCCCTGCCCTTCACGACGACGTACTGCATTCTCGGCGAGCCGATTCCAGTCCCCGCGGATTTGACTCGCGAAGAGATCGATCGCAACCGGCAGCGAGTTCAAGACGCGATGGACCGACTGTATGCTCGCGTCGAAGACTGGGCAGCCGGCCGCGCGGAGCGGCTTGAATTCGAGGAGGCGATGCCCCGTCGGAACGCCGCATAGATCACCGCACCGTACCGCGACCGTCAGGGAGCGGCCCGGGCGATTGAAGGGGAAATGGAAAATGAGAAATGACAAATGCAAAGTGCAAAATGAAAGACTGAGACACCGCCTACTCGCCCGCCTTCCTCATTTTTCATTTTTCATTCTCCATTTCTCATTTGTCATTGCTTCCCCATCGTTCGCCGCTGACCCCATCGAAGCCGACGTCCTCCTCAAAGGTGGCACGATCTTCGATGGCTCCGGTTCGGAGGGCCAAATCGGCGACGTCGCGATCAACAACGACCGCATCGTCGGCGTCGGCAAGTTTGAACTGAAATCCGCCAAGTGGATCATCGACTGCAAAGGTCTGATCGTCACCCCCGGCTTCATCGACCTGCACAATCACAGCGACTCGCAAATCGTCGCGCCGCGCACGCGAGCGAACATCAACTTCCTGATGCAAGGCTGCACGACGATCGTCACCGGCAACTGCGGCTCCGGGCCGATTGATGTCGGCGAGTATTACTCGAAGATCAACGCCGCCGGTGCCGGAACCAACGTCGCGCACTTGCTGCCTCAAGGATCTTTGCGGGGCCACGTCGTCGGCAGTGCTCAGCGAGCCGCCAAGCCGGACGAGATTGCCAAGATGCGTGACCTCGCCGACAAAGCCATGCAGGACGGAGCCTGGGGCATGTCCACCGGCTTGATCTACGTCCCCAGTAGCTACGCCGACACCGATGAACTGATCGAGATTACGAAAATCATCGGCAAGCACGGCGGCATCTATGCCAGCCACATTCGCGGCGAAGGCAAAGACCTGCTCGATTCGATTCACGAGGCCATCAAGATCGGCCGCGACGCCGGCTGCCCGATTCACGTCTCGCACTTCAAAGCCAGCGGCGAGGAAGCCTGGGGACTCGTGCGGCCTGCGTCCGCGCTGATCGAAGCGACTCGCAAAGAAGGTCTCAAAGTCACCGCCGACCAATACCCCTACATCGCATCGAGCACGTCGCTCGATGCAACGCTGCTGCCGACGTGGGCACTCGCCGGTGGCCGAGACAAATTGCTCGAACGACTGAAAGACAAAGAGCAAAGCGCTCGCATCCGCGAGTTCATCTCCAAACGGCTCGACAAATCGCGAGACGGGGCGACCGTGAAGATCGCCGCGTATTCCCCGAAGCCCGCGTGGATCGGCCGTAACCTCGTCGAGATCGCCAGTGCCGAGAAATCGAAGCCGCTGGACATCGCACTGACGATTGTCCGCAACGGCGGAGCCAGCGTCGTGAACTTCGGCATGTCCGAAGAAGACGTCCGCTTCGTGATGCAACAACCGTGGGTCGCCACCGCCTCCGACGGCCGAGCCTATCTCCCCTCCGCCGACAAACCGCACCCGCGCAGCTACGGCACCTTCTCGCGCAAGCTCGGCGAATACGCGATCAAAGAAAAGGTGATCCCACTCCCCGCCGCGATCCGTTCGAGTTCTTCGCTCCCTGCCGAAATCCTCGGTCTTGCCGATCGTGGCTCGCTCAAAGCCGGCTACTTCGCCGACGTCGTCGTCTTCGATCCCAAAACCATCCGCGACACCGCCACCTTCGACGACCCCCACCAATACGCCACCGGTATGAAGTTCGTCTTCGTCAACGGCGACGTCGCCGTGAAAGACGGCTCATCGACCGGAGCATTGTCCGGGCGAGCGTTGAAGCGACCAGATGGAAAGTGACTTGAGATCGAGTTTGGAACTTGGCGATGCAACCATCGACCGGCGGCGTTATGTTGGAGCCGATCCGACTGCCTGATATTGAGCCACAACGATGCCAACTGTCTTGCACGATGGCCCGTACAGTTTTGTCTTCTTCAGTTCGGATCGAGGCGAACCGCCGCACATCCATGTGAAGCGAGACCGTCAACTGGCAAAGTATTGGATCAACCCGATTGAACTGGCTAAGAACCGTGGCTTCACTGAGCCAGAATTGAATGACATCGAGCGGCTTGTTGAGAAGCATCAACCCGAATTGTGGAAGGCTTGGAATGAGCACTTTGCTCCTTGAACACGAACCGGAAGCCGCGTCGCTGAAGGTCACGGCCGATGCCTTCATCGTCGAATTGTCCGACGGTCGTAGTTTGAGCATTCCTTGGACGTGGTATCCCCGTCTGCTTCACGGCACCGAGGCCGAGCGGCAGAACTGGCGTTTGCTTGGAGACGGATACGCCATCGAATGGCCCGATCTCGACGAGCACATTGGCATTGAAGGACTCGTGGCCGGCCGACGCAGCGGCGAAAGCGATGCATCGCTGAAACAGTGGTTTACGAACCGGACACGATCAGCGTCTTCTCTTTGAATTGGTCACTCCCCTGAAATCATTTGGGGCGACTTTGCCAATGACTCGATCAACATCAGAACAAGCTCGTGGTCGCCAGCGCTATTTGTTCGGTTGCACGCTGGTGACTTGGTTCTGTTTTGGCCTTTCGTTCTTGCCAAGCCAATCGCATTCGCTTTGGCGGGGTGTTCTTGCCGGATGCTTGGTGATCGCCTTCATGTGGAGTCCTATCACCGCGATTCTCTCGCTTTTGGCAACATTCCGAGACCACCGACTCGCGAATCTATTTCCCGTGATCGCTTCAACGCTCCTTGCCATCCTTTGCTATTGGCGTCTCGTCCAACCATTAACTTTCCACTAGCTTGCTAAGTTGCTTGAACTCCGGTGAGCCAGCCGCTGCGCACCATTCGAACATCACGGATTCGGTGGTGGTGATGATCGCTCCGCTGGCGGCCAGGCGGCGGAGGACACGAAGACTTGATAGCCGCTCGACAGGTCGCACTTGGTTTCACTCGAAAGGAATCACTTCGAGTCCAGGGACACGAGAGAACTCTGAAACATTGGCGGTCAGGACGGCATAGTCGCGGGCGAACGCGGTCGCGGCGATCCACAAATCGTGAGCGCCGATCATCTGGCCTCGTGAGAGAAGGTCGGCAAACAGACTGGAATGAACGCGAGCAACCGTCTCGTCGATGGCCATGATCGGAATTGCGCTCAGGATGGCTTCCACGAACGCGGAGCGGCGATTTCTTCGTTCGAGAGTGTCGGCTCTATGAACGCCGACCAACAATTCGGAGACCGTGATGGCGCTCATGAACACCGGCCCGCGATGATGCCAGCGGCTGAGATCTATCGCACCGTGTCGCCGTTCGGACTCGATGAAGACATTGCTGTCGACGATCAATCCCATTGCGAACTTTCCAAAGGAATTGCCGACTTCGCCGATTCGATGTCTTGAGCGAACGAGTCCAAATCATCGCCTAGCCGCGGTAACGATGCCAAAAGTCGCTCTAAATCAACGACAGAGAATTCACGCATCGGCTCTGGCGGTGTTAGCCATGCCACGACTCGGCCCGCTTCTTCCAAAGCGAACGATTCGCCGTTGCCGCTCACGCGACGCAGCACGCTCGGCAGGTCATGGGACGCATCGGCAACGCTGACTCGATTCATGGTCCGAACTCCAATTCCCAGTTGAGGACAACCACAGGATAGTCGGCAACCACGAAGGAGTCATCAGTTTTGTTGTCGACACATCGCCGAACACGACCTATTGCCAGCGACTACCCTTTGATGAGCTTGCTGACTTGTTTGAACTCTGAAGTACCAGCCGCGGCGCACCATTCGAACATCACGGATTCGGTGGTGGTGATGATCGCTCCGCTGGCGGCCAGGCGGCGGAGGGCGATTTTCCAGTCGAGTTTGGTTCGGCTGGCGAGGGCGTCGGCGGGGACGAAGACTTGATAGCCGCTCGATAGCAGGTCGAGCACCGTTTGCTGCACGCAGACGTGAGCTTCGATCCCCGCGACGACAATTTGATAGAGGCCGTCGGGATGCTCGGCCGCTGTGCCCCAACCGAGACACTCGGCGGCGCTGAAACAGACTTTGTCGGGGATCGCCGCGCCGTCGAGCAAGTCACGCAGTTGTGGGACCGTTGGGCCGAGTCCCTTCGCGTACTGCTCGGTCGCCGAGACCGGAACGCCGAAGAGTTTTGCGGCCTCGATCAGCTTGCGGCAGTTTGCGATCAGCGATTCGCGCACGGGGATCGCTGGCATCAGCTTTTCTTGCACATCGACGATCAGCAATCGGCTCTCACCGCGACCGATAAGTTCGTGGCTGCGCTCGTAAGTCATGTTTCGACCCTTTGGAGTGCGGGGTGTCAGCCCCGCTTTGGATTTCTTTGTTGACGTCAGCCGCAGCGATCCAAAGCGGTGCTGACACACCGCACTCCAAAGGTTGCTCCCGCGTTTTTTGCAGCCGTGAGATGAATCGTGCAAGCTCCGGCTGACGGATGCGATGCAATCTTTTCACGACATTGAATCGCCTCGGCTTCGTCGCGGCAGAGAACCCACAGCGTCGGACCCCAGGAGGATTGGCCGACTCCGGCACTGCCTTGATCGGTCAGCCACTTGGCCAGCTCGGCCATTTGTGGATCGGCGAAGATGCCACCTTGGACCGGCGCGAAATGGGTGCCGTTCAACTGGCCGAAGTCTTGGAGCGCGGCAGCGGCCGAAGGGAAGTCGCCGGTGGCGACGGCGGGTAACAATTCCATCAACACGATTCGGCAAAGTGATTCTGTCAGCGAAACGGGAAACGGCGTGAGTCGTTTGAACGCGGCTCGTTCGGCGTCGCCGGAAAGACCGCGACGGTCGTTGGGGGTGATGAGCAACATTCGCCAAACTTCGGGAAGATCAAGGTGGGCGACGAGCGGACTGATGTTGTCGGGGTTCCGCTTGCCTCCTTCCACCAAGAGACCGCCACGTTCAAAGCCGTGGATGCCGAGCGCGGAGCGTGCGCCGCGTCCGACTCGGCGAGCTAACTCTGTCGCGGCAATTTTGTTTTCGCCTCCCAGTTGAGCCAACGCGGCGGCCAATGCGAGCGCGGTCTGTGTGCCGGAACCCAAACCGGAATGCGATGGCATCGCTCGTTTGAGTTGGATGCGACAGGCGGGCGGGCGATGCGCGGCGGGGCAGCGGCGGCGATACTCGTCTCGCCATGTGGCGAGACGAGCGAGCATCTCTGGCTCGGCCAAGCATTCGTCGTGAGCGGCGGCTTCTACCGACAGCTCGCAACCGGGGGACTGGACCATCAGTCCGACGCCGCCGAAGTTCCGGCCGCTCGCCGCTTGGACGGCAAGCAACCCGAAATGCAATCGCGCACCGGTCTGGACTGTGATTGCCGACATATTAGGCGAACGGCAACGGAAACGGTTCGAGCGCGAAGGGGAAGACGCGGGCCGGTTTCCCGGCAGCGTGTCGCTCTTTGTAAGCGAGCTGCGCGGCGCGGTCGGCGGCGAACTGCAAGTGCGTCAGTTCGAGGCCGCAGTAGCGTTCGTCTTCGTTCTCGGCAGCGACATCGGCGAAGACTTCGCCAGCCGAGGCTGCGTGGCGACGGACGCCGTGAATGCTGTGCTCGCGGACCTTCACGCCGGCGGCGGCCATCTTGACGAGGCCCTTGAGGAATCGGCCGACGACCGATTCGTTGCCGGAGGCTCGCAGCAGGCGGTCCCACTCTTCGTGAGCTTCCCAGTAGTAGCCGTGATTGAAGAGATCAATCGCCAGCAGGAAGCTGCGGTTCTCTTGCCAATTATCCGGCGAGAGCGGCTTCACCGAGCGGTTCTTGCGGCCGTAGCTGTGTCCGCTGGGATGGCGGATCGGGTGCGGCGTGGACGAGCCGGGAATGTACGTGTAGGCCGGCAAAACTCCGGGCAGGAGTTTCACGACAACAACATCAGGTTCAGCGATCGCAGCGGCGGCAGTCATCCGACAGGTCTCCATTCAGGGGTCAACAAGGGGCGGTCAGGTCTCCGCCGAGCGGCGGGAGTATCTGACTCGGCCCGGTGGATCGGGTCAAACAAAAAATCGTGGTTGCACGAGGTTTCTGGGTTCTAAGGAAGACAGGGCCGATGCGGATTTCGCCATCAGCAACGTTGGCAGGAATCGTGACCGTCACAGCGGTCGGGCGGGCTCGCGTGAGAGCCTTCCCACGCGAGGGCGAGAGAATATCGGCCGATTTCCAGATGAGAAGACCGGTTTCCAGCTTCTGGGCCAGAAATGAATAACTCCGGCGTACAACCGCTTCTGCCGGACTAGCTTGCCGCCGCCGCCTGTTTTCGGACTTCGCGTTTAATGCGGGCGATCACCCCCCGAAACCCTTGCTGCCGCTGCATACCCAGAGCGGTCTGCAAGCCGAGGTGCCCGATCATGTCGTCCGGGATTTCAGCGATCTCTTCGGGCGAGGCGTCCGCCAATCCTTGAACCATGAGCGTGACCAACCCCCGAACGGTCGGTGATTTCTTGGGGACATCGGCCTCGATCCGCACTCGCCCGCCGACCACATCGACCCAGAGAAAGACCGGTGTCTGGCATTCCTGCACGCGGCAGCTTTCCGATTGCTGACCAGGCGTGCGTCCGGACGACGGCGCGGGTAACTCGCCCGAAAGCTCGACTAGCATTTCGAGCTTTTCTTGGTCGTCGAGGCCGTCGAAATCGGCAATCAGTTCGGAGAGTTTCATGGCATCGTAGGTCAGGCTTTCCAGCCTGACTGATTTACAAAGTGGGGAGCGTGCTGGCGTTCGAGTCAGCCTGGAAAGGCTGACCTACGACGGCGTCTGGCCGTTTTCACTGGGAACGATGAAGCTCATGTGCAATTCGGAGTGACGCAGATGCAACTGCATGACTTCTTCGCTCGCCATCTTGCCGAACGCGGGATGCGATGCGGTCGGGGTCTCGTGCGCGAGACGCTCGACACCGGCTTTGAGTTGTCTCAGACCCTCTTCCGCAGTCACCGAATCGTCCGGCAGCAGCGCAGTCGCCTTCTTGGGGAGTTTGAACCCAGGCTTCATCGGTTTGATCAAAAATGAGTTCTTCAGCATTGGTGCGATCAACCACCGGATAAACCACGGAGCCTGAAACCCGAATCCGTCGATCGACGCATTCATCGACTTGGCCAGATGCTGGCAAATCTGGCCGAACGACCATTTGCCGACGGTGTGGTGATTGCCGATCAGGTGCTCGGCATCTTGGACAACTTCGGAAAGCGTTGCGTAATGAACGGTGCGACGTGCGGACATGCGAAACCTCGTGTTGGATCGTGTTGCGGCGGCATTCTGGCGGAGCTTGCTCCGCTTTTGAAGCCGAGCGGTGATTGGGCTATAGTCGCCCGCTTCGTTGACGTAGCCGCGTTTCGCCAGAACGCGGGACGACTGGATCAACCCGCGTTCTGGCGAAACGCGGCTACGACCATTGCACCTCGAAAGGCACCACATGGCGAATTATCCCGGCGTATCGGCGGACGTTTTGAAGGAATTGGCCAAGTACGACACACCGACAATCGCGAACGCAGTCGAGTTGTGGAATCGTTATCCGCGCAACTTGGGTTACATGAATGGCAGCATTGTCTCCTGCTATCCAAAGCTGCCCCCGATGGTCGGTTTCGCGCTGACGACCACGTTCCGCAGCATGGCTCCCCCGCGCGGTGGCGATGCCTATTCTGGAATTTCTCAGCAGCTTGAGGCATTCGCCGACTTTCCCGGCCCGCCAGTCGTCGTGTTTCAAGATCTCGACGTGCCATGTGCCTCGGCCACGTTCGGCGAGGTGATGTGCTCGACGTATAAAGCCTTCGGAGCCGCCGGCCTGATCACGTCGGGCACCGGCCGCGATCTCGATCAGGTCGAGGCGTTGAACTTCCCGGCCTTCACGAACGGGACGATCTGTGCTCACGGCTATTGCCACATGCTGTCGCTGAATGTGCCGGTCTCCGTCGGTGGCATGACGGTCTATCCGGGAGCTTTGCTGCACGGCGATCGCAATGGCGTCTGCTCGATTCCGATCGAGATTGCTTCGGAAGTTGGCGGGGTCTGTCAGGAAGTCGCCGTCGCCGAGGCGATCATCCTGAATTACCTCAAGGGAACGAACCTCACCGCCAAGGACTTCACCGCTGCTCGCTCCGAATGCGGAGCCATGATCAAGGCGGTCGAGAAGCGGCTGAGCGGGAAGTAGAAAGTGCGCTGTGGCCGGTCTCCCGACCGAGCCACTCCGTTCGACCGTAGGTCTCCCACGTTTCTGGAGACCTGCGGTCCACCCGAGCGGCGGGGTCGGGAGACCCGCGCCGAGCGCTACCAAAGCAAAAACCGCGGTCAGTCTTGCGACAGCCGCGGCCAATGTGCCAGTTCTCGTGACTGAATTGCGACGGTGGAGTCGCTTTGCGAAACGGGTGGAAACCGGCCGTACTTAAGCACGTACCTTAGTTGGTTTCGACCCACGCGGTTTGTTTAGGCACCTCCGTCTGAATTACTGACGAGAACCAGGCATGTCCCATCTTTGAGGCTGGGAACTCGTTGGCCGACCGGCAATTTCACATGGTGTGATTGACCTTGAGGCAGGTGCGATCTGCTTCATTCAGGTCGAGTGGCTGTCTCCAACAGAGCACAGCATTCATCGGCAACGGCTGCGCTCGGACCTCTCCGATTCTGCCAGTGACAACGGTTTTCGGAGGAATTCACGCTCGGTCGAGTGTGGTCCGTCCGTTCCGCATCGGATCGAAGTCACGGTTCGTCGCCAGTTTTTCTCAAGCCGTCCAAGTTGGTATCCTCCGTCCCGCTTGATCGACCTCACCCCAAATCTCAGGAGCTTTCATCATGGATTCTGCTGTCCGCTCACTTGGTTCTCGACGTAAATTCCTGCAATGGACTGCCGCCGCGGCGGGTGTCGCCGTGCTGTCTCCGGTCGTCGGTTTCGCTGCCGATCCCGATCCGTACGGCGGATTCAAGATGTGCATACAGAGCTATTCGCTGCGCGGCTTCGACGGAAAGACCGCGATGCAGCACACTCAAAAGCTGGGGCTGAAGTATTGGGAGTCCTTCCGCAATCACATCGCGATGGATACCGCTCCGGAAAAGATCGAGGCGGCGAAAGCGATGCTCAAGGAACACGGCCTCACTCTGCTGGCCTTCGGCGTCGAGGGCTTCAACGACAATGAAGGAGCCGCTCGCAAGGCGTTCGACTTCGCCAAGGCGATGGGCGTGATGTCGATCAGTGCCGACCCGCAAAAGAACAAAGCGACGTTCGACCTGCTCGACAAATTGGTGGCCGAGTACGACATCGCGATCGCGATCCACAATCACGGCCCGAAGGCGAGCTACGACAAAGTCACCGACGTCCAAACTTGGGTGAAAGACCGGCACCCGAAAATCGGAGCCTGCGTCGACACTGGCCACTACCTTCGCAGCGATGAAGACGCGGTTGAGGTCATCGAGAAGCTCGGCAAGCGCGTCTTCGGTGTGCATCTCAAAGACGTGAAGAATCTGCCCGGCGGCGGCAAGAAATTCACGATCCTCGGCGAGGGCGACCTGCGCCTGGCCGACTGCCTTAAGGCGCTCAAGAAGCTCGACTACAAGTACTCGCTGTCGCTGGAGTACGAAGAGAGTCCAAAGGATCCGATCGCCGACATCGAACTCTGCCTCAAGGCGGTTCGCGACGCGGTCAAGAAGATCGGCTGATACGAAGTAGGATGGGCACGCTTGCCCGTCCGCACGGCGAAGAAGGGACGGGCAAGAGTGCCCGTCCTACTTACCGTTTCGCCCCGCTCTTGAGCAGCAGAAAACCGATCAGCCACACGCCAGCCAGGATCGCCGAGTACGAAGCTGGCCGCATGGATCGCCAAAAGGTGATCGCGCCTTCTTGGTAGTAGCGGAGGTATTCGCAACAGAGTTGCCAGAAGTTGCTCATGGTCGATGGTGTGTCGAAGCGGTTGTGGGGATTCGTTTCCGGAAAAAGCATAGGTCAAGAACTGGCTCGCGGCCGGATCAAATTTCGTAGCCACGTTCGCCAGAACGTGGGGGTGTAGCCACGTTCGCCCACGTTCTGGCGAACGTGGCTACGGCCGGATCGAAACTGATAAAAGGTGCTCCGCACAGCCACTACAACCCGCGCGACCCGTGGTCCGCCGACCCTGAAAGCCGAGACATGGAAATCCTCGAAGCCCTGATCGCGCTCATCACTCTGACGGTCATGGAGATCGTCCTGGGGATCGACAACATCGTCTTCATCGCGATCCTGACCGACCGGTTGCCGCACCAGCAGCAGCCGCTGGCTCGGCGGTTGGGACTGGGGATCGCGATGGTCTCGCGAATCCTGCTGCTGCTGACTCTCAACTGGTTGAAGGACATGACCGCGCCGCTGTGGGAGTGGACTTCGCTGGGCATTCCACGTGATCTGTTTCCGGAAGACGCGCATCCCTTCGCGGAGATCAACGGCGTTTCGGTCCGCGACATCATTTTGCTGATCGGCGGGCTGTTCCTGATCTACAAAAGCGTGCATGAAATCCATTCCAAGATGGAGGGCCGCGATCACGGCTCATCCAGCGGCCCGGCACCGACGATGCGGCGAGTCATCGCCGAGATCGCCGTGATGGACATCGTCTTCTCACTGGATTCTGTCATCACCGCCATCGGCATGGCGAATCATCTGGGGGTCATGGTCATCGCCGTGATGTTGGCGGTCGTGGTGATGCTGGTCTTCGCGAATCGCATCAGTTCGTTCATCGAGCAGCATCCGACGCTGAAAATGCTCGCGCTGAGTTTCTTGCTACTGATCGGCGTGATGCTGGTGGCTGAGGGGATCGGCACGCACTTCAACAAAGGCTACATCTATTTCGCAATGACCTTTTCGCTGCTCGTCGAGTTCCTCAACATCCGCACGACGGTCAAGGACAAGCGACGCCAGCAATCCGCCCGCGTGGATGACTGACTGTTCGGCCGAACGCCGATGGCCGAAAGCCGTCATCTTACCTTTTCCAATGTCCGGAAAAGTGAGTCGACGGCAATCGGCGTTCGGGGCAGGGCTGTCGGCCCGGAATCATGCGGGAAGCTGGCGGCTTGTCGAAGAATGAGCGTCTCGCTGGCTCAATGCCAGCAACCCCACGGATCTCGCGATCTTCCTCGCAAGCGGGACGCCTGAGCGGCGACTCTTGACCGTCGCTCTGGGTCCGCATGATTGCATGGCCGCTGTCCAATTCGTAGCGTGGCGAACATCATGCAGATTCAATGCCCTCATTG
>CAMDDX010000020.1 GCA_945893075.1 Planctomyces sp. SH-PL62 | reverse complement strand
CCATCGCCGATGCGTTGGCTGAGGTCGTGCTGCTGCCCGATCCGGTCGGCGAGATCATCGACGGCCACGTCCGGCCGAATGGCCTGCGGGTCTCACGCGTCCGCGTGCCGCTGGGAGTCATCTTCTTCATCTACGAATCACGGCCCAACGTCACCGTCGACGCGGCGGCGCTGTGCGTCAAAAGCGGCAACGCCGTCATCCTGCGCGGCGGCAAGGAAGCGCTCCACAGCAACATCGCCTTGCATCAAATTCTGACCGACGCGCTCCGCGATACCGGACTCCCCTCGCACGCGGTTCAACTGGTCACGACGACTGACCGCGAGTTGGTCAGCCACTTCCTCAAACTGCGCGAATGGATCGACCTGACCATTCCACGCGGCGGCAAGTCGCTGATCGAACTGGTCTGCGCCGAGGCCACCATGCCGGTGATGAAGCACTTCGATGGCGTCTGTCACGTCTACGTCGATCACTCTGCCGACATCTCGATGGCGGAAGCGATCCTCGTCAACAGCAAATGCCAACGCCCCGGCGTCTGCAACGCGGCGGAAACGCTGCTGGTCCATGTCGGCATCGCCAAAGCCTTCCTGCCACACGCTGCCGAAGCTCTGGGGTTGCACGGCGTGGAACTTCGTTGCTGCCCGCGCTCGCTGACGTTCGTCCAACACGGCATCCCGGCCACCGAGCAGGATTTCCGCACCGAATACCTCGAACTCAAGATGTCGGTGAAGATCGTCCACTCGCTGGACGAGGCGATCCGGCACATCAACGAGTACGGCTCGCACCACACCGACGCCATCGTGACCAACGACTTGATCTCGGCCGAGCGGTTCTGCCGCGAAGTCGATTCCGCCGCGACGCACGTCAATTGCAGCACGCGCTTCAACGACGGCAACGAATATGGACTCGGAGCCGAGATCGGCATCAGCACCGACAAGTTTCACGCACGCGGTCCCTGTGGGCTGCGTGAACTCACCAGCTACAAATGGGTCGTCCACGGACAAGGACAAATACGAGGATGAATTCCGAACCCCGAAACACCCATCCCTCGTTGACTCCGTCTGAGCTCGCCGCGCTGCTCGGCCCGGTAGTGACGCCAACCGCTGAACCGCCGCCGCAGACGAACGTGCCAGAGGCGCGCTGGACCAAATTCGCCGACGGATTCGCACGCTCGTTGACAGCTCGGCTGCGATCGCTGATCCGGGCGGCTGTGCGAGTGACACCCCACGTAAGCGTCACGCTGACCGCCGAAGCCTCCATCACGTCACACGAAACCCGCTCGATCGTCAGCGTCTGGCAAACGCGCGGCTCACTGGAGCCACTTGCGACTGTGTTGTCTCCGCCGCTGGTCGCCACGTTCGTGGATCGGTTGCTCGGCGGACGTTGCACTCCAAATTGCGAGCCACCGGACCTGCATCGGCTACTGACCGACGTCGATCACCGGCTCGTGGCCCGATTGACCGAAGCCGTCCGTCTGAGCGTGATCGAGCAGGTTGCGCCGGGCAGCAACTGGGAACTGACGGAACTCCCCCACGCAACCTCTTTCGCGGATGCTTGGCTGCCTGATTGCTCGCTGCTCCGGCTGTCATTTGAGCTTCAGTTCGTGCAAGGCGGCGGATCGCTCGACCTGCTGCTGCCGCTGGAAGTCGCCGACGTCTTAGCAGATGAACCACTCGCAGACTCACTGCCGCCGACACCGTTCCCGCCGCGGCCGCTCGAATCGAACTCCACGTCCGCGCGGCGATCCACTGTCGTCGCGCAATTCGCACCGACTTCTCTCTCCGACGACGATCTGCAATCGCTCGCGGTCGGCGATGTCTTGCTGCTGGACTCCGCGACGGATCAGTCTCTGCGAGTGCTCCTGGATGGCCGGTTGCGATTTCACGCCGCAGCCGGCACCATCGACGGCCACAAAGCCATTCGCTTGACAACAGCGGCGAATGCTCAGTGAACGCCGCTTTCACCCCGAAATCTCCCGCAGAAACCGGCGTTTCTTGACGACTCTCCGGGCCGCTACTACAAGTCTCCGCCACCTCGTCGAACGCCGCGAACGGTTCGCTGCTCCGCATGAGGCACCCAATTGCCGAGGAACGTAGCAATCGACAACAAGTCTCAGAGGATCAACGAGCAGATTCGCATCACGCCCATCCGCGTCGTGGACCACGCCGGTCACATGCACGGCGTCATCCCCACCCTGGATGCCCTGACAATGGCTCGCGAGGCGGGCATGGATTTAGTCGAAGTCAGTCCCAATGAGCGGCCGCCGGTCTGCCGCATCATGGACTTTGGCAAGTTCAAGTACGAACAGAAAAAGAAGCACGCCGCCAACACCAAGACGCACCAGACACAGCTCAAAGAAATCCGGCTGCGCCCCAAAACCGGCGAACACGACATCGAATTCAAGGTCAAGCAGGCTCGGACGTTTTTGGAGCACAAGGACAAAGTCAAAGTCAACGTCCAGTTCAAAGGCCGAGAGAACGCTCACCATGACCGCGGACGCGAAGTGCTGAATCACTTCGTGGCCGGCTTGGAAGACATCTCCAAGGTCGAGCAAATGGCCAAAATGGACGGTGCCAAGAACATGTCCGTGGTCTTGGCTCCGAAATAATCGGTTTGCCAAACCGAACGAGACGGATCAGTGGCAACGATCCGGGACGATCCCTATAGTGCCCCGCTCTTTCGGCTGCCCGGACTAAAGGCGACCGTCAAATTTGTGAAATTGCCGACCTCGCGACCATCGAGTTGATCATGACCAAGCAGAAGACTCATAAGGGAATCAAGAAACGTTTTACGGTGACGGCGAATGGCAAGGCCAAGCACCGCAATGCGTCTCGCGGCCACTTGCTCAGCAAGAAAACGGGCAAGCGTAAGCGGCAACTCCGTAAGGACGGCGTGCTCGATAACTATCAAGCCGACCGCATCGTCGAGGCGTTGAGACCCATTCTGTAGCTCATTTCAGACTGTTGTTTGATTTGAGATTTGATCCGCTGCGGCGGATGAGATTTGAAATTTGAAAGTCAGCCATGCGTATCAAGTCGGGTTCGATTCGTCACCGCAAGAAGAAGCGGATCTTCAAGGAAGCTGAAGGCCGAGTCGGCGGTCGTCGCCGTTTGTGGCGGACAGTCTTGGACGGAATCGTCAAAGGCCGCGTCTACGCCTACAAGGGCCGCAAGATCAAGAAACGCGACATCCGTGCGTTGTGGATCACGCGTTTGAACGCAGCCTGCGGAATGCGCGGCCTGTCGTACTCGCGGTTCATTCACGGCTTGAAGGTCGGGAAAATCGAATTGAATCGCCGCACGCTCAGCGAACTGGCGATCCGCGAACCGCAGGTGTTTGATGAAATCATCGCCCTGGTGAAGGGAGCACTCGCGCAGGCGGCCTGAACCTCGGCCGATCACTGATCGAGAATACTCAAGGGCGAAACCAGCGCTGAGCCAAATTGCTCAACGTGAGTTTCGCCCTTCAGCGTTGGATGACACATGGACCCGCTGCAACAGTACGAGGATTTCGCGAACGCCGCGCTGACCGCACTATCAGCGGCGACGGATACAGCGGCGGTCGAAGCGGCTCGCATCGAGTTCCTCGGCAAGAAGAGCGGACGAATCAAGACCTTGCAGGACTTGCTCGGCAAGGCGACTGCGGAACAGCGCCCCGCCCTTGGTGCCAAGTTCAACGAAGTGCGGCAGCGAGTCACCGCCGCCCTCGAAGCTCGGCAGCAGGAACTTGCGAAGCCAAAAGCGTCGCTCACCGGCATCGACATCTCGCTTCCCGGCGAGCAAATTCGTTTGGGGCGGCGACATCCGCTGACACAAACGATGGACGAGTTCCGAGACATCATCGGTCGCATGGGATTCACCGTCGCCTACGGCCCGGAACTCGAAGACGAGTGGCACAACTTCGAAGCGCTGAATATCCCGGCCGATCATCCCGCTCGCGATCCGCTGGAAAACTTTTATCTGGCGACTGCCCAAGCCGTGTCCGGCGGGCCGGTGTTGCTGCGCAGTCAAACTTCGACCGTGCAAATCCGTGTGATGGAAAAATCAAAGCCGCCGATTCGGATCGTGTCGCTCGGTCGCGTCTATCGCCCCGATACGATCGACGCCACGCACAGTTGTATGTTTCATCAAATGGAAGGCCTGATGATCGGCAGCGACGTCACAATGGCGCAGCTCAAGACAACTCTGCGGCTGTTTGCGACCACGTATCTCGGCCGCGACGTGACGATCC
The DNA here is from genome assembly GCA_945893075.1 of Planctomyces sp. SH-PL62. Classification (GTDB taxonomy): domain Bacteria; phylum Planctomycetota; class Planctomycetia; order Planctomycetales; family Planctomycetaceae; genus SXKJ01. Next base: position 36,440 of record CAMDDX010000020.1, on the reverse strand, counting down.
GCTTCCGCCCCAGCTTCTTCCCGTTCACCGAGCCGTCCGTCGAAGTCGACATGAGCTGGGGCCAAGGCTGGATGGAAATCGGCGGCGCGGGGATGGTCGATCCCAACGTGCTTCGAGCGGTTGGCTTTGATCCCGAAGAAGTCAGCGGCTTCGCGTTCGGCTTCGGCATCGAACGCTTCTGCATGAGACGGCACAACATCAAAGACATCCGCCGCTTCACCGAAAACGACGTGCGGTTCCTGAGCCAATTTTAAGTGTGACAGCAGGACGGGCACTCTTGCCCGTCGCATTAGAAAGACGGGCAAGAGTGCCCGTCCAACGAAAGGGATCACATGGCCGCTCCCATTCAAGTGAAGTCGCTCGATCACGTGACGATCGTCGTGAAAGACCTCGACCGCTCGCGAGAGTTTTATGTCGCGGGACTCGGCATGCTCGAAGTTCCTCGGCCAGGCTTCTCGTTTCCAGGTCTGTGGTTCCAAGCGGGCGCGACGCAGATTCATCTGATCGGCGAGCATGCCGGTGGATCGCCGGCCGGCAATCCGTTGCCAGAACAATTCCGCACGTCGCGTTCGCATCACTTCGCTTTTCTGGTGGAAGACGTGACCGCCTCCTACGCGCGGGCACAGGAACTCGGGCTGAAAATCGTCTCACCTCCGAAGGCTCGGCCGGATGGATTCGTGCAAGTCTTTCTGAACGACCCGGACGGGCACGTCGTCGAGTTGTGTTCGCCCGCGCGTTGAGCGACTTGGGCGAAAACGCCCGCGTGGTTGCCAGCTAACACCTGCGTCCCGATAATCCGCCGCGTCGGTCAATGACGGGGAACTGGGTCACTCGACTCCGAAGTTCTCGGCGGAGGGTTCTTGTAGAACTCCTTCGCCGCCGCAGAATCGCCGAGTGCTTTTGGGCTGCGGACGGACTGCTTTGACCGCCGTCACCGGGGAGATCTCCAATGCCATTAGTCCCAATGCGTCTCGTGCTGGATCACGCCGCGGAAAACAACTACGGCGTCGCCGCTTTGAACGTCAACAACATGGAACAAATCCAGGCGATCATGGAGGCCGCCAACGAAACCGATTCGCCCGCCATCATTCAAGCCTCACGCGGTTCGCGAGCCTACACGCAAGACGTCTACCTGCGGCATTTGATCCTCGCCGCCGTGGAGTTGTATCCGCACATCCCCGTGGTCATGCACCAGGACCACGGCAACAGCCCCGCCACCTGCCTGAGCGCCATGAAGAACGGCTTCACGTCGGTGATGATGGACGGCTCGCTGACGGAAGACGGCAAGACCCCCTCAACCTTCGAATACAACGCGCAAGCCACAGCGTTCGTCACGAAGGTCGCCCACATGATGGACGTGTCGGTCGAAGGCGAATTGGGTTGCCTCGGCTCGCTGGAATCGGGAATGGGTGAGGAAGAAGACGGTCACGGCGCGACCGGCAAACTCTCGCACGACCAGTTGCTGACCGATCCCAACGAAGCGGAAGAGTTCGTCAAACAGACCGGCGTGGATGCGCTGGCGGTTGCGATCGGCACCAGTCACGGCGCGTACAAGTTCACTCGCAAGCCGGACGGCGAAGTGCTGGCCATGAAGCGCATCGAAGAGATTCACGCGCGGCTGCCCAACACGCACTTGGTGATGCACGGCAGTTCTTCGGTGCCGCAGGAAGTTCAGAATCTCTTTCGCGAATTCGGCGGCAAGATGAATCAAACTTGGGGCGTGCCGATCGAAGAGATTCAGCGAGGCATCAAGTCGGGCGTGCGAAAGATCAACGTCGACACCGACAACCGCATCGCCATGTGCGCCGCAGTTCGCAAGGTGCTGATCACCACTCCTGAGAAGTTTGATCCACGCGATTACATGAAGCCGGCTCGCGCCGCCATGAAGGAAATCTGCGTGGCTCGCATGATCGCCTTTGGCCAAGCCGGCAACGCCAGCAAGATGCGTGCGGCAGGGCGAGTGAAATAGCCTCGCATTCGCGGATTGTTGTTCACAACGACAAAGGCCCGGCTTCTTGGAGAAGCCGGGCCTTTTGTGTTGGCTCATCGCTTGGTAGCCACGCTCGCCAAGAGCGTGGGCGGACTCACGGAAAACCCACGCTCTTGGCGAGCGTGGCTACAGCATCCTCAATGCGATCAGAAGTCGCCGATGTTTTCTTCGCCCGCGATCGTGCCTAACGCTCCCCAGACGCCGAATGGGCTTTCGCCGGAAACCGTCGTCACATCGGCCGTGACATTTCCCGCGTTGATGTTCTCATTGATGAACCGAACCGTGCCGTCGCCCATGACGACATGCACTCCGCCCGTATGATAACTGCTCGCGGCCGGCAAGCGTGCGGAACCTCCCGTCCCCATCGCGTTCAAGCGGAAATCGCACGAGGCCCCGTTGGGGGAGGCCGCCGTCGCGAAATTGTTGTGTTCTGGTTCGCCGCTGGCCCAATACTGTCCCATTTCCGGTGCTGTGATCGAAGGGAAGATAGTCGGGTCGTTGGCGCGATATCTGCCGTCAGCCACAAGGCTGGCACACACAGCGGGTGAATAAATCGGGGGCGTTGGAACCATGACGGCCATCAGTCCTTGAATCCTGCGATTGTTGATGTTTCCTATCGCTCGTTCGGCCATGAAGATGGTGTTGCTGGTTCCATCTTGAATGTCTCGAAAGCTACGACAGGCTCGCCAACCAAACGCGCCGCGCGTATCCAAGTGGATCGGAGTCAACGCTTCAAAAGACACGGCCGCATCTCCCGCGCAGAACACATAGGCACGTCGTGCGCTGCGCGACAGAGTTTTTTCCGGCAGCGAGTTGGTCGGACACAACAGCAACGCGAGATCGGTCGGTGGATGAGGGAAGCCGGCCGAGTTCGGCGGCCCTCCCTGAAGCGGAGCTAGCTTGATCTTCTTCCACAACGCGGTCTGCTCCAGGTACGGCATCAGAAAGACAACGCCGCTCAATCGTTGATCGTGAGGATTGCCACCGGAGCCGGCACCGCTCGCATCCACACCGCCGACTCCAGGCGGCAGTAGTTGATGCGTTTCGGCGTAGTTTTGCAGAGCGAGTCCCAACTGTTTGAGGTTGTTCTTGCACTGTGCCCGGCGCGCCGCTTCCCGCGCGCTCTGCACCGCTGGCAACAGCAACGCCATCAAGATGGAGATGATCGTGATGACCACCAGCAGTTCGATCAGCGTGAACCCGGACCGATCTCGAAATGAGCGAGTCAACATGGGATTCTTTCTCTAAGCGAGGACGTGACAGAACCCGGGAAGGGCTTGCGGAAAATACTCTACTCTTCGCGCCTTCCAAACGGAAACGCAAATACTCAGCAACGACTTGCATCACCGATTCGTCCGGATATTGTGCTGCAGGTGCTCCGATCTGCGAGGAATGAGTGCATGGCGGACGAACGACTCGAGACTTGGTATGTGAAAGCGAGCTTCGGTGCCGAATGGGGGCCGATGTCCTCTGACACGCTGCTTGAAATGGCGGACAATGGAGACTTGGCTCGTGACGACCTGGCCCGCGTTGACGTCGCGGCCGACTGGCAGCCGATTCAGACTGTGATTGACCAACTTCGCCCGGACCCGCTCGCAGCCAACGCTGATGAAGCCGCTGCCGAGGAACCGCAGACTGAGGATGACTCTCTCACGCAACCGTCAGAGGACGAGACAGATCTCGATCCAGCGCCACAATTTCCAGAACAACCGACTCCGAGCAAACATCGTGGCGGCGCGCTGCCGGGTTGGTCGAATTACTGGGTTCCCGAGTCCACGGAACCGCGTCCGTTTGTCGCACATCCTCGCTTGGTGCTCGAAGACCAGGACCAGCCGAACGACGTCGTGTCGTCAGCAAACACGATTGAAGGCACCTCGTTCGAGATTGTGTCCAACAAGGCGAACACAGGATCGCCCGACGATTCCCCTGGGGCTCCGTCCGCGACCGACGTGATCGGCAGTGCCATGCCCACGGATGGCGACTTCGCGATGTTGAACTCCTGGAAGCAAGAGCGAACAGAGCGGCTCGACCGATTGCTGAAAATCGTGGCCGATCGTGAAACCGCTGCCCGCGAGGCAGCATTGGCACAGGCCGAATCCGCGAACAACGCCGCCTCGCAAGAAACAGCGACTGCCGAAGACGAAAGCGAGTCGGCAACCAAGTCGCCCATCGAGACGCCCCCCAAACATTTCTCGCCGCCACCAGAGTCTTGGAAATTGACGCTCGATCGTTGGAAGCGATCGTTGCCAGATGGCAAAGCCGCGCTCGTACTGTTGATCCTGCCGTTGGCCGTCTGGTGGCTCTGGCCAGAGTCATCCGGAAACGTGGGCCGGACGTTTCGCGCGATGTACGACGAACTGCGAGAACTCCGAGAACGTCCGAACGACAAGACGGGAATGGAGGATTTCGTGCAACGCTCGCAAGCGAAGTTGGATCAGTTGATCCCTGTGCTCGAGAGGCGAGCATCGCCCAATCGGCCCGAATCGCAATGGCTGCTCTGGATGGGCCAGGATTGTTTGCGTCCGATGTTGAAAAACCCTCGCCAGCGAAGCACCAAACCCGAAATCACCTTCAACAAGCTGCTGGCTGAATGGGAACGAATTCACGATCCGACAAAAGCGACGTCGTCGAGCTCCGAGGATGAGCCTGGTCCACCCGCCAACCGAGAGCCGTCAACCGGCACCGCTCCGGATCGTTCGTCGCCAACGACGGATGATTCAACATCGGACAAATGACCGCCTCATAACGAGGAACGGCGAACTGACGAAAAGCATGTAACGCCGACTCACGGTTCGCTCCTTTGCACCATCGATTCCGGCACTACATCCGCCAGCGTGTCTGGCGGAGTGAACTCAAACCTGCGGCATTGTCGGAAGAATTCGAGTGGGTTGTCGTAGACGATCTTCTTGATCTTCGATTCGGGGTGGCCGCGTTTGCGGAGTTCTTGGATGGCGAACTAAGCTTTCGCGGGCTTCTTTTGCTTTCCGGGTTGTTTTGCCGCGTGGGTTTCGATCGGCCGTGGCTTCTCTGGCAAGCGATCTTCGGGAGACAAGACAGGGTTCGAGACGTCTCCAATTAGATCACCCACCGTAGTCGGCGGCTGCATGACTTCGACGAGCATCTTGAGCACTCGATTCACGTCCTCGGAAGTCGCGAATCGCTCGGCGATTTCCGGATCAAGATAAACGACGCGACCACCGGGCTTGAGTGGACCAAATAGGGCGGCGAACCGATTGGGTTTGGCCTTACTGAAGTCGATGTCGTAGTGGTCGAGAAGGTCGTCGTCGTTCATAGGTTTGTCATTCATGAGTCCATCGGCTTCATTTGCTGACTGTCCATTCCAAGGCTACGCCATCGAATTTGAAAATCAGGTGATTGAGAACATCTCGCCCAATGACTCCCACAGAATCTTCGGTGAGCAGATAGCTCCCACGAAACGCCTTTCCGTAAAAAAGTAAATCCAGAATGGCGACTCGCGAGAATGAACGGTTTCCGTCAAATCCCATCAATTCATACTGTTGATCAGGAATCGGCGACACACCCAACTGATCAGCAACAACTCTCGGGACAATCGTCGCGTCGGCTCCGGTATCGAGCAGCATGGAAATGTTCGCGACTGCCTCGCTAGTTTCCGAATTTCGCCAGGTTGTCACAGCGATTGGAGCCGGTGGCGAATAGCTTTGGTCATACGCGGGCATCGTCTGTCACCTCGATGACCTCCTTGACGAAGTCAACCGCTTGTTCGGGATGGACCAATCGCGGACTTCGCATTCTGGCTGGTTCACGAGCCGACAGTAGCGTCTTCTGATAGTCACCAATTTCCGTCAGCGATTCTGTCTCGTCGTCTTCCAGAATCGTCACGATCACACGAACTGGGTGCGACGGCAACTCGGCTGCCGACAGCGTGAGATGGCTGTCGGGATGCAAGACGGATTCCAAAGTTCGATATGCCATGATGGTTGTCCTTCGTCATTCGGCCTTGATCAATTTCTCGGAATTAGGGACTTCGTTGTTCGTCAGCTCCCCTGCCAGTGTATCCGGCGGAGTGAACTGGAACCTGCGGCATTGGCGGAAGAACTCGAGCGGGTTGTCGTAGACGATTTTCTTGATCTTCGATTCGGGGTGGCCGCGTTTGCGGAGTTCTTGGATGAAGTCGGGGACGGCGATTGGGTTGGACGGGCCCCAGTCGCCGGCGGAGTTCACCATGATGCGGTCGTCGCCGTAGGCTTCGATGATGTCGGCGGCTCGCGAGGGCGTACATTTCGTGATCGGGTACAGCGTCATCGCACACCAAAAGCCCTCTTCCTTCGCCAGACCGACGGTGTGCTCCTCGACGTGGTCGATCAGCACTCGCTCCGGCTGCACACGGCGGTCGGACATCAGCATGTCGATGATCATCCGCGTTCCCTTCAGCTTGTCTTGCAGGTGCGGCGTGTGAATCAGAATCAGCTCGTCGAGCTGCATCGCCAACTGGACGTGCTCTTGGAAGATGATCGACTCGTTCTTCGTGTTCTTGTTGAGCCCGATCTCGCCGATGCCGAGCACTCCTGGATTGTTGATGAACTCCGGGATCATCTTGATGACCTCGCGTGAGAGTTCGACGTTCTCGGCTTCCTTGGCGTTGATGCAGAGCCATGTGTAATGCTGGATTCCGCTCCAACCGGCGCGCTTCGGCTCGAATTCCGTGAGCTGCCGGAAGTAGTCGCGGAAGCCGTCCACGCTGCCGCGATCAAACCCAGCCCAGAAGGCCGGCTCGCTGACGGCCACGCAGCCCATGCGGGCGATCCGCTCGTAGTCGTCGGTCACGCGGGAAACCATGTGGATGTGGGGGTCGATGTAGTACATGTCATCTCCTTGGAGTGCGGTGGCTCGACACCGCCCTCCATCAATGAAGGGCAGAACTTTCGGAGAGTGAAACGCGGTCGATGCTGTGTTCGCGAATGGGCGGTTGTTGCACATTGAATGGAGGGCGGTGTCGAGCCACCGCACTCCAGGGCTAATGCGGAACGCTCGGAGACAGAGCCGGTCGCTCCCCGGTCGAGAGATACTTCTTCATCCAAGTCGGGTCGTATTGATCGCTGAAGACCTCTTGAATCTGAGCGGCACGGTGGAAGCCGTCGCTCAAGAGGATTTCGAGTCCTTGGCGGATTTGTCCAAAGCGAGGGTCGGAGCGGACCGATTCAGCGGACTCGGCCCGGTCCAGGCGGTCGAGCGTTGCGGCGACTTCCAGGATCTTGGCGCGGACCAACAGAAACGTCTGCTCGAAAACTTCGGGAGCGGTTTGGATGGCGGCGATCATGGCAGGACTCCGGGCAATTTGCGGGCGGGGCGATTCGTAGGACGAGCACTCTTGCCCGTCGTGTTTGAGACGATTGGGGACAGGGAGAGTGCTCATCCTCCTTTTACGACCACAGTGTCAACCTGCGGGAGTTCAAATTCAAGCAGGGCTTTGCGGCGATACGGCGTCGGGAGTCTTTTTCAGGCCGCCGAGGTTGAGCCGGAGAATCAATGTGTCGCGAACCGGCGGCCTGAAAAAGATTCCCGACCCCTTCTCCGTCGGACTTCATCTCGTATCCTGCGTCCCTCATGGCTCAACACGAATCCGACCGCGAAGACTTGATGCAGGAAGCGACTGGCCTCTCTCGCCGAGTCGAGTGGCAAGTGCCGTTCGTTTCCGATCCGGTTGTCGCGGGGTTCAAGAAGAACGGAGCCTGCTCCGTTTACTTCGGAGCCGAGCCGGTTTTGCAATTCGATCCGGCCGGGTGTTTGCGGCGCGCGTTCTTCGAGGGCTTTTTGTTTCGCACTCAAGGGAGCACGCTGGCTCGCCTGCAACGCAACCGCACGACTGAGGAAACGCAACTCGTCCGTCACGATCTCGACGACAGCGAACTGGCCGCGTTTCGCGTGCAGGCGTGTTCGTGGCTGAGGCTGCTGTTGCAGGCGATCGACCTCGGTGAAGCGGTGCGGTTGCGGCAAGTGCCTGAAGGAGATGAAGTCATCCTCGACTTGTGCGTCGCGTTGCGAGCGGCACTCAGCGAGGGACTGCCGCTCGCGGCGGCAATTGCAGGGAAGCGGTGACGTTTCAAAAATCTCAAATCTCAAATCTCAAATCTCAAATCTCAAATCTCAAATCTCAAATCTCAAATTTGAAATTTGAAATCTCTAAGAGGCGGCACTCATGACGATCCGACCTAATCGCGTCAAACAAAAACTCAAAGCCGGCGAAATCGTCTGGTCGAGTTCGGTTCGATTGCCGGAACCGGGCCTCTGCGAGTTGCTCGGCTATGCCGGCTGGGACTTCGTGCTGCTGGATGGCGAGCACGGCGCGGTCGATGCCTCGACGCTGGAGAGCCTCATCATCGGCTGCTACGCCGGCAACACGACGCCGATCGTGCGAGTGCTGCGGCCGAACGATCCTGAAGCGGTCATGCACGCGCTGGATCTCGGAGCACAAGGCATCCTGATTCCGCATTGCCGCACCGTTGAGGACGAGCGGAGGCTCGTGTCCGCCGCGATGTATCCACCGCGCGGGATTCGTGGCTTCGGTCCTGGTCGCGGAGCAATGTGGGGACGTATCGGCGGGACCGACTTCGTGAACTCTGCGAATGAGGAAGTCGTGCTGCTGGCGTTGATCGAAGACCCGGAAGGGGTCGAAAATGTGGAAGCGATCGCCGCTGGTGGCCTCGATGGCTTGTGGGTCGGCACCGGCGATCTCGCGCTGGGCTACGGAGTCGGCGCGAATCGCGATCATCCGATCGTTCAGAAAGCCGCCGAACGAATCCTCGCCGCGTGTCGGAAGAACAACATTGCCTGCGGTTATCCCGCACGCAGCCTCGAAGAAGGTCGTCGAGCGGCTCAGCAAGGCTACCGCCTGATCGGCTTCGGCGGTGCCGAGCAATACGTGATGTCCGAGTCGCGAAAGTTTTTAGAGGGTGTTGCCGAAGCGTAGTCATCCGCCGCGGCGGACCAGAACGTGGGTCTTGGAACAACACACCCACGCTCTGGCGAGCGTGGCTACTCAGGGACGAACGATGCCGCGAATTATTCTGCTTGGTGCCAGCAACGTGACGCTTTCGTTTCCGCGTTTGGTTCGCGGATTACATCGAGCGTTTCCTGATCCGCTGGAAATCTTCGCCGCGCACGGTCACGGTCGCTCGTTTGGGATTTGGAATCGCATTGGACCGCGCGAGCTGCCTGGCATCGTGCCTTGTCGCTTATGGGACGACCTCGCCGCGCAGCCGACGTCCGAAGATCCGCCGCGAACGCTGATCACCGACATCGGCAACGATTTGATGTACGGGATCGAGCCGGACCAGATCGCCGCTTGGGTCGCGATCTGTCTCGAGCGGTTGCGAGCCATGCGAGCGCGAATCGTGCTGACTCAACTGCCGCTCGCCAGTGCGCGGACGCTAGGTCGTGCGCGGTTTCAGTTCTTTCGCAAGCTGTTTTTTCCGAACAGCCAAATTCAGTTCGAGGAACTCGAAGCCAAGACGACACGGCTCAATCAGCTCGTCGTCGACCTCGGCCATCAGTTCGACATCCCAACTCCCGAACTGCGCGGCGAGTGGTACGGCTTCGACCCGATTCACATCCTTCGCCGACATCGCGGCGCGGCTTGGCAAGAATTGCTGGCCTCGTGGTTCGACCATCCACAAGTTGCCGAATTCCGAGCTGTCAGCCCGAATGACTCGTTACATCTCTGGCGGCAACGGCCGAGCGAACGACGCTGGTTCAGCCGCGAGCAGCGAGTGGCTCAACCAGTTCTGCGCGAATCGGACGAATCCTCCCTGTGGCTGTACTGAGGAAAACTCAGCCATCAAAGTAGTGCCGGCCAGTTCCTACAAAATTCATCCGCGTTTTCCGTGTCATCCGTGTTCTGCATCAGGGAATCGTCGGCGAGAACGAACACGGATTACGCGGAAAACACGGATCGCTTCATCGCCAGTCTCGAACCAGGGTCGCTTGCATGTCGCAGTTTCACCCGATCATCGAACAGTGGTTTGCGTCGCGGTTTCCCGCGCCGACGGAACCGCAGCGGCTCGGCTGGCCGGCGATCGCGAATGGCGAGCATGTGCTGATCGCCGCTCCGACCGGCAGCGGCAAAACGCTGACGGCATTTCTCGCCGTGATCGACCGGCTGTTGCGACGCTCGCTGAGAGAGAAGCTCGGCGACGGGATTCGCGTCGTGTATGTCTCGCCGCTGCGAGCGTTGTCGAACGACATGCACCGCAATCTCGACGAACCGCTGCGTGAGATCACCGAACTGGTCGAACAATCGGGCCTGCGCACCATTCACGGCGAGCAACCCGCTCCGATCCGCGTTGGCCTGCGCACCGGCGACACTTCGTCATCGCAGCGAGCAACGCTCGTCCGCAAGCCGCCGCACATTTTGGTGACGACGCCGGAATCGTTGTACCTGCTGCTGACTTCGGTGAAAGGCCGCGCCGCGCTCCGCAAGACCGAAGTGGTCATCGTCGATGAAATCCACGCCCTCGTCCGCGACAAACGCGGCTCGCATCTCTCGCTGAGCCTCGAACGTCTGCAAGCGTTGTGCAAGAAGCCGCTGCAACGCATCGGACTGTCAGCCACGCAGCGCCCGATCGAACGCATGGCGGATTTTCTCGTCGGTTCGGCTGATGGCTGTCGGCTGTCGGCTGTTGGCCGTCATCTCAACTCACCGGAACAACTGGCGTTGCCATTTTTGCGTGAAGAGTTGGGATTACAGCCAACAGCCGACAGCCATCAGCCATCAGCCAGAACGGCGACGATTATCGATGTGGGACATTCGCGGCATCTCGACCTGGCGATTGAAGTCCCGGAACTGGAACTCGGAGCGGTTTGTTCTCACGAGCATTGGGGGCAGATCAATGCTCGCGTGGTGGAACTCGTCAACTCGCACCGCAGCACGCTGATTTTCGTCAACACGCGGCGTATGGCCGAGCGGGTCGCCCATCAACTGACCGAGTTGCTGGGCGAGGACAAAGTCAGCAGTCATCACGGATCGCTGTCGGCCGAATTGCGACTGCGAACAGAGCGGCGGTTGAAGGACGGCGAGCTGAAGTGCGTCGTGGCGACGGCGTCGCTCGAACTGGGGATCGACATTGGCTACATCGACCTCGTGATTCAGCTTGGCTCGCCGGGTGCGATCGCAACGTTTCTGCAACGCATCGGCCGAGCGGGTCACGCGGTCAAGGCGACTCCGAAAGGCCGGCTGTTCGCGATGACTCGCGATGAGTTGGTGGAAGCGATGGCCCTGATGCGAGCGGTTCGCGCGGGGCGGCTCGATGTGATTCAGATTCCGGTCGCGCCGCTGGACGTGCTCGCTCAGCAGATCGTCGCTGAGGTCGCCGCGTCCGAAGATTGTTCGTCGGATGAACTGTTCGCGACGTTTCGCCGAGCGTACCCGTATCGCGATCTGACTCGCGAGCAGTTTGATTCCGTCGTGCAGATCATGGCCGAGGGGATCACCGACACGTCTGGTCGCGGCAAGGTCTATCTGCATCACGACCGCGTCAAACGCCGGATCAGAGCCCGGCCGGCCGCGCGGATCGCGGCGACGATGAACGCCGGAGCGATCCCGGACATCGGCTCGTACCGCGTCGTTGCCGATCCCGATGGGGTCGTGGTCGGCACGATCGACGAAGACTTCGCGGTCGAGAGCCAACGCGGCGACATCTTCTTGTTGGGTTCGACGTCGTGGCGGTTTCAAGGCATTCGTAAATTGGACGTGGTCGTGACTGATGCCGGCGGAGCGCCTCCGACGGTGCCGTTCTGGCGGGGCGAAGCGCCGGGGCGGTCGTGGGAGTTGTCGGAAGAAGTGTCGCGGCTGCGCGAAGATCTTGAGAGCCGGGGTCGGGTGTACGATTTTTCGGAATTGGCCGACGAGCCGCTGCCTACTTCCGAAACGGAAGGGCGGCCAATTCCGAAAAATCGTACACCCGACCCCTCGTTGATCGATTGGCTGCAATCTGAAACGTACTGCTCCGAATGGGCGGCGCAACAAATCGCCAACTATGCCGAATCGCAGAAGGCCGCGATTGGCGTGATCCCGAGTCAGAAGAAAATCGTCTTTGAACGCTTCTTCGATGAGTCGGGCGGGATGCAGATGGTCGTGCATGCTCCGTTCGGAGCGCGGGTCTGCAAGGCGTGGGGACTGGCGATGCGGAAGCGGTTCTGCCGCTCTTTTGATTTTGAATTACAGGCGACGGCCGATGATGACGGCTTCATCTTGTCGCTCGGCCCGCAGCATTCTTTTCCGTTGGAGAGCATGTTCCCGATGCTGACCCGCGAGAATGCTCGCAACTTGCTGGAGCAAGCGATTCTGCAAACCCCGCTGTTTCAAACGCGCTGGCGTTGGAACATGAACCGAGCGCTCTTAGTGCTGCGAATGCGGAACGGCCAGAAAGTCCCCCCTGCCCTGCAACGGTTCCGTTCGGATGATTTGCTGACGGCCGTTTTTCCCAAGCTGACCGGCTGCCAAGAGAACATCGTCGGCGACCAGGAACTCCCCGATCATCCGCTGGTTCAGCAGACGATGCACGACTGCCTGACCGAAGCCATGGACCTCGCCGGTTTGCATCGAGTGCTTGAAGACATCGAGGCCGGACGGATCGAGTTGATCGCTCGCGACACGCGCGAGCCTTCGCCGTTTTGTTACGAGTTGCTCAACGCGAACCCGTATGCGTTCCTCGACGGCGGCGAGTTGCAAGAACGCCGAGCACGAGCGGTCGCGAATCGCCGCACGCTGAATCCCGATGATGTGCGTGACTTGGCAAAGCTCGACCCTGCGGCGATCGAGCAAGTCGTGCGGGAAGCTCAGCCGCTGATTCGCAATGCCGACGAACTGCATGACGCGCTGCTGAGCTTGTTCTTCTTGCCGCACGGCGTGGCGGACGCTGCTAGCGTCCGTGCCGACGCTAGCAGCGTCGGCCACGAGAGTGAATTCGCCGAGCTCATGACCGACCTCCGAGCGACGAGGCTCACGTTGCCGAATGGACAAACCGCGTGGGTCGCGGCCGAGCGGTTGCCGGCGATCAAGGTGCTCTTTCCCAACCAGGTGATCGATCCCGTCATCGAAGCTCCTACTGGCGTTCGCACCGAATGGGAAACGACCGACGCGCGAACCGCTGTTCTGCGCGGCTGGTTGGAGGTCTGCGGGCCGATCACGGCGGTGGAGTTGGCAGAGCAGACGACTTTCACCGAGTCGCAGGTCTCCGCGACATTGGAAGCCCTCGAAGGCGAAGGGGTCGTCTTGCGCGGAGTCTTTCGATCCTTGGAGTGCGGTGGCTCGACACCGCCCTCCATTCAATCGGCCACCGAATCCGACCGAACCAAAAATGTCGATCGTCACGACCAAGCTGAATCAAACTTCGTGAGTCAACCACCGCATTCAATGGAGGGCGGTGTTGGGGCACCCAGCATCTGGGTCACACCGCACTCCAGAGTGGAATGGTGCCATCGACGATTGTTGGCTCGCATTCATCGACTGACGATCGAGGGCTTGCGGCGGTTGATTGAGCCGGTCGATGTTTCGACTTACTGGCGATATCTCGCGCGGCGGCAGGGAATCACGGGAACCGATCGGCGAGCCGGCTCGAATGGTCTGTTTGAAATCGTCGCGATGCTGCAAGGTCTCGATCTTCCGGCGATCGCTTGGGAGCGGGATATCCTGCCCGCGCGCGTCGACAACTATCGGCCGGAGTGGCTCGACGAATTGTGTCTTGGCGGCGAGGTTGCGTGGGGCCGGCTGTATCCGCCGCGCGTCGATCCGGACAAAGGCAAGCCGATGTCGGGCGTCACTCGTGTGGTGCCGGTGTCGTTGTTCTTGCGTGGCGATTTGCCGTGGCTGGATGCCGTGGGGCAGGTTTCCAACCTGTCCGAAGCCAAGTCCGGGCAGGTTGAAAACCTGCCCCACAAACAACTGAGTTCCTCGTCCGAAGATCTCGCGGCCTTGCTGCGAACGCGGGGAGCGATGTTCCTGACAGACCTACTCCGCGAGAGCCGCTTGTTGCCGGCACATGTCGAAGATGGTTTGGGCGAACTCGTCTCGCGCGGCCTGGTGACGGCGGACGGCTTCTCCGGTTTGCGGCAGCTCATCAGTGATGCGAGTCGCACATCGTCTCGCGGCGCAAGCCGTGGTCGGCCGGGATTGCTGCGCCAGCGTGGCGTCATGGGGTCGGCGGGACGTTGGTCGTTGTGGCGCGATGTGCCGGCGCTCGGCGCGGGCCTCCTGACCCCGCCGCTCGAACGACCGCAGGTCTCCCGGAGCAGTGATCTGCGTCAACTTGCCGAAACTCCGATAAGGGAGACCTGCGGTCCAGCCAGCGGCGGGGTCGGGAGACCCGCGCCGAGCGCAGCCCTTCGCCGCGACGAAGTCGTCGAGCAATGGGCGTGGCAATTGTTGCGACGTTGGGGCGTCATGTTCAAAGATTTGTTGGCACGCGAATCCAGTGCGCCGTCGTGGTGGGAGTTGTTGCAGGTCTATCGCCGGTTGGAGGCTCGCGGCGAGATTCGTGGTGGGCGATTCATCTCCGGCGTGGCGGGCGAGCAGTTCTCGATGAGCGAGTCGATTCGGCAACTGCGGTTGTTGCGCGATCGATCACAAGGATCGGCCCCCGACTCGGAGAGTCAGGCTGCGGGACGCGAATTCATTCTGGTCTCCGCGGCCGATCCGTTGAACTTGGTCGGCGTCCTGGACGATCAGCCGCGCGTGCCGAGCGTCGCTTCTCATCGGCTGGTGTATCTCGATGGTCGTTGTGTGGGGACAAAGATCGCCGACGACGCCTGGCTGTCGCCGACACTCACCGCTGAAGTGCGGAGCCGTGTCGAAGATCTCCTGCAACGCGGAAAGGCTGGGTGTGAGCCGCCCACGGCGGCCCCCAGGCCACGCGATCGAGAATCGTCGTCGTCGCGGTTGGCACCGTTGGCAAGAACTCCCCGACAAACCGCACGACGTTAATGGCGGTTGGCATTCGCGGACGCGATGATGGCCCCTGGAGTGCTGCGGCTCGACGCAGCCCTCCATTCGATTGGAATCGCGGCGTTCACAATTCAAAGACCGCGGCGAGAGATCGAAAGTCGGTTTCGCAGAGAATGGCGTCGCTCTTTCAAATGGATGGAGGGCTGCATCGAGCCGCAGCACTCCAGGGATTGTCATGCGGGCGATTGATCGCAAACTGGTTCGCGACGTGCTGCTGATGAAGGGGCAGGTGCTGGCGATCTGCGCGGTCATGGCGTGCGGGGTCGCGACGTTTGTGATGTCCTCCAGCGCGATGGTTTCGTTGCAGGGGACGATGGATGGCTTCTACGAGTCGAATCGGTTCCCGCAGGTGTTCGCTCGGATCAAGCGTGCTCCGCAGTCGGTGGCCGAGCGGATGGAAGAGATTCCGGGAGTCGCACGGATTCAGACGCGCGTGGTCGAGGATGTGACGCTGGACGTGCCGTCGTTTCCGGAGCCGGTCGCCGGACGGCTGGTGTCGATCCCGGAGCATCCCGAATCGACCGATCTCTGTTCGCTGTTCCTGCGCAAGGGACGCTTCATCGAACCGCGACGCGACGATGAGGTGCTCGCCAGTGAAGGGTTTGTGAAAGCTCACAAGCTGGAACTCAACGACCAGATTTCGGCGGTCATTAACGGCAAGAAGAAGAAGCTGCGGATCGTCGGCGTCGCGCTGTCGCCGGAGTACGTCTACCAAATCAAGTACGGACAGCTCGTGCCGGATGACAAGCGGTTCGGGATTCTGTGGATGAGCCGCGAGGCGCTCGAAGCGGCGTTCGACATGAAGGGAGCGTTTAACGACGTGCTCATCGAACTGCTGCCGGGAGCGTCGGAAGGTGAGGTCGTGCGGCGGCTGGACCAGATCATCGAAAAGCATGGCGGGTTCGGTTCGCACGCGCGCGCGGATCAAATCTCGCATCGGTTCCTCAACGACGAGATCAGTAACCTCAAACGCATGGGCATGATCGTGCCGTCGATCTTTCTGGGCGTCGCGGCGTTTCTGTTGAACGTCGTGCTGTCGCGGATCATCGCGTTGCAGCGCGATCAGATTGCGGCGCTCAAGGCGTTCGGCTATTCGGACTGGGCGGTCGGCCGGCACTACTTGAAGTTGGTGCTGCTGATCTGCGTGATCGGCGGCATCGCGGGGACGATCGCCGGAGCGTTCATCGGCCGCAAGATGATGGGCATCTATGCCGAGTTCTACCGTTACCCGGAACTGCACTATCAGCTCCCTCCGCAAGTCATCGCAGGAGCGTTCGGAGTTTGCGTGGTGGCGTCGATGCTCGGCACGTTAAACGTCGTGCGCCGCGCAGTGACGCTGCCGCCGGCCGAGGCGATGCGGCCGGAAGCTCCCGGTGAATTTCGGCCGACGATCTTCGAGCGGTTGGGTTTCGCTAATTGGCTCTCTCAAATCGGCCGCATCGTGATTCGCAACATCGAGCGGCGGCCGGTCAAAGCGCTGCTGTCGGTCTGCGGCATCGCGATGGCCGCGGCGATTCTGGTGCTCGGCAGATTCTCGGCGGACTCGCTCGAATATCTGGTGCGGATGCAGTTCGAGTACATCAATCGGCACGACATCGACGTGACGCTCAATGAGCCGACGTCACGCAAGGCGCTGCATGAGATTCAACAGCTTCCCGGCGTGATTCTGGCCGAACCGCGGCGCGGAGTGGGCGTCAAAATCTTCAACGATCAAGTTGAGAAGCGGACCTATCTGTTGGGCATCGACCAGAACGCGACGCTGAATCATTTGATCGACGACAACGACGAACCGGTCGCTGTGCCGCCGGAAGGGATCGTGCTTAATCAAAAGCTGGCGCAAGTGCTGGGCGTGCGCATCGGGGATACACTCACGCTGGAAATCATGGAGGGGAGCCGGCGCGTTCGTCCGGTGCGGATCGCGGCGCTCAGTCAGGAGTATCTCGGCACCGTCTGTTACATGGAGGTACGGGCCTTGAATCGCCTGGTAGGCGAAGGACCGGCGGTGACGAACATCGCGATCACCGCCGATCCGGCCGCCGTCGATGATCTGTACCGCCGATTGAAGGGAACTCCGCGCGTCGGCAGCGTGATGCTCAAAGGGGCGGCGATTCAAGGCTTCCGAGACACCGTGATGAACAACCTGTTGACCATGCAAGCCTTCAACGTCGTCTTCGCCTGCATCATCGCTTTCGGCGTGGTCTACAACACCGCGCGCGTGGCTCTGTCGGAACGGGGCCGCGAACTGGCGAGCCTGCGGGTGCTTGGCCTGACTCGCGCCGAGATCTCACGCATCCTGCTGGGCGAACTGGCCATCCTGACGTGTGCCGCAATTCCGGTGGGGCTGTTCATCGGCAACCGTCTGGCGAAACTGGTCTGCTGGTTCATGGACACCGAGCTATACCGCATCCCGCTGATCATCGAACCGGCGACGTACTCGTTTGCCACGACCGTCGTGCTCATCGCCGCTATCTTGTCGGGCCTGTTGGTCCGACGCCGGTTAGACCATTTGGATTTGATCGCCGTGTTGAAGACACGCGAATGATTTGAAATTTGAAATTTGAGATTCGAGATCACAAAACAAGGACTCCACCATGCCCTACACCTACTCCGACATCGCCAAGATGATCGACCACTCCTTGCTGCAACCGATGCTGACGGCGAATGAACTCGAAGCCGGCTGCAAACTCGCACGCGACTACGACGCGGCCAGCGTCTGCATCCTGCCGTACTCCGTGAAGCGCTGCGCCGAGATCCTCGCCGGCAGCACGGTCAAAGCCAGCACGACGATCGGCTTTCCACACGGTGGCCACACCACCGCGATCAAAGTCGCCGAGGCGTTGCAGGCGTTGAAAGACGGCTGCCAGGAACTCGACATGGTCGTCAACATCAGCCAAGTGCTCAGCGGCCAATGGGACTACGTCCGGCAAGAGATCCAAGAGATCACCGGTGCCGCGCACTCGGCCGGGCAGAAAATAAAAATCATCTTCGAGAACTGCTACTTGCAGGACTCGCACAAGCTGCGCCTCTGCGAAATCTGCGGCGAGCTGAATTGCGACTGGGTCAAAACCTCGACCGGTTACGGCACCGGCGGCGCGACGCTCGCCGACTTGAAGCTGATGCGCGAGCACTCGCCTCCGCACGTCCAAGTCAAAGCGGCGGGAGGCATCCGCACGCTGGACCAACTCCTCGAAGCCCGCCCCTTCATCACCCGCTGCGGAGCCAGCAAGACAGCCGAGATTCTGAACGAGTGCCGCCAGCGATTGGGATTATCGCCGATCACGTCGGCCACCAAGGCTGTTTCGTCATCGAGTTATTGAGCCCGTACCGTTCATTGAATCGTACGCTCATCGCGGATAATCCGTGGCTTGTTTTCTCCGCGATCAAGCGGGCTACAAACCAATTCGTCGTTGCGAGCACGTCACGAGTATGAATCCTTTTTGGTTAGTTGACGTTGCCAAGTCCAACACGGCGGCTCTGTGGGTTGTCGGCTCTTTGGCTACCGCGTGCGTTGTTGTCATCTCAAGACCGCTGCGACGCGCCCCAAGGTGGCGCGCAGCCGTGGTTGGGATTGCTGTCATGCTCTTTATCGCACCGGTCTATGCGGTGGTGTTCGACCCGTGGTTGGCCACGCCTTGGCCTTCCATTTACCTCACCGCAGCCGTAGCCGCTGGCGAGTTCGATTGGGCGAGCGCTCTTTTCGAGCGTCAGTTCTTTCTTCCACCCGTCGCGTGGGGCTTACTTGCCGCATTTGCCTGGCACTTCGGTCGTCGCCCATTTGTACGCCGATGTTCCCAGACTCCGCCCTTTGCATGAAGCCGTGAGCGGGCCGTCAAGTCATTGACCGTTTCATCGCACAGAGGGCGAGGATTGAACGCTTGCAGAATCTCAAGGGGCTTCTCTCTTACGTTTGATCGCGGCCGGAATTGTTTTTCCAAGTGTCAGAGTATCCGCAATTGCCGAAAGCGGGACATCGACCAATGCGCCGCCCGCTCCTACCGTGCGCCCGATGTTTTCGACAGGCGATTCCGAATACGGCGGAGTGAGAAGTTGGAGCACGTCGCGAAGGTCACTGCGGACACCGCCATAAACTTCCAACGATGGCTCGCAAGTCCCCACAGCCGGTGGCGTGCCCACAATCATGTTGTTGATTGTGCCGCATCCAGCAGTCCCAACGACTGAGAATCCAAGGACGGCGACAGTCCGTAGGCTCGTTGCTTTCATGTGAGAACGTGTAGCAAAAAAAACGGATTCGTCACAATGGCGGACCACTCGCGTCAAAACGAGGCAAGTCCAAATCATCCATCGGCAAATTGAGCAATGCACAAAGCATTCGTTCGCGAATCTGATCACGACGTGCGGCACGGTCTGTTTTGCGGCTCGCTGGGGCAGGCGGTCGGGCGAGTCACGCTCGATGCGTGACTGAAGCCGGAGTTTCGGGGGCAGATCGGCGAGTCGGCGATGTTCTGTTCGTTGCCGAGTGGGTTGGCCGCTTCTTGCGGTTGAACCCGGAGGGTTCTCAGCCATTAGCCGGTGGTTGAGCGAAGCGATACCACCGGTCGTCGTTCGCTGGCGAGATCGCATCCCGGAGGGATGCCAGCGACGCTCGGCTGGCATCCCTCCAGGATGACGAACATATTTTCTCCGCCATCCAGTGGTGCGTCTGCGGCGACCACCGGCTAATCGCTGACAACCCTCCAGGTTGAACCGCCGCTCACGCAGCTTGAAGAGCGGTGACTGTGGTCGTCGCAGTCCATAAGCTGCTCACCCATGAATAAGGCATTCGTTCGCGAACCTGATTCTGATGTGCGGCACTGCCCGTTTTGCGGCTCGCTGGGGCAGGCGGTCGAGCGGATCACGCTCGATGCTTGGCTGAAGCCGGAGGCTCGCGGGCAGATCGGCGAGACTGCGATGTTCTGCATCCAACCGGAATGCGAAGTCGCTTACTTCGACTCGTTCGAGCGGGTCGTGACGATCGACAAGCTGACTCGGCCGGCGTATCCCAAATCGGCGGACGCGCCGATCTGCGGTTGCTTCGGGCTGATGTGCGGCGAAATCGAAGCGGACGTCGCCGAAGAGAGCGTCGCTCGCACACGGGCGGCGGTCGCACGAGCCAAGACGCCGGAGGCGCGCTGTTCGATGATGTCGGCCAACGGGCAGCCGTGCGTGGCGGAGATTCAACGGTACTATTTCAAATGCAAAGGCGGGATGTAGGTTGGGATTCCATCCCGACCGATCGGGTCGGGATGGAATCCCAACCTACTTTGGAAAACATGCAAACGACCTTCGGTAAGAATGCTCGCGACGATGTGCCGCTGTCGGACCCGACGGCGTTAGCTAAGTTCGGCAAGTTGGAGGTCGTCGCCAAGCTGGTCGTCGAGGGCTACTTGATCGGTCAGCACAAGAGTCCGTTCAAAGGGGCCAGCGTCGAGTTCGTCGAGCATCGGCAGTATTACCCCGGCGACGAGATTCGGCACATCGACTGGCGAGCGTTCGGCAAGACCGGCCATTACTACATCAAAGAGTTCGAGGACGAAACCAACCTGCGGGCGTACTTGCTGGTCGATGTGTCCGGCAGCATGGGCTACGCCGGGAAGACGCTGAGCAAGTGGCATTACGCTCGGCAGGTGGCGGCGGCGATGGGTTATCTGTTGTTGTCGCAGCGCGACTCGGTGGGGCTGATGACGTTCGACACGGCCGTGCGCGACATTGCTCACCCCTCCACGGCGGCGCACAGTTTTCAACGCATTGCGGCGTTGCTCGAAGAACGCGAACCGGGTGGAGAGACGAGCCTCGGCGACGTGCTGGCCAGCATTGTGCCGACGCTCAAGCGGCGGAGCCTCGTGTTCGTTGTCAGTGACATGTTCGATGAGGTCGAAAAGGTGCTGGCGGCGATGAAGGAACTGCGGCACTCGCGGCACGAGGTTGTGCTGCTGCATGTGATCGCGCCGGAGGAAGAAGAGTTTCCCTTTGCACGGCCGACGCAGTTTCGCAATCTCGAACGGCTGACTAACCGCGTGCTCGTCGATCCGCATCGACTGCGGAAGCATTACTTGGAAAACTACCGCCGGTTCTGCGCGGCGCTGGCGGCAGGCTGCGGAGCACTGGGCTGCGATTACTTCAAGCTGAAGACGACCGATCCCTACGACCGGGCGTTGGGCGAGTATCTTGATTCGCGGTCTCGCGGCCGGCGCGGCGGGAGATAAGGCGGAGCGGAAAATCCGAAATCCAAATGTCGAAATCCGAAAGATGCACCAAATCAGAAATCAATAAAGGCCGAACGAACTCCACAGCGTTACCGCGTGGCGTTTCGATGGATGTTCCATTGCAGGGGTTTCGAATTTGGTGCTTCGGGCTTCGGGTTTCTTTCGGATTTCGGATTTGGTGTTTCGGATTTGTTGCTGAAAAATCACGCCTCCCCCTGTAACAAAAGTAGTTCAAATCATCGAAAGGAACGCAACATGACCGGATACACGGTTCACTCGGGGACGACGATCAAGTTTTCGGAAGGCTGGGACCGCATCTTTGAAGAGCGTGCCGCGAAGTCCGCCAAAGGCAACGCCAAGAAGACGGCCGTTAGTGGAACGGCAAAAGGTCCAGCGAAGGTGAAAGCTCGCGCGAAGCGTGCGGCGAAGGGGCGGCGTTAAGAAACGAGGTCGCAATCACTTCTTCGGGATCAGCCGCAGGGCGCTAGCCCCGGTTTGCCTCGATCGAACCGGGGCTAGCGCCCTGCGGCTCATTGCGACTCGGTCACGTCTTCTTCTTGCGTCCAGAGAGCTGCGCGGTGCGGCGGCGGGCTTCGCGAATGGCGATGAACAGGTCCACCCACGTCATCACACCTAGCCCCGCCGCGCACACGCCCAGCACCAGGAAGTCCTGCTGGTAGGAGTAGCCCAGAGTCAGTAGCCCGGCACTGAGCACGAACGAGAACGCCGCGAGACACGACTTCATTTTGAGCGACCGCTTCAGGCGGACCGAATTGGAGGCTTGCACGTTGGTGAGCGTTTGCTGATTGGCGACTTGACGCATCCGCTCGGTCGCCGCGCGGATCGCGTCTTTGTCCTGCTTGTGAGCCGGCTCGGCTTGCAGCGCCCGCAGCTTGGCGCTGGAGGGGGTTTCGACGCCGGACGAATCCGACTCGGCAGTGATGTCGATTTCGGCCATCGAGATTGGTGAGACCACGGGAGTTGGTCGCGTCGGCTCTGTGACCGGTGCCTTGTGAGTGTCGGTCGGCGCGAATCGCTCGCCTCCATTTTCACCAGGTTTTTGCGACCGGGCCAGCAAGTGCTGCATGTAGCGCGACACCGAATCATCGATATGCTCATCCTCGGCGAACGCCAGCGATCCGAGGACGTTGAGGGACGCCCCGGCACTCGGACTTTCGACTGGCTCCGCGACAGTCGGTTCGTCGGCGACCGGTTCGGGAACGGTCGGTGCGGCGTCGGCCAGTTCAGTGAGAGTTGGTTCGTCGTCAGTTGGTTCGTCGACGACCGAAGTCTCCGGCAGCGTTTCGCGCAGGCCCGGCAGATGAAACTTCTCAGCGAGCTCCGCGCGCAAGGCCGCCACTTCGTCATCGAGGGTTTCCATTGCGGACGGCCAACGGTCTGCCGCTTTCGCCGGCGGACTTTCCGAAGCGGGGGCCTGAGGCACCTCCCCGTCGACGAAGCTGGTGAGCTCACTGGCATGCGCGGGGATGTCCCAATCGGCTGCGGGTGCGGAGGCTTCGCTCGCGCTGACTTGGTCCAGTGCTGTCGCTTCCGTCAGCGAATGAGTCGCCGAAGTTGTCGGCCAGTCGGAGATGGCCGCAGGCTCAAACAGTGGCTCGGTCACTGGCATCTCGCGCGGCGCGGTCAGATCGACACCGATGCTCCAATCATCGGTCAGTGACTGCAACGGTTCCTCGGCGTGAGTGGGCTGATGGCCCCAGCCGGGGTCAGGCAATGCAGAATTCAGAATTGGCGGATCGAGGCTTGGCGGACGAAGGGAGCTTTCTTCCGCCAATTCTGAATTCTGCGGTGCCTGACCCCCTGCTGGTGACAAGTCGGTTTCCCAGCCCGTGCGATCGTCTTCCCAAGTACGGTGGTCTTCCGAAAACGTCTGAGGTTCGGGGGCCGCTGCTTGACGCTCGGTCTGGACTGTGGCGGCGCGGGCGTCCCAATCGGCACGCAGCGTTTGCAACTGGTTCTGTTCGTCGTGAAGCGTTTGGTGTTGAGTTTGCAGTTCCGCGTAAGCGGCTTCCAACTGCGTGACGTTGGCTTGCTGTTCGGTCTCCAACTGCTCGCGCTGCTGGCTCCAGGCCGCGCGTTCCGCGGCGAATTGCTAACGTTCAGCCGCAAGCTGCTGGGTCACGTCGCGTTCGTCGCGGCACAGTCCGCGAGCTTTCTCAAACTCGTCGCGGAGGAGTTGCTGTTGTTCGCGCTCAGCCTCCCAGCCTGCGCGTTCGGTCTGCCGCTCGGCACATTGCTGCTGCCATTCTGTTTTCTCTTCGACAAGCTTGCGGCGATCGGATTGCACCCAGTTCTGAGAATGCTCCAGCACCTGTTGATCGCGAATGAGCTGGGCTTGTTGTTGCTCGAACTCAGCCATGCGTCGCGCGTGTTCTTCGGACTTGGACCGCACCTCCGCAGCGAAGTCTTCGACACGCTGCCGCTCCGCCGACAACTCCGCCAGCGCTTGCTCTGAATCCAGCCGTGCGGCCTGAAGCGGCGTCCGTTCCGCTTCGATCTGCTGACGCTCCGCGAGCAACTGCTGCGATTGTTCAGCCAGTTCCTGCTCGCGCTGTGTCGCGGCTTGCAAGACTTGCTGAGCCACATCGTCTTTGTGCCGCAGCGATTCGACCAGCAACCGCGTGCGCTCGTCCGCCCAGACGGCTTGTTGCCGTTGCAGATCCGCGTGCAACGCTTCGCATTTCGATTGCCAGCGTGTCGCGGCGGTTTGTCGCTCGGCGTGCCGTTGCTCAAATTCCGCCGCCAACTGCTGTCTCGCGTTGGTGAGCGACTCCAATTCCTGCTGCCAGCGTTCGCGTTCAACTTCTTGAGCGGCGGCTTGCTGCTGCCAGTCGGCGCGGAGTTCTTCGCATTCGGTCTGCCAGCGCGTCAATTCGGTTTGCAGTTCGGATTGCCGTTGTTCAAGTTTTGTTGCCAACTGCTGCCGCGCATTCGCGAGCGACAGCAATTCGTCCTGCCATTGCTCGTGCTCGACGACCCAAGCGTCGGCTTGCTGCTGCCAGGCTTGTTCTCGCTCGGCGCTTTCGGCCAAGAGTTGCTCGCGAGCGTGTTGCCATTCCGCGTCGCGCCGGGCTTGCTCCGCGCGCAGAGCGAAGAGTTCTTGCTGAGTTTGTTCCGCGAGTCGCCGGGCATCGTCCGCCGATTGTTCCAACTCCGCGACTCGAGCGGACATTCTCTCGACATCCGGATGAGTTGCCGCGCTGGGCGGTCGTGCTGCCGGGATGGCTGTCGTTCGCCGACTCACTCGCTGCGACAGTTCGTCACGCAAGTTTTGGATTTGACCGCGCAGGCGTTCCAAGTCCCAGCCGTCCGGCTCTGGCGGCGTTGTGATTGCGGACTGCGCACGAGCAACGATCATCGGGCCGGGTTCGTGCTCGACGGAAAACTCGACCGAGCCGACGGTCACGCGGTCGCCCGCTTGCAGACGCACTTCGCCACGCACGGGCTGACCGTTGTGCCAAGTGTGGCTGTCCCACGCCTTGAGCAGCGTCGTCTGAGCTCCGCACAGCAGCAACGCATGACGTGGTCGCACCCCTTCGGCCACGATCCGATAACTACACGTCGCCGCCGAGCCGACGGTCCAACGACCGGGCTTCAACAGCAGCTTCGGAAGTGATGTCGTCAGCGGAGACAAAACCATCAGGGTTTCAACCTTGCGGGTCGCACTGCTTGGAGGAATCAAATCGGTTATCGCGGCCATGTGCCCTTCTCGGTCTCATTGACCGTCCGAATTCCACCTCTCCATAATCGTCCAACGGCCGGTCGGACTCATGGCCGAATTGAGGATCAATGCCATGTCGGGGTGGCTCTCGCGAGCAAAAGGCGCATTCGGCGGTCGTGAGGCTGAAATCAGTCCCGAACCGATCGAGATCGCCTGCCCCTGCGGCCGCAAAGTCGAAGCCCTGCGTCGTCGCGACTTTCAGCGAGTCCTCTGCAAAAACTGTGGCGAGCCATTCTTTCTGCTGCCGCTGGACGTCTACCCGCGCCCGGTCATGAAGGTCCGCAAGGTCAAACCGCCTAAGCCCGACCTCAAAAAGAAGCCCGCCGCTGGAACGAAGTCGCCACCCGCCCAGCCTGACCCCAAGACCGCGACGGCTCCGACTCGGCCGAGCATCGACCTGCGGAAAGATCTGTCGATCGTTGGTGGCCGAGTGCGCCGACAGTTCACGCCGCTGCGGTTGATGGTGCTGAGCCTGCTGGCCGTGATCGGCCTGACCGGTTGGTGGCAGTGGACTCGTGCGGCGCGATCCGGCGCGGAGTTTGATTTCAAAACCGCCAACGAAGCGGGACTGGCCGCGATCCAAAAGAAAGACTTCGTCGAAGCCGCGCAGCAGTTTGCTCGTGCGGCCAACGCGGTGGATCTGTTGCAGCGACACGACGTGTCCGCCGAGCAAGCGCGACAGCGCTTTCGGCAACTAACCGCGATCAACTCGCTGCTGCAACGCTCGCTGGTCGAAGTGCTGAAAGCGGCGAAGGACGGACGGCAGAAGGGAGAATTCGCCGCCGTCGAATCAGAATTCGCCAGCCTGCACGCCGGCCGCTGGGTCGTCCTGGAAAGCGAGGTCACTCCCGCGTCCAGTCCCTCCGATCCAGCGACGGTGAGCGTGTGGGAACAGCGCGTTCAATTCGACGGAGAAGCGCTCGTGCTCACTGGCTCGCTGTCAATCTTCGCGAAAGTCCTCGCTCCGCCGTCGCCTCTCTCGGCTCCCGATGGAAATGCCGCTCCCGATGCTCAGCCGCAATTCATGTTCGCACTCAACGATCTCGGCCAACGCGAAGTTCTGTTTGCCGCTCAAGTCGAATCGCTGAAATGGAACGCGGCGCAATCCGTCTGGGTGCTGACGCTCAAGTCTTCGTCCGGCTTCCTGTGGACCGACTACGACTTGCTGCAGCCGACCGGATTGCAGCCCGATGAACGACCCACCGAACCGAATCTGCGCAGTGAACCGCAGGTGCGCGCGCTGCTGCTGGAACAAAGCCGCTGGATCGGAGTCGCCGAATGATGCCGAACCGCCAATTTCAAATCTCAAATTGCAAATCTCAGATTGCAAATCTCAAACTGCAATTTGCAATTTGCAATGCCCTTCTGATTCTCGCACTGATCTTCCCAGTCACCACGCAAGCTGCCGGCGCGCAGTCTTTGGAGAGCTTCATCGCGCTCAAGCCCCAGTGGCCCGAACTGGTTGACTCCACGTTTCGCATCGAAGGACGTTACGCCATCCTCACTCGCGAATCCTTGCGGATGAGGAACTGCGACCTGCCGTTTAAGTCCATGCAACTCCCGAAGGCGTCGGGCACTTCCAAAGTGATCGAGGTCTCAGGGCGGTTGGCGAAAGAGGCCACCAGCGGCAAGCTGTACTTTGAAATCGACCAGATTCGTTTTCTGCCCACCGATCTGCAATCGCTGTCGGAACGCGAACGAACCATCTCGCGCGGCGCGGCCAAACAGTGGTATGAGTTGGCGGAATGGGCTGCGGCTCGCGGCAAGTTCTACAACGACGACGAACTGCTGGAGCGTGCCAAGGTCATCAATCGCAATGGACTGAAACTCGAACGGCAGGAGTTGAAAGAACTCACCCCGCAAGCGCTGCGGCAACTGTCGGCACGTGTGCCGGAGTTGGGTTTGGATGATGCGCTGCGGTTGGACTGGCTGCACGAGTCGCTGTCGCTGGAATGGGAGAGCTTGCAAAAGTCCGCTCCGAAGCCCGATCTCACCGCGGACGAATTCGACACGACGAAAGATCCGTTGTTTCAATTCTTGCAACGGCTCGACAAAGATTTGCCCGGCGCGATGACTCGCGCGGACAACGTCTTGCCGCTGGAGGTCAACGAGTACCGTCGGAATTCAGTGCTGACTTACCGGAACGCCAACGATTCGCTCCGGCGCAAGTTCGAGCGATTGTTCCATGTCGAAGTCGCGACGGCGGCGATCCGGCGGATCACGCAACCCGACGACAGCAACGGCGGCGAGGTCGCCAATCGACTCGACGAATTCCTCCCCGAACTGCACGACACCGCCGAGCAACATCGGGATCGCGAACTGGCGTTCCTCTCCAAGAACTCGGCCACGCTGTCGCGCAATCGGCTCGGCGAACTGGTGCAACGCTGCCGTGACCGCAAACAGGAAGCGCTCGCCAAAGAGGCGATCACCCTCTGGCTCACACGCCGCGAACAGTCGTTGCGCAAGGATGGCGTCACCGGCTTAATCCAGTTGGCCGACGAACGCCTGGCTCTGTTGCAGGATCAACCGGGAGCCGGTGCGCTGCTGCTCGAAGCAATGAAACTCGCGCCGACGAATGAGGACATTCACGAACGACTCACGAAGCTGGGCTACCAAAAGGTCAATGACCAATGGGTCCAACCGCAGGCGGCTCCGCTGACGCCGAACTCACCCAAGCCGGTCGGGGAAGAGACGGATCGCGAACGCAACATTCGCTTAGGCGTCCCCACCGTTGAGATGACATCGGCCGAGTTGTTGAAGTGTCTGGGGTCGCCGCAATCGCTCACGCGCGTCGCGACCGCCGGACGAATCACCGAGACCTGGACGTATCGCGATGGCACGACCGTCAGGTACATGATCACGGTCGAACGCCAAAACCAGCGGGGCACTGCCAAGGTCGTGGCCGTGCAATGAGCAGGTCTTGTAGATGACGGGCAGGAGTGCCCGTCCTACACTGGCCGCATCATGGCAGGAAACTCATTCGGACAAGCGTTGCGGATCACGACAGCGGGAGAAAGTCACGGGCCAGGCAATGTCGTCATCATCGACGGCGTGCCGTCCGGTATCCCACTCTGCGTTGAAGACCTGTTGGTCGATTTACGGCGTCGCCGGCCGGGGCAGAGCAAGATCGTGACTCAGCGGCAGGAAGACGACCTGCCGGAGATTCTCGCCGGCGTCTTCGAGGGTCGCACGACCGGAACTAGCTTGGCCATTCTGGTCCGTAACAGCGATCAGCGCAGCCGCGACTACGAAGACATCAAAGACAAATATCGCCCCGGCCACGCCGACTTCAGCTTCGATGCGAAGTATGGATTCCGAGATTACCGCGGCGGCGGACGATCCAGTGCTCGCGAGACGACCGTGCGAGTCGCCGCCGGGGTCGTGGCCAAGAAGATTCTGCGCGAGGCGTTTGGCGGCGAGGTGATCGGCTACGTCGTGCAAGTCGGGGACATCAAAGCCAACATTCCGGATCCGGCCGCCGTCACTTTGTCTCAAGTCGAAACGCTGCCCAATGGCGAACCCAACATCGTGCGCTGCCCCGACGCCGATGCGGCGACGCGGATGATCGAGTTGATCGAAGCGGTCCGCAAAGATGGCGATTCGATCGGCGGCGCGGCGGAGATCGTCGCCACACACATTCCCGCCGGACTCGGTGAGCCAGTCTTCGACAAACTCAAAGCCGACCTCGCCAAAGCGCTGTTCAGCCTGCCGGCGGTTCTGGGAGTCGAGTACGGCATCGGCTTCGGTTGCGTCACGCTGCGCGGCAGTCAAAACAACGATCTGTTCGTACCCAATCGTGGTGCGGGCGGCTCGCCTGCATCCCCCAGCGACCTCGTCACCACATCCAGCAACCGTCACGGCGGAATGCTCGGCGGAATTTCGACCGGCCTGCCGATCGTGCTCCGCGCGGCGGTGAAGCCGACCAGCAGCTTGCCGATTGAGCAAGCCACGGTGACGAGCGATGGCGAGCCGACCACCATCAAAACGAAAGGCCGCCACGATCCTTGTCTGTTGCCGCGCTTCGTCCCGATGGCCGAGGCGATGATCGCGATTGTGCTCGCCGACCACTGGCTCCGCTGGAAAGGCCAATCGCAAGAGATTTGAGATTTCGGATTTGAGATTTAACTCCCCATGCCTTGGCTTCAGAAACAACTGCGATTGCCAGAGTTTCCACGCGGTTTTCACATCGTGACGGAACATGTGCTCGGCGCATTGCCCGAACTGCCGCAAGTCAAAGTCGGGTTGTTGCATGTCTTTATTCAGCACACCTCCGCATCGATCACGATCAACGAGAACGCGGATGCGGATGTCCCCGCCGACCTCGAAGCGTCGTTCAATCATCTCGCGCCGGAGCGATTTCCGTATCGTCACACGGTCGAGGGACCGGATGACATGCCGGCTCATGTGAAGGCCGCGATGCTGGGGAGCTCAGTCTGGGTGCCGGTGGCCGACGGGCGACTCTGTTTGGGGACGTGGCAAGGAATTTACTTGTGCGAGCACCGCAATCACGGCGGCTCGCGCCGACTGGTGCTGACGTTGCAAGGCGAGTGGCCGGGATAGAGCCGTCAAGACGACCGCGCGTGGGACAGCATCGAACTGCCTGGGCCCGTAATCGACCGTTGATGAAATCGGGCACGTTGACACCCTCTCGGAGCAGGTCTAGCATCCTGACCACTGTTTTGCGGGGTCTTAACCGGACGGACCTAACCATGTCAGAAGATCGCGATTTCTCTCCGCAGCGTTGTGTTCCGGACTGCGTTCGACCGTCGCTTGGACGTCGATTGTTGCTGTTCGCGATGACTGTCGCGGCGGTGGCTGTGTGCGGTTCGCCAGGCTGGTGCGCGGATCGCCCACCCGAAGTGGAAGCGGCCATTCAACGCGGGGTGAAATATCTCTCCGGCAGTAAAACCCTCATTGACACGGAAGCGGGCTTGGTCGTGTATGCCTGCATGTCCGCGGGGGAATCGGCCGACAGCCCGATTGTCAAAAGCCAAACGGATATCATTCTGAAAAAGTGCTCCAGCTTCTATAAGCCGGTCCTGCACCACAATTACGAAGCGGGCGTGGACGCGATGGGTTTGGTGGCCGCCGACCGCGAGAAGTTCAAGCCTCAAATTCAGATGATCGGCGAGTTCTTGATCCGTGAGCAGAAGTCACATGGTGCCTGGGATTATGGTGTCGGCGATAGTAAGGGAGACACGAGCATTTCCCAGTATGGAATCTTGGGCCTGTGGGCAGCCTCCCGCGCGGGAGTTCAAGTCCCCACCAAAGTGTGGGATGATGCGGCGCAGTGGCACATCCGGACGCAGCTCAAAGAAGGGGCTTTCGGATATCAACCTTTGGGCGGGGATGCGGCCGCCAAGCACAGCATGACTGTGGCTGGAGTCGGCACCTTGTCCGTCATCAAGCTCATGTTGTCGAAGTTGCCGGAATCGGAGCCAACTGCGACAACGGGCGCGGAGCCGAAGACCAAGAAAAACGATAAGGCGTTTGGCGTCCTGGAACGAGTCACTCCCCAGGAACCGACCGATACACCTGCCGCCGCGAGCTCGCCGCTGGATACGAATTACAAGCCGAAGACCTCGCGCGCGGAGTTGGATCGGAGCATCGGCGGTGGACTGGGTTGGCTGAGTCGCTTTTATACCATCGACAAGCCGTCCGGTTGGGGCTTGTATTACCTGTATGGACTCGAACGGGTCGGGTCGCTGACGAGCTCGGACACGATCGCCAAACACGACTGGTATAAGGAGGGCTGTGCGCACCTCATCAAGAGTCAGCTATCCGATGGGAGTTACTCAGATTTGGGTGGTACCACAGCGTCGACGTGTTTCGCGATCTTGTTCATGACTCGTGCCACCGAGAAACTGGTCCCCGTCTCTCAGCAAGTCGCTCGCGTGCGGGCCGCAACGTTTGCCGGTGGTCTTCAGGAAGGGGGACGCGGCCTGCCCAAAGACTTGGCGAAGGTCGATAAGCAAGGCGGACAACTATCGGAAAAGAAGCTGCCGGACACGGAACTCGACAAGGTGCTGGCGGAACTGGGTGATCCGAAGTCCGACCGAGTCGAAGCCGCTCAGAAGGCACTGGTGGATGCGATCCAGGTTGGGCAGCGGCAAGAACTGATCGGTCAAAAACCCTTGTTGCTGAAACTGGCGAAGGATTCGCGGGTCGAAGTCCGCCGGACGGCGTTTTGGGCGTTGGGACGCTGCAATGATCTGCTCGTCGCCCCGGTGTTGATCAAAGGTCTGGAGGACGCTGATTACGATGCGGCCGTGGAAGCTCGCAATGCCTTGTGCGTGCTCAGCCGTCGTCCGCGTGGATTCGGACTGCCGGACGATGTGGACGCCAAGCTCGCTGCGGATTCGACTCCCGCCGAGAAAGAGGCCGCCTTCGAGAAGTGGCGTGACAACGACCTCCGCAAATGGCGTGAGTGGTATCAAAGCGTCCGACCGTACTCCGAACGGGACAAGTTACCCGATTGAACGAGGACTCGCCCGACGCGCGATGCGCGGGTCGTCCATTGAGAGAGAGAATTCCCACCGTGAGCACCGCCGCCGACAATTCGACCCGCACACGTCCACCGCAGATCGCGTTGTCGCAGCACGACAAAGTGTCGTCGGGGTTGCTGGCCGTCTGCATGTTGCTCGGCACGCTGACGGTTTTGCTGGTCACGGCGTGGATCGCCAACATGCTGCCGTCTCCCAGGCTGCCACCGCCGGTGACGTTGTTGGAGGAAGATCCCGGCGGCAATCCGGACGGCTATATCGACGGCAACCCCGACGAAACATTGGCGCTCGGCTCGCCGGATGCCGACGCGAACGACCCCGTGATGGCCGAAGCGGAAGCGCTGCCGGACACGGCCGATGCTTCGGCCGAATCGCTCGACGCGGTTGCCGATGTGTCCGATGCCACTGAGATGAACACTTCGGACTCGGCCGATTCTCAAGCACCCAATCAACAATTCGTGACCGCTTCCCTGGTTCCCCGTCGCCCCGGAAGTCCGTACGGCAAAGAGGGGGGGACTGGCCGTCCCATGTTAGGGTACGGCAAAGGCAAAGGAGGGGGCTTCCCACGCGAGATGCGGTGGTTCATCAAGTTCACCGAACGCGGAACGCTCGAAGATTACGCCTCGCAATTGGAATTCTTCGGCATCGAGTTGGGTGCGCTCATGCCTGACGGCAAGCTGATCCTGGTCAGCAAGCTCACAGCCCCGAAGCCGACGGTTCGCACAGTGACCAACGGCCAGGAAGAAAAGCGGCTGTACTTCACTTGGAAAAGCGGCCTCCGCAAAGGGGTCGATCTGCAAATCCTGCAGAAGGCGGGCATCGACGCGACCAATGCGCTCGTCATGCACTTCTACCCGCCGCAAACGGAAAACCAGTTGGCCGTCTTGGAGCAGCAATACAAGAATCGCAAAGCCAACCAAATCAAACGCACCTACTTCTCCGTCCGCTCCGCCAAGGAAGGCTTTGAGTTCACGATCACCAGCCAGACCGAGTTGAAGTAGGCCCACGCGAGCGGGCCGATCGAGCAGGGAACAAGGAAGTCACCCTTGAGGAGCGGCGATGATGCCTGAGTCGGAGATTCTTCGCGACCTGTGGTACATGGCGGTGCCAGGCCAGCAACTCAAGCGCGGGCAGATGCTGGGAAAAATTCTGCTCGGTCAATCGCTGGTGTTGGGCCGTGACGCCAACGGCGAGGTCTTTGCACTCCGCGACATCTGCCCGCATCGCGGCATCCCCCTGAGTCACGGTCAATTCGATGGCCGCGAGATCGAGTGCTGCTATCACGGTTGGCGGTTTAACTGCGGTGGCGGTTGCACGCACATTCCTTCGTTGCTTCCCAATCAGAAGTTTGATCTCGACCGTGTGTTCGTCACGCGCTATCCCTGCCGCGAAGTCCAAGGCAACGTCTGGGTCTTCTTCCCTGAAGACGAACGCCACGTTCCCGATCCACTGCCAGAGATTCCCATCGTGCCCGGCGTTGAAGCGTGTCACTATCGGCTGGTCGAGCGAGCCCTCTTTCCCTGCTCGATCGACCATGCCGTCGTCGGCCTGATGGACCCGGCCCACGGCCCGTTCGTGCATCGCTCCTGGTGGTGGCGCTCGCGTCGCTCGATGCACCAGAAGTCGAAAGCCTTCGCCCCGTCGCATCTGGGCTTCACGATGGTCCGGCACAAGCCTTCGTCCAACTCGAAGGCTTACAAGCTGCTCGGCGGCGAAGTCTCGACCGAGATTCGGTTCGAGTTACCCAGCACGCGCATCGAATCCATCGTCGCGGGCCGGCACCACATCTGCGGACTGACAACGCTGACTCCGCTCGCCGACAAGCAGGTCGAGTTGCATCAAGTCTTCTACTGGACGATCCCCTGGCTGACGATCTTTCGCCCACTCATGCGTCCGTTCGTCCGGACCTTCATCGAGCAAGATCGCGACGTCGTGGACAAGCAACAGCAAGGTCTCAACGAAGACCCGCAACTCATGCTCATCAACGACGCCGACCGACCGGCCCGCTGGTACTACCAACTCAAAAAAGAATTTCAGCAGTCACAGACCGAGCAGCGCGCGTTCGTCAATCCGGTTCCGGAGACCACACTGCATTGGTGCAGTTAGACGGCCGCGTTCTTCATTGGCGACGATCAGAATTGCGTCTCCTTTTTCCGCCCCGGCTCCTGCGACGAGACTTGCTCACGAGCCAGCGCCGGGATCAGTGCAGCCTTTGGATTCCGGCGGATGAGCCGTTCTAATCGTGACCTCGGCCCCCGCCTCAGAGTCCAAAGGCTTGGTCATGGACCCGTCCGCCAAACAATCGTTGCGCAGCGCGGAGACAATTCCTCCGCGAGGAGCGACGGATTCCGCATCGGTCTCATCAGTCCCCTTTGTCACATTGCCGGCGCAGTTCGGGCGATTTCGCGTCGAACGTCTGCTGGGGCAAGGCGCGATGGGGGCGGTCTACTTCGCGTGGGACACGCAGCTTGAGCGTGTGGTCGCGTTGAAGGTGCCGAGGCTCACAGGCGCGGAAGATTCCGACGTTGTGTATCGCTTGCTGCGTGAAGCCAAGGCGGCGGCGAGCCTCGATCATCCGCATATCTGCCGCGTGTATGACGTGGGCAACGAAGCGGGGACCGCCTTCATTGCGATGCAGTTCATCGAAGGTCGTCCGCTGTCCGACTACATCGCGCCCGGCCACTTTCAAAACGAGCGGCTGAGCGTGGACTTGGTCCGCAAGCTGGCCTCCGCGTTGGTGGAGGCTCACGCGAAGGGGATCATCCATCGCGATCTCAAGCCAGCGAACATTCTGGTCAACGAGCGTGGCGAACCGATCCTGATGGATTTCGGCTTGGCTCGCCGAGCCGACTCTGTTGGTGACGGAAGAGCCACTCAAGCGGGCATGTTGATCGGCTCGCCCGCGTACATGTCGCCGGAGACGGTAAAAAAACACACTCGAAACTCTGAAAAGTGCCTGTTCCTCGGTGTTTCTGCGATTTCACGTCTCTCTCGTCAAGTATCATCTCGTCTCATTCTGTTGAGGTTAGGTGTGGTTTTCGGGCGATAACGTGGAACAGTTCCACGATTGAAAGTGGTGGCGATGAGCCAGGTCTGCACATGCCGATGGAAGTCAAACGCGGATGACTTCCAGGTCGCCGCCAACGATGCCTCGAGCGCACGGCCACGGCGGTTGCTGGCGTGATCGTGCTGTGGCTGATTGAATGGCTGGTTGCTGTCTGCACACGTCACTTCAAAAGGGGGAGCCATGCGACGAACTATTCTTGCCACGGTTTGCGTTGTGATGCTGTGCTCGAATGCGAGCGGTGCGGACGATTTGAAAACGCTGGTCGAGGCGGCGATTGCTGCGGAAGTGAAAGAGTTCGACGCGATCAGCGAGCGATTCGAGAAGGACAAGTTGAAGCCCGGCGAGTCGGTGATGCTGTTCGGCAAGAAGCCGCTCAGCAAGAAAGAGAAGCAGGCCAAGCTGCAAGAGATTCGCGAGCAGGTCTTCGCGGGTGAAGTGACGTTCCGCGTTCTCAAAGGATCGGCGAGAGTTGGTGATTGTGGACGACTGTTTGAGACAGGAATCAAGATTCGCCAAGTCGTCGGTGACGATGCGTTCCTCGGCGGTTGGTGGGATGACTTCGTGGAGTCTCCGCCGTGGCTCTTTCGTGGTGTTCCCGGTGCGAACAAGTTTGTTGACGGCGATGGCATCCGAATCACGATGCCGATGCTCGTCACTGGCCGCTACAGCTACAGCACTGTCGGCGCTGGGATGAAGACGACGTTCGTTGTCGAGCCGCTTTCAGTGTGCGTCGCGAAGGTTGCGGCGGCGAAGAAGAAAGCGAAGAAATGAGCGACCGCCGACGATTGCGCAGGATCGACGCGGACGTCTGAGGCTGGCAGATAGTACGTCCTGCGGATCGACGCGGCAGACGCTCACAGCAACCGAGCTAGGTGCAGCTCCAGTTGGTCGCGTTGTCCGACCAGCTTTGCAAACGAGCGTTGCAGCTCGATGTGATCAGAATGTTTACCGAGTGAATGAGCCGCTCGACGGATCAAGGCGTTGAGCTGCTCCAGGGCCGCTGTAATCCGTTGCTGGTCGCTGGCTTCGCAATGCTCAAGGCGGGGATCAGCGAACCGGGTCGGCTGATGAGTCGGCATGGTGTCGGTCGAATCGGCGGAGAGTCGGGTGAGAATCAAGATCGTGCTCCAGAAAAGAAAATACCCTCACGGCGTCAGGTGCCACCGTGAGGGCTTGCTGTTGCTCGCTGACGTAATCTCGGACGTCAGCGAACAAACCTCGCCGCCTCAATGACTCGGTTGAAAGGATTCCGGTCATGATCTTGGCGGCGAGTTGTTTCGTTTACGCTCCGGCATTCAACACACCGAAGCGACTGTCTTGCTGAGCAACGCCGAAGTCCCAATAGCCTCGCAGACTCATGCCGAGCATTGAGAAGTCGAGTTCGCCGGATTCAATCGTCGGTTTCGTTTGACCGTTCAAGAAACCGACTTCGATCAGACCGCTGGAACCTTGCGGCGACGCCATCAGATACCAACCCGTTGCGCTGTAGCCGGTGAGGTTCGCGTTCTCAAGAAATGGCGAAACAACCGGCTGAAATCTGCCAGAGTGCGGATTGCCACTTGGGACTGTGCTGGCGGATGCTCCAACTCCGACCGCGACGATTTGTGTGTCGCGGGTTAGTTGGTTGGCTGTGACCGATAGCGATGGCGGACACAACAAGACGCTCGGCATCAGCATAACCGGATCGCCGTTGGCGTCGGTACGCAGCAAGAACAGCCGCTCCGCCGCTGTTAGTGCGGCGATGCTCAATGCACTACCGCCGCCAGTCAAAAGGTTGGAGTTGTTGGCGTGGAAGAACGATCCAGCGTTCGCGAGCAGCAATCGGTAAACCTCTTTTTCAAGTCGGACAGCGGCCAGTCGTCCAATGGACTTCGGCAACGACGAAAACGCATCAAGATCATCGTTGATTAAATCCGTGCGGGAGATGCTCACCATCGTCGCATACGTCTTTAACGT
>CAMDDX010000019.1 GCA_945893075.1 Planctomyces sp. SH-PL62 | reverse complement strand
CGCTTCCAGACGTCGGCCCAACCCTCGCCGCCACCGACTTTGTGGACGCCTCGCTCAAACGTGTACCACGCCCCCTCCGGGTCCGCTTCCACCGGCTTCGGCTGATTGAGCAACTCGCACAAATCGAGAAAGTGCTGCTGCGCGGCACTTCGCTCCGTGAGATTCGCCGGCCGCCACTTGGCGATGAACTGCTGTGGTGTCATGGGCGGCAGTGTAGCGGCCAGCCCGGTGTTGTCTCAGCGGAAGCGGTGCCTAGCCGTTAAGAGCGGAGTCAGCAGACTGGTTTCCGGAACCGGCGCGGTTCGATCCGCAGCGGTTCACGCCGGAGTGCGAGCATGACCGGCCAGCGTGTGCCTGGTTCCCATTCGGTGCCGGCCCGCGAGCCTGCGTCGGCCGCAGCCTCGCCATGTTGGAGGGAACGCTGGTCCTCACCGCGATCATGCAACAGTTTCGACTCGAACCGGCGGCAGGGCAGGGGGAGCCAACTCCGGAATGGCAGTTATCATTGCACCCCCAAGGAGGGCTGCGACTCAGCGTACAGCGCCGCTAGAATCTTGCCGCTCACCCCCTTTGCCGTCTGACGACATCTGGAACGATGCCATGAGCCAACCTCAACCACCAACCAACTCGATTGTCGATGCGGTCGCAAGCTTTGCGGCGCGGTTGCCTTCGCAAACGTGGGAGTCGTTGTTGTGGGCGAACGATCCGCAGCATCCGGCCTGGGTCTGGTTCAAGCCTCCCGCGGTTCCGCAGGGATTGGCTCTAGGAATTCCCGAAGAGACATGGCGAACGTCTCCGTATCTTCAACAACTGACGTTGCGCAGGCTCCTGCACACGGCCGGGGTCGATCCGAGTTGCGTTGCGATGTGGCAGTTTGCCGGCATGGCATATCCGGGAATGAACGGAGCCAATCCGCTCTTCGATCAGCCCCTTCCCGCGCCAGGGCCGGGGGTGAAGCCGGAGATCATCGTCATCATCAATGTGCCCGTCATGATGATGCCGCCAATGAATTTCATGCCGCCAATGGCGGCAACTCCGATGAATGCCAGTGCTGCGCCGCTCACGGGAAATCAGGCCGAGATCTTCGAACGGATCGACATCGAATGGACGGCGGTGATCGACCTCGAACGAGACTTGGATCGCTTGCGAAAGATGCTCGTCGATCTGTCGGCTCGCATGAAGGTTTTGAATCGCGACTTGAACCCCGACGAGCGACTGTATTCCAGCCGCGAGGACAAACAGGATTGGCAGGACGCCCGGCGCTTTTTGCGAGACGGCGAAAACCGGCTGCGGGCGTGCGTCAAAGAGTTCGACATCGGCGATCCCAGTTCCGCTGGCTACCGTCGCGGACTCGAACACATCTATCAGTCGTGCGTCGTGCCCCGCGTGCCGTTTAACGGAATGGAGTCCGCGGTCAGTCAGTTCGAAGCGCATCGCAAGATGGTCATGACGCTGCAAAGCAAAATGAACTCAACGTATCTCGGAGCGGTCTCCAACGGCGAACGGCGAGCTCAACAGATTTTGAATCGGATCGCCGGCAAAGTGCGTGAAGCCGGAAACAAGAAGACGGCGCTCGGCGTCGTGATGGATAGCTAACTCTAAAGGAACCTCATGAAGATCACTGAAATTGTCTGCCAGGTTCTACGTTGTGAATCAGTCGTGGCGAAGACCGCCAGTTGCCAAGACGTCGTGCTCGTGCGAGTTCGCACCGACGACGGACTCGAAGGAATCGGTGAAGCCGATTCGTCGCCGGAGGTCGTGAAGGCGATCATCGACGCGCCGTTCAGCCACAACATCGCGTGCGGCCTGCGACA
Organism: Planctomyces sp. SH-PL62; assembly: GCA_945893075.1. Lineage (GTDB taxonomy): Bacteria > Planctomycetota > Planctomycetia > Planctomycetales > Planctomycetaceae > SXKJ01. The sequence continues at coordinate 39,649 of CAMDDX010000019.1, read as the reverse complement.
GATTTTGATCGGCGAGAATCCGCTCGAAGCCGAACGGCTGTGGCAGAAGATGAATCGCAAGACGATGTACTTCGGCCGCACGAGCGTCACGATCTCGGCGATGGCGGCGGTGGACATGGCATTGTGGGACTTAAAAGGCAAAGCGTTCGGCCAGCCGATCCATCGGTTGCTCGGCGGAGCGTTTCACAAAGAGATCCCGGCGTATGCCTCAATCCTGTTCGGCCGTGACGGCGCAGCGACCGCGGACATCGGCCGCCGCTGGATCGAAGCGGGCTACGGCGCGGTGAAATTCGGTTGGGAACCGATGGGGACTTCCGAAGCGGTCGATATCGACCTCGTGCGCGGCGCTCGCAAGGGACTGGGCGACAGCGCGACGCTGCTGATCGACGCGGGTTGTGTGTGGGATGCTCGGACCGCGCTGCGACGTGCTCACAAGTTTGCCGACTACAACATCGAGTGGCTCGAAGAACCGCTGCGTCAGGCGGATGTTGAAGGCTATCGCTGGCTGCGCGACCGCTCGCCGGTGCCCATCGCCGCCGGGGAAGGCGAGTGCGGCCGCGAATCGTTCCGCCCGCTCATCGACCAGCACGCGCTCGATGTGTACCAGGTCGATCTCTCGCGCAACGGCTTCACCGACGCCAGCTACATCCGGCAGCGCGTCGAAGAGATCGGAGCACGTCTCTGCAATCACTGCTACACCAGCCCGCTGACCGTCGCCGCCAGTCTGCACTGGCTGAGCACCTGCCGCGACGCCTTCATCTTCGAGGACTGCGTCGAAGACGTCCCGATGCGCAACGACCTGACGCTCGAACGAGTCCAAGCCGACAAGGACGGCCTCATCCGAGTCCCCGACCGCCCCGGCCTCGGCGTCACATTGAATGAGGAATTCGTGAAGCGATATCTAATCGCTGAGTCGCGGTGAGTTACCGGGCCAGAATTGGTCTTCATGATTCTGTGACCCATGATTTTGCAAATCTCTTTTGGCAAAATCATGGGAAACAAAATCATGAAGACGAATCTGATCATTCTGAAAGTGAAGGGATCACTCATGGCCAAGAAGAAAGCATCTGCCAAGAGAACGAAGTCGGCGATCGCCGCGAAGCCCGTCAAGAAGGGGAGCAAGGGCAAAGCCGCTCCCAAGAAATCATCCGCGACCAAGAAGCCGGTCGCACGCAAGGCTGTGAAGGAGCCGGAGGTGTCGCTCGGCCGGCCGCTGGTGACGCAGGAAGAAAAACTCTACATGCTCTTCAAGGACGACTATCACGCGCGGCAGATCTTTGAATTCCTGCGAGTCAACACGCTCAAGGAACTGGAAGAGCTCAGCCCGCAGCAGATCGTCCGCCGAGTCTCGAAGCCGGTGTTCGACACCGTCGATCGCATTCGTCAGACGCTGGCCGAAATGAAACGCTCGCTGCGTGACGACGAAGCGTATGCGAAAGAGTATCGGGACCACTCGAAGTAGTTCAGGGAGGGCGCGTCATCTATGCCTCGCATCGCCATCATCGGAGCCGGCCCGATTGGACTCGAAGCCGCGCTGCTTGCGAGGCAACTCAACCATGACGTGCAGGTCTTCGAGAAAGGCCGCGTCGCCGAAAACGTTCTCGATTGGGGCCACGTCCGGCTCTTCAGCCCGTTCGGAATAAACTCCTCCGAGTGGGGCAGGGGGGCGATCAGGAAGGCTTTCGGCGATGATACGCTGCCCCGCGAAGACGAACTGCTGACCGGTCGTGAATTTTCCGAACGCTATTTGATTCCGCTCAGTCAGCTTCCCGAACTCGCCGGGCGAATTCACGAGCAATGCCAAGTGCAGTCCATCAGCCGGCGACATTTTCGGAAGACCGAGGGGATTGGCTCACCCGCTCGCGGTTCCGAGCCATTTCAATTGTTGATCGAGCAGACTGCGACATCACGCTCGGTCATTCACGAGCCCGATCCGAATGACGAACCGCTGGCCGACTCCGGACGCCGAATCCGCGCGTGGCACGAAGTCGAAGAACGTCACATCAATCAGCGCGTCGAGTTGGCGGATGTCGTGCTGGATTGTTCGGGCACCTATCCGCATCACAATTGGATCGGAGACGCGGGGATGCCATGCGTCGGCGAACGGCACTGGTTGTCCGAAAGCCATTACCGGCTGCCCATGATTACCAAAGCAGAATTCGGCAACCGCACGGTCTTGGTCATCGGTTCGGGATTCTCCGCCGCAACGGAGGTCATGAATCTGGCGACGTTGGCCACACGCCATCCGCGCACGAAGGTCTTCTGGTTCGCGAACTCACCAGCCGGGCCAGACGCATCAGCCGGTCCGATCGCGCGAGTTCCGCATGATCCGCTCACCGAGCGCGATCAACTCGCCGCGAAAGCCAACGAGTTGGCGATCCTCGGCCACGTCTCGCGAGCATCTTCGCCGGAGGCCCGGCATCATCCGGTCGTGTGGTTTGCCGACGTTGCGATCAAGAGTTTCAAGCCTACGCAGACGTACCGCGACTTCAACGGCTTCGATGTCGAACTCGACTGGTCACGGTCAGCGGGGCAGGGGAGCAACCCGCCTTCACGACTGAGCGTCGATCGCATCATCGCCAACGTCGGCTATCGCCCCGATCGCTCGATCTATGAAGAACTCCACGTCCACGAATGCTACGCCACGCAAGGGCCGATCAAGCTGGCCGCGAAGCTGCTGGGAGAAACCACCGCCGACTGTTTGACTCAGACGAGTCACGGCGGCGATGTACTGAAGAATCCCGAACCCAACTTTTTCATCCTGGGCTCGAAGAGCTACGGACGAAACTCCAACTTCCTGTTACGAGTCGGTCTTGAGCAAGTGCGCGAAGTTTTGACTGAAAGTCTGGCTCTCCTCCATCCGTGTTGAAAACGAATTCATGAGCCGCAAGGCGCTAGCCGCGGGTCGATGAAGACAACCCACGGCTAGCGCCTTGCGGCTCACTGAACGCAGAAATCAACACGAATGGCGGAGAGCCCAAATCCTCAAACAAGCGACCCCGCCGAGTACGCCTCGGCGGGGTCGTTGAATTCAGGTCGCATCTCGACGAGAGCGGCTACCTGTCCGTGATGACCAGAAGTGCCGAGGACAGCAGTCCCAATTGGGTGTTGCCTCCCGTGATGCCGCTGAGTGTGAGCAGCACGTCCTCGGCGGATTCGCTAACGGTATCGCGAGTGATCGCGAACGTGACCGTCTTGGTGGTTTCCCCAATCCCGAACGTGACTGTGCGGTTGGGGCTCGTGAAGTCCCCAACCTGTGCGGTCCCTGCCAGAGCAGAGAAGGCGACCGTGGCGACGGTGGCACTGCCGCCGGTTCGCGTGATGACAATACTGGCCGTCCCACCTTTTTCTGTCGCCCTGAAAATGGCCTGACTGAACTGGATGGTTGGCGGAGCGATCGCCATCGCCACAATCAGTTCGCCACCACCGACCGTGCCGACCAGACTCGCCGTTCCCAACGCCTGATTGGTGCCGCCGGTGATATTGATCTGGAACAGCTTCGAGACGGTCTCGGTCCCAACCTGCGTCTCAATCTGCATGACTGCCAGAGCTACTCCATTGCCGCCGCTGCCCGCGCTGCTGATGTCGAATCCGATCAAATCCGTGGGAGTGACACCCAACGAGCCTAGCGTCGTCAGCAACCCGCCATTGGGGCTTCCACCACCGGCGGTATCACTCGCAGCTCCATCCACGGCTCCTTGTCGCACCAAGACATTCAGCGTCGAGTCGATGCCGAACAACGTCGTCGTTGTCCCGGCATCATTATCATTGCGGTCATACGCGGAGCCCACGATGTTGGGGTCCAATCCAACGTTCGCATCGGTGCTGATGAACGACAAGTCGGTATCGGCCTGAGTTCCACCCACGACGGTATCACTATCGACAATCGCCGACGTCACCGGATTGAAACGCAAGTTGTCATTGGATGAGTTCACAATTCGCAATCGGTCCACCGTCGGGTTGAAGTCGAAACCGACACCGACGCCGGCGGCAAAGAGTGAACCATCCAGAGTCGCTCCCACCACAGTGCCCTGACCGGTGGCCGGATTGATCCGTAGCGCGCGGTTCGTGCTGGTGAGCGCGAACAGCTCGCCGGTGGCCGGACGGAAGTCGATCGCTGAAATGGTCTCCCCACCGTTCAGGTTGCTGATCGGAACGGAAGACAACAGCCGGCCGGGATCGTTGGCTCGGAAGCTGACCAGGCGATTGCTGGCCGAGACTCCATAAATGACTTCCTCACGGGGCAGGGCCGTGAGCGAGTCCAATGTCGCTCCGGCACCAATCAAGCCGACCAACGTCGCTTGTCCGGTCGTCAAGTTGATCGTATGGAGCCGCCGGTTCATCGCGCCGAACGCGGTGCCGTCATCATCAATGTCGAAACCGAGGCGGTTGTCCGTGTTGAATCCCAATGATCCGACGGTCGTGACCTGGCCACCATTCGGAGAACCACTCGGATTGGGCAGGCCATCAACGCCGCCAATTCTCACCAGTGTGTTTCGGAGGTGATCAATTCCAAACAGCGTGGTCAAAGTGCTGCCTTGAAAATTCCGGTCATAGGCGGCACCGATCACATTCGGATCCCGGCGGACGTCGACATCACCAGCAGCAAAAGCCAGCGCAGTGTCATTTGTGGCGAGCGCACCGTTGTTTGGATTGATTCGGAAGTTTTGGTCGCTGTTCGAAACGACGCGGAGCCGGTCAACGGTCGGATTGAAGTCGATCTCGTTTCGACTGCCCGTCAGCGGAAGGGCTGCGGCGGCACCGACGGATGTCGCCACGCCAGAGTTTGGATTCAACGTGTAGAGCCTGTTCATGTTCGTCAGTCCGTAGACCAAGCCGTTGGACGGCCGAGTGTCGATGCTGACCAGATCCTCGCCCGTCGCCAATCCGGTGACCGGCACGTTATTGGTGATTGCCGTCGGAGTCGCGCTGTCGAATTGGATCAGTCGATTGGAAGTTGTCAGCCCCAGCAGCGCCGTCGGAACGATGCGGCTTTCAAGCATCTCGATCTGAACTTGGGCCGAAGCCCACTTGTTCGCTCTGCGCTGATCCTTGACGCCAAACAGATTCGTAGCCAGCTTTCCAAACATGTCATAGCCCTTTCGATGTGAGGTCAATGTGTTGCGAATGCCCGCGGAGACATGGTGCCCGCGTTAGCAAGAATGGGGCGGAATCGTACTGCCGATCAAAAACAAATTGCCATCAGGTGAATGCCTTTCGGCGAGGTCCAGTGATACCTCAAGCGACATTCCGACTGGTTGAAATGGATTGCGCGATTATGCCGATTGTGCCTGGCTGTGATCTGAACCAGAACGGTGCGTCCCAATCCTTTCCTATCGTGGAACTCGGCTCGCTGGATGAGCTGTGGTTTCAGGTGGCGGGCACGCGGTGCAATCTGACTTGTACGCACTGCTTTATTTCGTGCAGCCCGCACAACGATTCGTTTGGCTTTTTGTCGTTTGCAGAGGTAGAGCGGCGATTGCTGGAATCCGTCGAGTGGGGCGTCAAAGAGTTCTACTTCACCGGCGGTGAGCCGTTTTTGAATCCTGACTTGGTGGCGATCCTCGAACGTACTCTCGATTTCGGACCGGCCACGGTGCTCACGAATGGCACGGTGCTCAAATCCGAATGGCTGGAACGGCTGCGAGCGGCAGAGCAGGGGAGCGTCTATTCGCTGGAGTTCCGCGTTTCGATCGACGGCCCCACTCCGGAACTCAATGACCCGATCCGCGGCCCGCGCACGTTTGAGCGAGCGCTGCACGGCGTCGAACTGCTCGTGCAGTTCGGCTTCCTGCCGATCATCACGATGACTCGCGTGTGGGACGAATCGCAGGACGCCGAAATCCTTGGCCGCTTTCGCGAACTGCTGCAACAACACGGTTATAACCGGCCGCGATTGAAAGTTCTGCCGCGCCTGCTGCTCGGAGCAGAAGCGAATCGGACCTACGGCTACTCGTCCTCAGATCGCGTCACGGTGGAGATGCTCGTTGGCTACGACACGACGCAACTCGTCTGCCAACACAGCCGCGTTGTCACGGACCGAGGCATTGCCGTCTGTCCGATCTTGATCGACTCGCCGGACGCGATCTTGGGTGACACGTTACACGCGGCGAATCGCGGCTTCGCGGTGACTCACGGAGCGTGCGTGACGTGCTATCAATACGGAGCCATCTGCGCGAATCCGTCAAGAGGATAGCCCTGGAGTGCGGTGGCTCGACACCGCCCTCCATTCAATTGTAATAGCGGCTTTCAAAGTCCCCAGACGTACGCCTCGGAAACCGGCTGATCGACGGTCCATTTTTGGCAATCCACATCTTTATTCCAATTGAATGGAGGGCGGTGTCGAGCCACCGCACTCCAAGGTGGAACATGCGAATCGCGTTCTTTGGAGGCATCTACAACAACCACCTCGCGCTCAAGGCGGCGATTGCCGATGCACGGGGCAGGGGTGTCGATGGGATGTGGTGCCTCGGCGATCTCGGCGCGTTTGGGCCGCATCCGGATCGCACGTGCGAACTGATTCGCGAGAACGGCATCTCGGTCGTGCAAGGCAACTACGATCACAGCATCGGACACGGCTTGAACGACTGTCAGTGCGGCTACACCGATCCTCGAGATAATCAATTCGCGCAGCTCAGCTACGACTACACGCTGGCTCACACGAGCGACGACCATCGCGCGTGGATGCGATTGCTGCCGGCTCAGCAGCGATTGGAGATTGATGGCGTGCGATTGTTGCTCTGTCATGGCAGCCCGCGCCGAACGAATGAGTTCCTGTGGGAATCGACGACGAGCTCGCAGTTCCTCGCGAAGCTCTGCGACGACTTTGAGTGCGATGTGATCTTGGGAACTCACACGGGGCTGCACTGGAAGCGCTCGTGTACCACGGGGTCGGGAGTCTTTTTCAGGCCGCCATCACTGGTTCACGGTGCGGAGTCGAGCGACGGCGGCCTGAAAAAGACTCCCGACCCCTTCGCGTTCATCAACGTCGGCGTGCTCGGCCGCCCGGAGAACGATGGCACGACGAATGTCTGGTACACGCTGCTGCGAACTGGTCACGACGTGAGGGAAGGGCGGTCTCCCCTACCTTGGGAGTGTAGCCCGCTCTCGCCGAGAGCGGATTCGCAGGCGACTGACGCCGAGGGCCACATCGGCTCTCGGCGAGAGCCGGCTACACGGGAGGTGGAGTTCGTATCGCTGGCCTACGATCACGAACAACTCGCTCGCGAGATGCGCGACGAACGCTTGCCGGATGAGTTCATCGAGACGATCCTCACAGGCTGGTGGACGACTTGCTTGGAAGTGTTGCCCTCGAAAGAACGCAGGCGAGGACGATGGTGATGTGGGGCAGGTTTTCAACCTGCGCGTCAGTTCTGGCAGGTTGAAAACCTGCTCCACGAGACGAGGAACAAATGCGAGTAGTCGTGCAGCGGGTTTCCCGCGCGTCGGTGACAGTGGCTGGCGAGGTTGTCGGCCAGATTGGACGCGGTTTCTTGGTGCTGCTCGGAGTCGAAGACGGCGACGGCCAGGACGACGTCGTCTACTTGGCCCAGAAGATTGCCGGGCTGCGAGTCTTTGAGGACCCGGATGGCAAAATGAATTTGGGGTTGGTAGAGGTCGGCGGCTCGATCTTGGCGGTCAGCCAATTCACACTCTTGGGCGACTGCCGCCGGGGGCGTCGGCCGAGCTTTATCCAAGCGGCTCGGCCGGAGTTGGCGGACGAGTTGTACCGGGCGTTCTGCGCCGAAGTTCGTGGCCAAGGAATCGAAGTTCAGACCGGCCGGTTTCAAACTCACATGGATGTCGAGTTGGTCAACGATGGGCCGGTGACGTTGCTGATCGACAGCCACAAGCAATTTTGAAATCGGTTTGACTGATCGCAGTGACGGTTGTTTCTGGCGCAGGGCAGTGGGTGGGGTAACGGCAGTCGGCTCTCGGCCAACGGCGATCGGCCGGGCCTTGGAAACCCTGGTTTCCCCGGCGTTTATTGACGTCGAAAAACAACATAACAGACATTATCGGACGTTGCTGGTTCGTAGCCGAGTCGCTCCGCGACTCGGATTGAATCGGTGTCGCGGAGCGACGCCGCTACGCAAGAGCCTGATCGAGATCGTTGAAGAGATCGTCCGCGTCTTCGATCCCAACCGACAGGCGTAGCAAGTCGGATGGACATGGCGAGCCGTGGCCTTCGATGCTGGCTCGATGTTCGAGCAAGCTTTCGACGCCGCCCAGCGATGTGGCTCGTTTCCAAAGTTGAACCTTGGCGGCGGTGGCGATGGCGGCGAGTTCTCCGGCTTTGAGACGGATCGAGAGCATCGCTCCGAAGCCGCTAATCATTTGGCGGCGAGCGACTTCGTGACCGGCGAAACTTGGCAGGCCGGGATACAAGACTTCGGCGATCGCGGGATGCTCGGCCAGCCGCTCGGCAAGTTGCTGCGCGGATGTGGTCGCCCAACGAACTCGCGGGTGCAGAGTTCGCAGACCGCGCATCAGCAGCCACGCCTCAAACGAACCAAGCACTCCGCCCGACTGAGAACGAATCGTGCGGATTCGTTTCCAATAGCCGTCAGGCTCGGCGGCGAGGCGGGCGAACATGTTCGTAGGCCGGACGCCTACGTCCGGACAATTGGCAGGCTGACCGGACGTGGGCGTCCGGTCTACGGTTGCCAGCAACAGGTGCTCGGCGGCGCAGAGGGTAGGACCGGCGACCAGTGCTCCGGCGACGAGGTCCGAATGGCCGTTGAGATACTTCGTCGCGGCGTGCATGACGAGGTCGGCCCCCAGCGTCAGTGGCTGAGTGAAGATGGTCGCGGCCACGGTCGAATCGACCGCCAACTTGGCTCCGGCTTGATGAGCGATCTCAGCGGCAGCGGCGATGTCGGTCACATGCCAGAGCGGGTTCGAGGGAGTCTCCAGCCAAACCAGTTTCGTCTTCCCCGGCTGGATCGCGGCGCGAAGCTCGTCGAGCTTCGTCGTATCGACCAGCGAGACCTTCAGCCCCCAGCGACTCGCAAACGTGGTCAGCCAGTTGCGGAGCGCCCAATACATGACCGTCGGAGCGATGACGTGGTCGCCGGGATCGAGGGCCAGGAAGCACGCGGTCGCGGCAGCCATGCCGGAGGAGAAGACCAAGGCGTCAGTCCCCTGCTCTAACGCGGCCAGCGTGGCCTCGACTTGATCGAACGTCGGATTGTCGGCTCGCGAGTAACAACGGCCGGCGCTGTATTGGTTATCGGCATCACGCTCGAACGTCGTCGAGACATGAATCGGCTGCACGACCGCTTTCGTGACCGGCTCAATGAAGCCGAGCCCTTGAGCAGCGAGCGTGGCTGGCGCGAGTGGCTTGTCGGACATGCGAGACCTTAAATAACCCGAAGCGTGAGCGAGGGCGGGCGTTCCAAGACACTCGGACTTCCGAACGTCGTGAAGCGTTCGCCCTCGCTCACGCATCGGGTTAGTGGGGCTACGAGACGGTCGCTTCTTCGAACTGGCCCATGCGGCGGAATTTTTCGTAGCGGCGTTGGACGAGCTGGTTCTTTGGAATCATTTCGAGCTTTCGCAGTGCGGCAGTCAGCGACATCTTCAGCGTCGTGGCCATGCGGCGGTGATCGCGGTGTGCTCCGCCGAGCGGTTCGGGAATGATCTCGTCGATGACGCCGAGACCCAGCAGATCCTTGGACGTGAACTTCAAGGCGCGGGCGGCTTGGTCGGTGTGCTTGGCGTGTTTCCAGAGGATGCCGGCGCAGCCTTCGGGACTGATGACTGAGTAGTACGCGAACTGCAACACCGAGATGTGGTCTCCGATGGCGATGCCGAGCGCTCCGCCGGAACCCCCCTCCCCGATCACGGTGCAGACGATCGGGGTGTTGATGCGCGACATCTCGCGGAGGTTGTAGGCGATGGCGTAGGACTGGCCCCGTTCTTCAGCTCCGACACCGGGGTAGGCTCCGCCGGTGTCGATGAAGCAGACGATGGGCAGCTTGTACTTGGCGGCGAGCTGCATCTTTTGCAGCGCCTTGCGATAGCCCTCCGGGTGTGCCATTCCGTAGTTGTGCTCAGTCCGTTCCTTGAGGTTCCGGCCCTTCTGCTGGCCGATGAACATGACCTTCTGATCGTCGAGTTTCGCGAAGCCCGTGAGGATGGCTCGGTCGTCGCGGAAAGCGTGGTCGCCGTGGAGTTCGATGAACTCGTCGAAGATCAATTCCAGGTAGTCGAGCGTCTGCGGCCGCCCGCTGTCGCGAGCGACCTTCACGACTTGATCCGGAGTCAGATGGTCAAAGGTGTCGCGCGTCAGCCGGGCGATGTCGAGCCGCATGTTGCGGATCGTCTCTTTGGTGTTGGGCGGCGGATTGGGCTGAGCTTCCAGCTTCGCAAGCTGCTGTTCCAGTTCGAGGATCGGTTTCTCGAACGGCAGCGGGATGCGATTGGGATTCGCCGGACGGTACGCCTCCAGCGGGAGGAAGTCGTCGCCTGCGAGTGTTTGATCGTCGTCGTCGCCGGAGTTGGTCGCGAGAGCCGCAGACATGGTGTGCCTCAGAGAGGATGGTCGCGAAAGGTGGTGGGACGGTCGCAAAGTCGGATCGGTTTTGCAAGACGACTCACATCACGTCGGGCAGCTCATCCATCATGGGCAAGTCATCGACGTCTGTCGCAGACGGTGGCGGTTCTGGTCTTTGGCCAGGTCGCACGACTGATCCAGCCGAAGGACGTGCCGGAGCCGGTGTCGCTGGTGGAACAGGAATGGGTAGAGGCTGAGTCGGCTGCGACATGACCGCCGGCGTCTGAGGTGGGACTCCGGGCATGGCCGGCATCGGCATTCCCGGTTGCGGCATCATGGCTGCCGGTTGCATGGGCATTTGCTGGGGAGGCATTCCGGGCATTGGCCCCCCTGCCCCGTAGCCGGGCATTGGCTGCGGCATTCCAGGATAGCCCGGCATCGGCGCGAACTGTCCCGGCATCATGGGCATCTGACCGTACGGCATCTGGGGTGCGTAACCGGGAAACATGGGTGGCATGGGCATGGGCATGGGCATCGGCGGTTGAGCCGGTCGCGGAGCGGCGACAGGTTGCGGCTTCGCCGCGGCGGGTTTCGGTGGCTCAGGCGTGGCGACGTTCGGTTGTGGCGGCGCGTTGGCGGCCGGGAGCGTTTTGGCGAATTCCGGATCGACCTTGGCTCGTTCCAGGCGTGCGTGATCGGTGCGGCTGTCGAGCCGTTTGCCGAGGGTCTGTTTGCCTTCGTTGGCTTTCGCTTCGGCAAGTTTCAGATCACGGAGCTTTTCGGGGTCTTCTTTGAAGGGCTGCACGTTGCGGAACTCGGACATGAGCTCCTGCAAATTCTTCTGCCGGTTACCGGGCTTCTTAGCGATCATCCGCAGCACCATGCGATCCATTTCGGGAGTGACGTTTTTGTTGAAATCCGACGGCGGTGGCGGGGCCGCGGTGAGGTGCTTCATCAACAGGTCTCTGGGAGTGCTCCCTTTGAACGGAAACGTGCCGGTGAGGCATTCGTAAATCGTGATCCCAAAACTGTAGATGTCGGTCTGGGGCGACGACGCCTCTTTCTTGATGGTTTCCGGGGCGATGTAGGACAGCGTGCCGCCGATTTCTTTCTTGCCGCTGAAGATTTTCCCCAACGCGCCTTTGATTTTTTCGGACAGCGAGAAGTCGATGAGTCGCACCTCGGACGAACGGTTCATCAAGATGTTGTCCGGCTTGATATCGAGATGCACCCAGCCCTTCTCGTGCATGTGGAGCAGCGCTTGGCTGGTGCAGTCGATCAACTTCCGCAGCCGCGATTGCAAGCCGACCATGTCATTCAACAGATAGCCTTTGATGTTGGTCGCTTTGAAGAGTTCCAGAATCAGGTAGATGTTGGTCTTGCGATGCACCGTCGCGACCCACTTGATGATGTTGGGATGGTCCAACGATTGTGCGACTTTGCCTTCGTACTTCAAAATCTGAACCTGCTCAGGGTCCAGCATCGCTTCGGGCAGCAGCACTTTCATGGCGAAGCGGTTGGTGGTGTTCTCTTCCTGAACCTCCAAGACCATCGCGTGCTTGCCCATCGCGATCGTTCCCATTTTGACATAGTGGTCGATCTTGTTGTCGTCGGCGGCGGGAGTTTTTTCTTTGTCGGCCACGATGAGCTTCTCCAGTCTGAACAGTGCGAGGCGGGCAATCGGCGACAGCTCCTGCCCAGTGCCCAACAAGGTATGGTTGCCCCTTCCATAGCCGCAAGCTGGCAGCTTGTCGCTTGTGAGGTCAACCGCAACAATCCGCCCCCACCGTAGAGCAGGCGGCTCGCCTGCTAGCCTTCTCGACATCACAGGCGAGCCGCCTGTGCTACGAACTCAGGAGTTCGCCGTGCTTGCCATCAGCCAAGTCTTGCTCGTCACCGCGTTGTTGTCTTCGGGAGCCGATCCGCTCGGCGATGCTCCAGGTTTGGAACTGCGATACAGCGGCACGCTGTCGCGAGTCACTCGCGGCACGGTCGATCAACCGCTGAAAAAGTTCACGCTCTTTGCCGTTGCCTCGCGACAGGCAGAAGGGACCAAGCTGACCTATCTCTCCGACGAGCGTGGCGGCGGAAGCTGGGCGTGGCCGGAACGGTTCGGAACCATCGAACTCAACGGCAAACAGCAGGCGGCGAAAGATGCGACGATCCGACTGCTCGCCGAGCACGAAGGGCACCTGTATCCGATCCCGCTGCGGCAGCCGTTCTTCGAGCATTCCGACAAGCTCGCGGTGTTGGACAAGGATGATGGCGAAGACACTTGGGAAGCGGGCTCGTTCTCGTATGAAGTGGCCGAGGGTGCCAAGAAGATTAAGGATCGCGATTGCCACTTGATTCGCGTCTCGACCAACAACGGACGCAAGCAAAAACTGTGGGTCTCCAAGCAGAACCACCTGCTGCTGGTCGCGGCCGAGCAACAAGTCTTCATGGGCCGCGGCGACGAATTCCAATTGAAGTTTGAATTGGAATCGGTCAAGCCGCTCGACGCCCCTGCCCTGGCGAAGCTGCAAAAGCCCTTTCAAATTCTGGGCGACCTGAAGACTCAGATGATTCGTCCCGACGGCGAAACGAAACCCGAACTCAGCGAAGCCCAAACCGCCGCCGCCAAGAAGGTCATCGACCAATTGCAAACCGCCGCCGAGGACACGCCGCTGTCCCCGCTGGCCGCCGTCATCAGCCGTGACGTGAAGTCGCAAACACAGCGAGCGGACGACGTCGCCAATGTCTCGAAGAAATTCGTCGGCCAGCCGGCTCCGGCCTTTGAGTTGACGACGCTCGAAAAGAAGACGGTCAGCTCGAAAGACTTGGCTGGCAAGATCATCGTGCTGCACTTCTGGGACTACGACAGCGACCCGCTCGTCGAGCCTTATGGCCAAGTCGGCTATCTCGACTTCTTGTCGAACAAGCGCAAGCGATACGGCGTCGAAGTTGTCGGCGTCGCCGTCAACGAATCGTTCGCCGATCCCGCGAAGACAACTGGTGCGCTGCGCTCAGTCCGCAAGCTGCGCGAATTCATGAATCTCGGCTACCCGATCGCGACTGATGACGGCACGCTCGTCGCCAAGTTCGGCGACCCGCGCAAGCTGGGAGCGAAACTCCCGCTCTGGGTCGTCATCGACCCCGACGGCAAGATCGCTCACTATCACGTCGGCTTCTACGCCATCAAACCGGACGAGGGGTTGCGCCCGCTCGACGAATCCGTGATGAAGCAGATCAAGACCAAGTAGCGGCGGTAGTGATTCATGGCCACCTCCGACACACTCGCTCAACTCAAGTCGCGCATCCTGTCGCACTTCTCGATGATGTTTCTCTCGACGTGGGAGGAAGAACGTTGGGAGGCGGAGTTAGCAGCGCTGGCGACGGAGATGAACCGCGGGTTGGTGACGTGGACGGTGACTCGCGGGGCGCAGCCGGCGCTCAACGGGGAGGCGTCGGCGATGACCGACGCGGCGGAGTTCTTGCGGCATGTGCCCGAATTCCCCCACGAGCAGTTGTTCTTGCTCAAAGACTTTCGGACGTTTCTGTCTGATCCGCAGATCGTCCGCCAACTTCGCGATCTCGCACCCGTGTTGATCGAGCAGAGTAAGACGCTGCTGTTCATGGGGCCGGACACCGAGATTCCGATGGAACTGCTCCGGGATGCTCTGAAGTGTGATTTGCCGCTGCCGGGCCTCGACGAATTGCACACGGAGTTGAAAGCGGTGCTGGCGTCGGAGAGCGCGAACCGCCCTGCCCCGCTGGCGGTCACGCCGGAACAGGAAGAGCGGCTCGTGCGCACGATGCTGGGACTGACTTCGGCTCAGGCGCGGAAGTCGTTCCAGCGCGCGTTCCTTGGTCGCAGCGAGATTGACGAAGAGGTTTATGCGCAGCTCATCGGCGAGAAGAAGGTGATGGTGCAAGGCTCGGAGATGCTCGAATTCCAAGAGCTGACCGAAGGGGTCAAAGACATCGGCGGACTCGACGCATTGAAGGATTGGGTCTCGAAGCGATCGTTGGCGTTCAGCGAGACGGCTCGGAAGCAAGGCATTCCGGCACCGAAAGGCGTGTTGCTGTTGGGCGTGCAAGGTTGCGGCAAGAGCCTCACGGCGCGAGCGATCGCGCGGATGCTGGCGTTTCCGCTCGTGCGGTTAGACGTCGCGACGCTGCTCAGCGGGGACAAGGGGCAGTCCGAGAAAAACATGCGCGACGTGCTGGCCTTGATGGAGATGATCGCTCCCGCCGTGCTGTGGCTGGACGAAATCGAAAAAGGTTTCGCCGGCGCGAACGGCGAGGCGGGATCGGACTCGACGATGGTCCGCATCATGGGCCGCTTCCTGACCTGGATGCAGGAGAACCCGGCTCCGGTGTTCGTGGTCGCGACAGCCAACAGCGTCACCGGCCTGCCGCCCGAAATGCTCCGCCGCGGACGCTTCGACGAACTCTTCTTTGTCGATCTGCCGAACTATCACGAACGCAAACAGATTTTGGAGATTCACCTCCGCAAGCGTCGCTTCGCACCGGAAACGTTCGACGTTGCGAAGCTCGCCGAGCGGAGCGAAGGCTACAGCGGTGCCGAGTTGGAACAGGTCGTGCTGGCGGCGATGGTGGAGACCTACGGCAGCGCCGACGGCATCACGCAAGCCGCGATGGAAAAAGCTCGCGAAGAAACCGTGCCGCTGTCCGTCACGATGGAAGAGAAGATCTTCCAGCTTCGCGAGTGGGCAAAGGGCCGCTGCCGCCCGGCGACTCCCGACAGCCGCGTGCTGCAAATGCTCGAAGCCGAGCAACGCCAGAAAGCTGCCGACTCGGCCAACGACGAGCAAGCCTTCGAGGACAAACCATTCTCATTCGATCCGACCGATCTCGAAGAGGACGACGTGGTCGAGCAATGGAAGACGCTTGCGCAGAGCGGCGACCTTCCCCAGGCCCTGTTGGAATACGTCCGCACGCATGACGGCACGACGATCCCGCAGCTTCAAACCGCCTTCGCCGAGTTCACCTCGACCAACGGCGAACAAGGTCTCGCGCTGCGTGCCGATCCGAATCTCATTTTGTGGCTGGGCCTCAGCGCCGAATTCGCCGGCGAGATTTCCAAACTCATCACCAGCAAGCGTCTTCATCTTCGCCTCGCCGATGCCGCCACATTCGGCGACGCGGCTGCGGAGATCAAACTCCCGAAGCTCACCTCACTGCCCGACAACAAAGTCTCGAAGCCCGCCTGGCTGCCGACGTGTCTCACCGATCTCGCTCCGGATGAACCCGATTCGCGGTTGGAGCGAGTGGCTCGCATGATGCTCGCCAAATGATTTGTCCGATTGTTGCTCCATCGGCCCAGCCATAGAATCCGCTCGCTATGACGACACTGCTAGAACAACTGCTGGAAGAGCCGACGCTGCTGCAAACGGTTGCGACGCTGTTTGAGCGTCTCGATACCGAACGCGAACTCCGCGAGCAGTTCCGCGATGAAGTCCAACCCGATTGGAGTGCAGAGTTCATCAACGGGCGGGTGGTCGTTCGCTCTCCGACATTGAATCGCGAACTTAGATGCAATGGCCGTCTTCGCAATTTGCTGGACACGTTTGTCACGAAGAATCGTCTCGGACACGTCGTCACTGGAAAGTTTCTCTGCGGATTCCCCCGCAACGATTACGAGCCTGACGTCGCCTTCTACGGTCCCGACAAGTCCGCGACGATTGATCTCGATACGGGATTGTTTCCCGTGCCGGATTTCATCTGCGAAGTCTTGTCCGACAGTACCGAGAAGCGTGATCGGGGCATCAAGTTTCGCGACTACGAGGCTCATGGCGTCGCCGAGTACTGGATCATCGACCCGCGCAGTGAAGTGTTGGAGCAATACGTCATCACGCCGGACGGCTACGACCTGCGTCTGAAATCCGGCACGGGCGAGAGTCTGAGTCACGCAGTTCCGAGCTTTCGGATTCCGATCCGTTCGCTGTTCGATGTCGCGGAAAACCTGCGGACGCTGCAAAACATTTTGGGGTGAGCCGTGTCGCACTGGCTGCCGCTCCCCTGCCCCGTTCACCGGTCTGCGTTGGCGGTCGCGATGTGGATGCTGTGCGCTGCTCAAATACCCGCGCAGACAAAGCCGGCAACAACAAACGCACTCTCCAAATCGGAGACTCACCAGCCGATTCCGCGAGACGGAATTCTTCAGGAACTGCAGCGGCTCATTGATCGTGGCAAGGTCGAGGTCGTTTACGACTCCGATCCGGAGTTCGTCAGGGCGTCGCGCGGTTGGGCGGACTTCCACGTTCAGATTAAGTCCTCGTTCAAGTACGACCTGACGAAGACACGCCAGAGCGGACGTTGGAACGTGAAGCTCAACATCACCAAATTGGAGCCGAAGATTGAGCTGACGCATCTCATTCGCTTGCCGAGCACGTTCGAGTCGCCCGACATCTGGAGCAGCCGCATCTTGCGGCACGAGTTCGATCACATTGCCGTGAGCCTCGATCCGCGCGCGATGCTGCTGCTCAGGCATTTGCTCGAACACTTGCCGGTGATCGAGCGGACGTTGGAGCCAAAGGAGACGCCGTCGAACGATGTGCTCAACAAGCTGGTTGATGAAGAGGTTGTCCGACGCCGCCAAGCCATCGTGGAGTTGATGCGGCAAAACAATCAGAAGCTCGACAAGATCGGCGCTCACGGAGCACAAGCGGTTCCCAATCGAGCCGCCTTCTTTGCGAATCTCTATACGAAGGAAAATCTCGCCGAGACGAAGTTCCCCTTCATCGAACAGGTGCTCGATCTGCTGGAGACGGCGGAGTACCAGCAGGCGGAGCTACCGTTTCTGGCTCGCGACCCCGCGGGCCGTTGAACGTCCAGAGTCGCCCCGCTCGCATGAACTACTGACGAACGGCCGCATGTCCTCGAACTCCAGAAGCTGTTTCAAAACAGTGAAGGCAGAGAAGTTTGCCGTACCACGACCGTTAGGGAGTGGCCTGTTATCGACGTAGCGGGCCACTCCCTAACGGTCGTGGTACGGTTTTGAATTGGCTTCCAGAGACACCGGGGATTCCGTTTGACTGCTCGAATTCGCGAACTAAGGTTGCGGAGCTATCTCTGGACTCTCTGTTCGGGCTGCCTTGGAAGACGTTGATCATGGTCGGTTTAGCGTTCGTTATTGCTGCGTTGAGTGCCGCCATCGGCTACATGGCAGCGGTGTTGTTCAATCACCGGCAAATGACCGCCGAACGCGAGGACCACAAGCTCAGTCAGGAACTCGAACGCAAAGAACTGACCGAGTTCATGCAGAACGTCCAAGGCATCGCGTCCAACGTGGACGAGAAGGTGGACCAGCACTCGCTGAACTTAACGGCCATCAATCTCAACATGGCGGAGAGCCTGCCGACCGATCCCAAAGCGGTGTTGCAAGCGGTCAAGCAGCTCGTGGAAGCCAACGCGCAGTTGCATGGCGAGCTGACCGACGCGCAGGTCCGGATGGACGTCAAGCAGCATCAGCTTGAGTCGTACATGGAGGAGGCTCGGACGGACACGCTGACCGGCGTGTCGAATCGCCGCGCGTTTGACGAGCAGATCCACCGTCTGTTCGCGATCCACGAGCGGCGACCCACCGATCTCTGCCTGCTGATGGCGGACATCGATCACTTCAAGCTCTTCAACGATTACCACGGCCATCAAGTGGGCGACATCATGCTGCAGCGAGTCGCAGCGGCGTTCGAGTTGGCCACGCGGTCGACCGACATCGTCTGCCGATATGGAGGCGAAGAGTTCGCCATTCTGCTGCCGCGCACCAAACTGGCGGACGCGCTCCGAGTCGCTGAACGTGCTCGCGCCGCGATCGAAGTTCTCCGTTGCGACATCGGCGATATCGAACTGCACGTCACCACCAGTTTGGGAGCCGTCGAGTTACGGCCGGGAGAAACCATCACCGCTTTCGTCAAACGGGGCGACCAAGCTCTGTACGCGGCCAAGCAGGCCGGCCGCAACTGCGTGTGGCACGAACCGAGCCGAGCGGGACAGCAACTCGATCAGGTCATGTCCACCGTCGCGACACCGTCCGCCGTGGCCGACGCTGCCAGCGTCGGTTCGGACGCTGGCCCGCCGCGGCGGGTCAGCCACGAATGCGCTTGAGGTATGGCCCTCGCGGCGGCAACATGCTGCGGTTGATCGACCACGATCCCGCCGCCCTCTTCCCGCCGAGGTCCGTTCATGCGTCAAAGTCTCTGCCTCTCAGCGACGCGCCGAGTCTTACTCGCACAACATGACAGCGCGGGATCGAACACGAGACATCCGCGCCGGCGCGTCGTACTCGTGTGTGGCACGCTGCTGACATTGATCACCGCGACGCTCCACGCCGCCGAGTCGCCGAATGCACCGGTGGATTATCTCAAAGACGTGAAGCCGTTGCTCACAGCCAAGTGCGTCGCATGTCACGGCAGCCTGCGACAGAAGGGCAACTTGCGGCTCGACACCGCGAAGCTGGCAATGAAAGGGGGTGACAGTGGCCCGGCCATCATTGCCGGCGACAGCACGAAGAGCGTGTTGATCGAAGCGATCCTCGGCGCGAACGGTCGCACGAAGATGCCCATCGAAGGGGAACCGCTCAAGCCGGAGCAACTCGACTTGCTCCGCCGCTGGATCGACGCCGGCGTGAAAGCGCCCGCTTACGAACCGGTCGCCGACCCACGCGACCACTGGGCCTTTCGCAAACCGCAACGAGCGACACCGCCACGAACGCCATCAGAGATTTCAAATCTCAAATCTCAAATCTCAAATCCGATTGATGCCTTCATCGCCGCCGAACAAGTTACGCGCGGCCTGACTCCCCTGCCCGAAGCCGACAAATCAACGTTGCTGCGTCGAGTCTTCATCGACCTCATCGGCCTTCCTCCGACCTCCGATGAGCTGCACGACTTCCTCAACGACAACGAACCCGACGCCTACGAACGAGTCGTGGACCGCCTGCTCGAATCTCCGGAGCACGCGCGGCGCTGGGCTCGGCATTGGATGGACATCTGGCGGTACAGCGATTGGTACGGCAGCCGCGGCGGCAACGAACTTCGTAACTCGCGCCGACACATCTGGCGCTGGCGTGATTGGATCATCGAATCGCTCGCGGCCAACAAAGGCTATGACCGGATGATCGTCGAGATGCTTGCGGCGGATGAGATCGCTCCCGGCGACCGCGACATCGGCCGAGCCACCGGATTCCTAGGCCGCAACTATTACGTCTTCAATCGCAACGTCTGGCTGCACGACACCGTCGAGTTCACCAGCGCCGCGTTCCTCGGCCTGACGTTCAAGTGCTGCCGCTGCCACGACCACAAGTACGACCCGCTGGCTCAAGAGGAATACTTTCGTCTGCGAGCGTTCTTCGAACCGCTCAACGTCCGCACCGATCAACTCGTCGGCAAGACAGAGCTCATCACCGGTCAGTGGCCAGCGGGAGCTCCTCCCGGCAACAAGCTGAAAGAGGGCGACGATGTGATTTTCGACGCCGACCTCGCGGTGCCGACGTATCTCTTGGATCGCGGCAACGAAAAGAATCCCGTGACCGACAAACCGCTCGCCCCCGGTGTGCCGAGCGTTTTGAATCTGCCGCTCTCACCGATCGAGCCAATCAAGTTGCCGCTCGAAGCGTTCTACCCCGACCTTCGCGCCGACCGCCGACATGAGTTGATCGACAACGCGAAGGCCGCCATCACGCATGCGGAAGCGGATGTCGTCAAGAAGCAAGCCGCCGTCGAAGCCGCAAAGAAGAAACTAGCATCAGCCCTACCGCGGCCCGCAGAAAATGGACCGGCGAATGCGACCACTCCGTTTCTCGACGAGAACTTCGCGACACACAACAAAGACGTTTGGAAAATCCTCAGCGGCGATTGGGTCTTCGAGGACCAGAAGCTCAAGCTGAAAACGCCCGGCCACTTCGTGACGATCACGACGCTGACGAATCATCCGCACGACTTCAAAGCAACATTGAAATACCGCACGCTGACCGGCGGCTCGATCGGCTCCGTCGGTCTGTTCTTCGACATGGTCGAACTCAAAGACGCTCAAGCCGTCTACACCGCGCTGGGCACCGGCAACTCAACGGTGCAAGCCTTTCACCGCCGCAACGGAGCCGAGGTTTATCCCGGTGCCGGTATCGTCCCAGCAACCGTGAAGATCAACGAAGACACGACGCTGGAGATCACCGCTCGCGGCCAAGAGTTGAAGATCTGGCTCAACGGCGAACTGAAGCTGACCTACTCGATGCCGACGCCTCGCCAAGCTGGCCGCTTTGCGCTGTGGTGTCACGCCGGAGTTGCTGAGTTCCATTCCTTGAAGATCGTGCCGTTTGAGGCAAGCGTCGAAGAGTTTCGGCTCGCCTTGCGAACGGCCGAATCCGAAGCCAAGCTCGCGGCGAAAACCATCGAAGTCGCTCGCGCGGAAGCCGCCGCCATCGAAGCGCGAGTCGCCGCCGAGGTCGAGAAGCATGTAGCTCGGACGCCTACGTCCGAGAGACCGGACGTAGGCGTCCGGTCTACGACGGCCAGCCGCGCCGAACGACTCGCCACGCTCGTGAAAGCGGAAGTCGAAGCGCTGCGTGCCGAACAACAACTCGGCAACGTCCAATTTGAAATCTCAATTTTGAAATCTCAAATCTCAAACCCCAAAACCGAAGAAGCCCGCAAAGCCGCCGAGACCAAACTCACCGCTGCTCGCGCCGCAGCCGAAGCCGCAAATACCAACGCCGCGAAAGAGGACACGACCTACACGCCACTCGGTCCGACGTACCCAAACACCAGCTCTGGCCGACGACTCGCGCTGGCGAATTGGTTGACCCATAAAGACAACCCGCTGACCGCGCGAGTCGCCGTCAATCATGTTTGGAAACGCCACTTCGGCTCAGCACTCGTGCCGAGCGTCGCCAACTTCGGGCTCAACGGAAAATCACCGACCCACCCTGCCCTGCTCGATTGGCTCGCCACCGAGTTCATGGAATCCGGCTGGAGTCTGAAGCACTTGCATCGCCTGATCGTCACCAGCGCGAATTATCGCCGAGCGTCGTCCGACACCAACCCGACGCGCGAGCGAGGCATCGGGAATAATCACCCGACGCGAGAGCGAAGCATCGAAGGCCAAGCGACAACTGATCTCGATCCATCGCTTGCGCGTCGGGTTAGTTTGCAGAACGCGAAACTCGACCCCGACAACCGCTTCTACTGGCGAGCCAACGTCCGCCGCATGGAAGCCGAAGTCGTGCGTGACACACTTTGGTCGATAACCAACGGACTCGACCGATCCTTCAACGGCCCGGAACTCGACCCCGCCGTCGCCGATATAACGCCGCGTCGCAGCCTCTACATCCGCATCACGCCCGATGATCAAGCCACGATGCTGGAACTCTTCGACGGCCCCTCCGCCGCCGAATGCTTCGAGCGAACCGACAGCATCATGCCTCAGCAAGCGCTGTCGCTGGTCAACTCCCATCTCGCCCTGACGCAATCGCGATTACTCGCCCGCGAGCTGTCGCAAGCCTCGACCGGCACCGCGCCAACCAGCGATGCCGACTTCATCCGCGCGGCCTTTGAGCGAGTCCTGTCACGATCTCCACAACCGGATGAACTCGGCAAGACCGAGACGTTTCTGCAACGCCAAGCCGCTGCTTTGGCCGATCCCACCAAACTGACACGCACGCCGACCGGCCTGAACAGCACAGTCCCGCCATCCGCTGATCCGAGACAGCGAGCGAGAGAGAACTTGGTCCACGTGCTCTTGAACTATCACGAGTTCGTCACGATACGATGATTCGGTTTGCACAAAAGTAGGATGGCCGCCCCCGGCCGTTCTGCTTGGTTTCGTTCTTGAACACAGACGGCCGGGGGCGGCCATCCTCCATCCTTTTGATCACGCGCTGGAGTCCCTCGATGAAATCAATTCATCAATTCCCCTGCGGTCGAACCCGACGCAGCTTCCTGGCCGATTGCGGCCTTGGCTTCACTGGCCTGGCGATGGGTGCGATGCTGCATCGCGATGGCATCGTTCGCGCGAACGACGTCACGGCGAAAGAAATCATCGACGGACAACCGCAGCGGCAGCCGAAAGCCAAGAGCGTGATTTGGCTCTTCATGGGTGGAGGAGTTAGTCACGTCGAGTCATTTGATCCAAAACCAGCGCTCAACAAATACGCCGGGATGACGATCGAAGAGTCACCGGCCGCCGATGCGGTGCTCAAGTCGCCCTTCTATCGGAAGAACGTCCGCGACTTCGCGGGCGGGCCACGCAAGTTGATGGCGAAAATTTATCCGATGCAGATTGGCTATCGGCCGCACGGCGAGAGCGGCGTCGAGGTCAGCGATTGGTGGCCGCATGTTGGTTCGATGATCGACGACATCGCCGTCGTCCGCTCGTGCTGGTGTACCGACAACGATCACGCCGCGCAGTACGAGATGCACACCGGCCATCACATCTTCGATGGCTATCATCCGAGCGTCGGCTCATGGGCGCATTACGGCTTGGGATCGCTCAACGACGAACTGCCGAGCTTCGTCGCGATCGGCGATCCGCCCGGAGTCTGTTGCGGCGGCAAGGGTGCTCAGAACGGGGCGTATCTCGGCCCGGAGCACAACGCGGTGCATCTGAAGTTCGACGCGAACCTCCCCCTGCCCTACGCCTCACCCGGCCCGGAAGTCTTTCAAGAAGAACAAGCCGCCGAGTTCGAGTTGCTCCGCGAACTCAACGGCTTGTCGGCCGCGAAGTATCCCGAAGACACGGCTGTTCGAGCACGGATGAAATCGTATGAACTCGCCTTTCGCATGCAGACGTCGATCCCCGAAGTCTTCAAGCTGTCGGGCGAGACCGCGTCAACCAGTGACCTCTACGGCTTGAACAATCCGGTGACGAAGCCGTTTGGCGAAACCTGTCTGCTCGCGCGGCGACTGGTCGAGCGAGGCGTCCGCTTCGTGCAGCTTTATCACGGCGGCGGAGGTGGCGGCTCGTGGGACGCGCACGCCAACTTGAAGGACAACCACGGCAAGCTCAGCCCGATGGTCGATCAACCGATCGGCGGCCTGCTGCGTGACCTCAAGCAGCGCGGCCTGCTCGACGAAACGATCGTCGTCTGGGCCACCGAATTCGGCCGCACTCCCGGCGAAGAAGGCTCGAAAGGCCGCGACCATCACCCCTACGGCTTCTCCTGCTGGCTCGCCGGCGGCGGCCTGAAGGGAGGCCTCGCACACGGAGCGACCGACGAAATCGGCTTCCACGCCGCCGAACACCGCCACTACGTCACCGACATCCACGCGACAGTGTTGACCCAACTCGGCCTCAACCCGCACTCGCTCGAAGTGCCGGGACACAAGCGGCTGGAGATTGAGTTTGGCAAGCCGATTCACCAGATCATCGCGTGAAGGAGTGCAATGTTGTCATCGTGGCCACTTCTGGTTGGCGTTTTTGTGGTCTGGTGTTTGTGGGCAATTGCAGCCTCGATCCAGCGCGCCGCTGAAGATGCAAGAAAAGGCATCCCTAAAGAGCAACGCGGGGGCGTGAGCATCCTTCCCGTGATCCCTCTCAATCCACTCGTTTTGTGGGGAGTTGCATATTTGATTGATGATGTCAGCAATCCTTGGGGAACATTGATTGTTGGCGCGGGACACGGCGTATTTGCGGTGTTACTCATGATCTCAATCGTTCGCGACTGGATGTGTCTCCGGTCAATCGACAAATAAATCTGACGTGGTCTCGAACGCGAAGAGTTCGGCGACTCGGCATTCAAATCCCGGCAGGACATCCTCGCCGGAGAGTCGCGCGTCTTCGCAGTGCAGCCGGCCGTTGTCTGGCCGTCAATTCAGAAAAGTGCTTGGCTTGGGCGGGAACTCGCCGACTATTATGGGACGAGTTCAGGCCAGCTTCCCGCAGTGGGCAGGCCAACCACGACAGAAACGGTGTGATCATGGTGACGATTGAATTGGATCCCGCGCGTGAGCGGCACCTCGACGAGTTGGCTCGGAGTCAAGGCGAGGATGCAGCGTTGTTGGCCCAGCGGATTCTGTCGGACTACCTCGATTTCTTCGCGCTGCCTGGGGCGGAGGATGACGACGCCTGGGCGGAAGCCTCGGTGAAGATGGCCGCAGCGGCGTTTGATCCGGAAGATTGGAACGCCGAGGATCAAAAGCCGAATCTGGCGGACGCCGCGCAGCAACTTCTCGCTGACTATCAAACCGATCTCGTTGAGTTTCACAAGAGTTGATACGGTCTTCGCCATCACTCGCGAGGCAAGCCATGAGCAGCAAAATCGAACAAATTGAGAACCGGCTCAAGCAGATTGAATCGGAATTGCAGGAGCTTCGGAATGGAAAAACTCCGAAGTCAAAAACGAAGCAGGATGCCGTTCCGTGGTATCAGCAAATTTTTGGCAGCTTCAATGACGATCCTGAATTCGACGCCATGATTCGTGCCGGCAAAGCGATTCGGGACAGCGATTGCGGGGTTCCAGCGAAGCCACGGCGGAAATCGGCCAGCAAAGGACGACGATAAGTGCCTTACATTTTGGATACCGATCACTTGTCGCTGCTGCAAAAAGAGGGAGACGGTTCCCGCACTCTGTTGGCTCGGATATCGAAAGTCCCGCCGGATGACATGGCCACGACGATCGTCACTTTTCAAGAAGAAGTCTTGGGCTGGCTCTCCGAATTGAATCGCGTGAAAAAGGCCGACCATATCGTCCGTTGCTACAAGCGGCTTGATCGCGTTCGGCTGAACTTTGAGCGAATGAACGTCTTACCGTTCGACGACGCGGCTCAAATCGTCTATGGCCCATTGAGGCGTCAATGTTCAACGGTTGGAACTCTTGATCTGCGAATCGCGAGCATTGCGCTGGTCACGGGATCGATCCTGCTGACTCGAAACTTTCGGGACTTCAAGCAAGTGCCTGGCTTGCGCTTTGAAGACTGGACCGAGTCTTAACCCTGGCACGTTCTATCATGGCGATTTGGCTGGCGCGTACTTCACCGGAGTTGAGCATGTCGTCGATCGTGAACCCGTCGCAGACGAATCAGGTGCCGAGATTGTTCTCGATTGGGCATTCCAATCATGAGGCTCTGCGGTTCTGCGAGTTGCTGCGCGAGCACGGGGTTGATGTGTTAGTCGATGTGCGGTCGCAGCCGTATTCGCAGTACAGCCCGCATTTCAATCGTGATACGCTCAAGCAGATCGTGGTGCCGCGAGGATTTCAGTATTTGTTTCTCGGCGAGGAACTTGGCGGCCGGCCGGAGGAGGAAGATTGCTACGACGAAGCGGGGCATGTGCTGTACTCCAAGCTGTCGCAGGTGCCGCGGTTCTTGCAGGGGATCGACCGGCTTGAAAAGGGGATTCAGAAATACCGGGTCGCCATGATGTGCAGCGAGGAAGACCCGACGGTGTGTCATCGGTTTCTGCTGATCGGGAAAGTGTTGGCGGATCGAGGCGTGCCGTTGTGGCACATTCGAGGCGATGGGCGGCTGGAAGATCATCTGGCCCTGGTCACCTCGGACGAAGACAAACAAATGCTCCTGTTTCCCGAAGCAAAGGAGGAGACGCCGTGGAGGTCTTTACGATCGGTTTTACCCAAACCACCGCCGCCGAGTTCTTTGGAAAGCTGAAGAAATACGGCATCCGCAGGCTCGTGGACGTGCGGTTGAACAACGTGTCGCAACTGGCGGGCTTCGCCAAGCGAGATGACTTGGCGTTCTTCGTCAACGAGATCTGTGGAGCCGAATATCTCCACGAGACGCTGCTGGCTCCGACGCAAGACATGCTCGATTCGTACAAGAAGCTCAAGGGAAGCTGGGAGAACTACGAGCGGCTGTTTCTCGAACTGATGGCCGAGCGGCGGATCGAAGAGCGGCTCAATCCGGACCTGTTCGCCGTGCCGACCGCATTGCTGTGCAGCGAACCGACCGCGAAGCATTGCCATCGTCGCGTGGTGGTCGAGTACCTCGACGAAAAATGGAATGGCGTGAAGGCCGTGCATCTGTGAAATCTGAGATTTGAGATTTGAAAAGTCGAAGCGATGCGAATCGTCGTCAATCACCTGACTCGGATGCGGCGCGGCTATATCTGTGTGGCGGGGATCAATCTGGCGACAGGCGAGCATGTGCGGCCCCTGCCTCGCAACGGCGACTTGCGATACCGCGATCTCGCCGCGCATGGCGGCTTGTTGGAAGTCGGCGCGGTCCTCGACCTGGGCACGACGAAATCCATTGGCCGAGCACCGGAGATCGAAGACACCGAGTTCTTCAAACGCTCGGCACGAACTCGTCCCGATTTGGAGGCGGCCGAGTTCTGGACGCGGATGAAGAGCACCGCGAAGCCGACACTCATCGAACTCTTCGGCCGCGATTTGCACGAGGTCGGGCACGCTCACGCCGCCGTTGATGTCGGACACGGCGAACGATCGCTGGGGATGCTGATTATCACGAAGTCGCGTCCCGAACTGGTCATCGAACCGCGACAACCGAGGCCGCGCCTCCGTATGAATCTGCAGACCGGCCGCATCCCGTTGTCAGTCGCGGTCACGGACATTCGTTTGTACGGCCCCGATCACGTCACGCCGGACCCGGATGCCGTCGCCATTGCCAATGAACGGCTCACCTCATCCGCTGAGGTGCTGCTCAGTGTTGGCTTGTCGCGCGCGTACTCCGATTGGTTGTCGAACGATCCGGAGCGACATTGGCTGCAAATCAACAACCTGCACTTCATCGAGTCTCCGTACTGGCGACTGCCGCCGGGACCGGAACCGGCGTAATTGTTCGGCCGGACAGGGCTACCAGAGTCCGTGCAGCGGGCCATTGTTGGCGAAGAGGGCATCGACTCGGCACGTGACTTCCGGGTCTTCGATCAGCGGCGGGGCGTGATGCGGTTTGATTCGGGCGTCGATGATGAGAGAGCCTCGGCAGCCCCAATGCTTTTGATGGACGAACGCGCCGAGACCGGTGATGTCAGCGGCTGGGTTCGAGCGTGTGAATGTCGTCCACAGCCAGTTGTTGATCGTCCGTGCGGCGAACTCGCTGTCATCGACCAGCGTGATGAGTGGGAAGGCGTTGATCGGCGAGGTCGCGTCGAAGTGCCGTAGGAATAGACCAATGGAACGCTCTTGCTCGCCATCGCTGGCACCGAACCGCGTGTCGAACGGCGGAGCGGCGATCACGAGCACGCCTGGCATGGCAACGCGTGGCTCACGGAAGCCGTTCGGAAATGACAACTCGGATGGAACGGCGATCGGCAGCTCGCGGCACGCCGGGCCAGCGGCAGCAATCACGAGCTTCGAGCCGGCATTGAAACCGTGGCCAGAGTAATCGAGCGTGTCGATCGTCGTCTGCGTTTGGAAATGCAGGTCGGTGCGCCAATCGACTCGCTGCAACAGGTGGCGAAGAAACTGCGGGATGTTGTGGATGTCGAGTTGCGGATCGTCTTCGCCCGCCACGATGCAGAGGTACTTTGCCAGCGACAACTGTCCTTGGCCGAGGATCGCGTTGGCGCACGTCAGCAACTCTTGTGGCTTGCGAGTCACGGCATACGGCACGTACCGCTCACTGCCAATCGCGAGCAGCAGTGGATGCACTCCAGCGGCATCGACGGCGTGGACGGCTTTTACTCCGGCGATGACCGTCGGAATGATCGGGCCGGTGATCTCGTGAATGATCGCGCCGAAGCTCGTGTCTTCTTGAGGCGGGCGGCCGACAACCGTGAAAGGCCAGATCGCGCTGTCGCGATGAAAAACCTTTTCGACTCGCAGCACCGGAAAGTCGTGAGCCAAGCTGTAGTAGCCGAGGTGGTCGCCGAACGGGCCTTCCGGTTTGAGGCCGTTCGGATCGACGGTGCCGACGATGCAGAAGTCGGCTTCGGCGGAAATGGGGAGCCCCCCTGCCCTGCGGACCATCCCGACTCTTCGACCGCCGAGAGCGCCGGCAAACGTGAGTTCGCTCATGCCTTCCGGCAACGGCATCACAGCGGCCAGCGTCATCGCAGGCGGGCCACCCACGAAGATGTTGACTCGGAACGGTTCACCTCGACGAATCGCGGCGGCGTGATGCACACCGATGCTGCGATGAATTTGGTAATGCAGTCCGATCTCTTGATTGAGTTGATACTGACCTCCGGAAAGCTGCACGCGATACATGCCCAAATTGGAGTGTTGCCAGCCGGGGCGGTCGGCGTCTTCGGTGTAGACCTGCGGCAGCGTGATGAACGCTCCAGCGTCGGTCGGCCAGTTGACGATTGACGGCAGTTGTTCGATCGTCGTTTCGTTGGCGAGCACCGGGCCGCGTGAGACGAACTTCGGCAGCGTGTGCAGCGCGGTGAATGGGGCTCCGCGATAGCGCCACGGATGCTTGGCAAACGCCATCGGGTCGATTTTCAACTCGACCAGTCGCCGCACGGCATCGAGTGTGTCTCGAAACAGAAACCGAGTGCGGTCCATCGTGCCGAACAGATTCGCGAGCAGCGGGAAGCGAGAACCTTTCGCTCGCGTGAAGAGCAGTGCCGGGCCGCCGGCTTGATAAACGCGGCGCTGGATCTCGGCGACTTCCAAACGCGGATCGACTTCTGCGTCGATGCGAATCAGTTGTTTCGACCGTTCGAGGTCGGCGACACATTCTTGGAGATTGCGATAGCCCATGCGGTGGTTGTCTTCGGTCACTCGCCGTTTGCCAAGGAAGCGAATCCGTACCGCGACCGTCAGGGAGCGGCCCGCGTCACCGATGGGGCCGCTCCCTGACGGTCGCGGTACGGTTGGGAAGGGAATCTCGGCCGGCACCAAACAAAAAGACCCCCGGATTGCTCCGGGGGTCATGCACACCGAGTTGTCAGTTGAGCCTGCCTTGAAGCCGGCTCGTCAAATTACATACGCAGTCCGAACAGGTTTCCGAGCTTGCTGGTCTTCTTCGTCGTCGGGTTGTTCAAACGGGACGGGAAGTAGGCCTTGGGTTCGGTCGGAGGAGCCGGGGCCGGAGCCGGGGCAGCCTCAGGAGCCGGGGCCGGATGAGCCATCGGGGCCGCACTGCCACAGGCATTCGCACCGCAACCCGTGTTGCAGCAGCCTTTGTCACAGCAGCCATCGACAACTTTGTAGCCACAAGCACACAGACCCTCTTCGGCTTGACGACGAACACCCTTGTCACAGTCACCCAGGGCAGCCGTCAACGCGGTCACGACTTCGCACGAGCAGCAGCAAGGATTCTTGCGGAGTTGGTCGCCAAGTTCATCGGCCGCTTCTTTGCGAACTCGTTCGTCGCAGTCATTCAGACCGTAGATGAACGCGGTCATGATCTCAGGATTGCAGACGCAGTTGAACTTGTCGCCCAACTTGTCGAGAGCCTTCCGGCGATCTTTCGCATAGCAAGCGGTTTGGGACTTGTAGATCAACTGCGCGATCTCGCAGGAGTGATCTTCGCAGCATTTCGTGCCGCAGCAGCTATCGGCATTCTTGCCACAGCAGGCGTTGGCATTGTTGCCGCAAGCATTCGCAGCCGGAGCCGCACAGCTAGGACCACAAGCAGCGGGAGCACAGCAGGCCTTCGGGCCACAAGGAGCGGCGCAGTTCGGAGCGCAGCCGTTGTTGCCACAGCCTTTGCCGCAAGGAGCGGCACAGCTCGGAGCACAGTTGTTCGCACAGGCCGCAGCCGGAGCCGCACAAGCCGGAGCGCACGCGGCGGGTGCCGCACAAGCCGGAGCACAAGCCGCAGGAGCGGCACACGCTGGGGCGCAAGCCGCGGGAGCGGCGCACGCCGGAGCGCACTTGTTGCCACAAGCGTTCGCATTGCCGCAAGCATTCGGGGCGGCACAGCTCGGATCGCAGCCCTTCTTGCAGCAGCCGGAAGCATCCCAGCCACAGCAATTCGGTTTGCAGCATGGAGCGGTCAACGTCGAGCAAGCACGTTGATACGTGTGGACCGTCGGGTAACACGGCCGAGCGATCGTTGGTTTGCAGCACGCGGGCTGGCAGGTCGAAGTGCAACAGCTTGATTTGGCTGTTCCACAGCAAGAGTCGAACAGCCCGGCATTCGCCACGCTACCCAACCCCAGAGTTGCGACCACGGCGGTCAAAGTCTTGATCCAGTACATAACGCAGCGTCTCCTTCCCTTGGGACTAATGTCAAACACGGACCGCCGATGGTGCCAGGGGGGCGAACAGGCGGTTTTTCGGACACCGAAGAGAAGTAGAAACCGCCCGCGACGCGCGTCGCGATCTTCCTAGCGGATCCGTGTTCCCACCGGCCGGGCCGTGGTGACAAAGTTCAAAACGCACCACAGTCTCAAAATCCACCAGCTCCGAAATACGGGGCCACGCAGAGGCGTTTGCAGGTAGACGCCTCACAATCGGAGATGGCAGGTCTAACGCCTTGAATCGGCAATCTCGAAACGGCCCCTTGAACTTCTCAAGTCGCTAATCTGCAAATGAGTTACGTCGAATTTGTGTCCGGTCGCAGCGCGAATTCCGGGTGGCCAAATTGGGGCCGACTTTGACGGCGTTCCGATCGCGATTCGGAGCCAAATCCATTGAAGCTAGGCAAGCTGTATGTGACGCAGGAGTTCGTGGGGACTCCTTCGGGTCGTGCGAATCATGCCTTTGAAGACAGGCGACTTTGACGCCCCAGCGTGGTTCTATGTCGCGGGTGAATCTCACCGATGACGCCGGTTTGAACCGGCACTCCGGCAACGACAGCCGATGTCCCAGTCGCTCATTCCGATACCGTAGAGTTTGCAAGTTGTGCGAGGCGATGCTGACCGCTGGATTGCGACGAAGACACCTCGCCGCGAAACGTCTTGTGGCAAACTTCCGATCACGGCTAGATTCCGCCGCCTTTTCAGGGAGGAAGGGGGCTGTGCAAGACTACAACGTCAAACCGATGGGCCGAACCTGCGCGGGGACCGGACAAGAACTCGCACCGGGAAGCCTGTGTCATTCGGTGCTCGTCGACAAGAACGGCGAGCTTTTGCGGTTTGACTACTCGGAGGAAGGCTGGGCTCAACCGCCGCATGGGACCATCGCTCACTGGCGATGCGAGGCTCCGGAATCTGTCACCTCCGCGAAGAAAACGCTCGACCCGAATGAACTGATGCGGCAGTTTGAGCAACTCAGCGAAGAGGCCAGTCCAGCTCACGACAAGTTTCGATACGTGCTGGCGTTGTTGCTGGTACGGCGACGCCGATTGAAACTCGAAGGGACGAAGATCATCGACGATCAAGAGTTTTTCGAAGTCACCGGGACACGCGGCGAAGGAACGTTCCTAGTCCGCAACCAGCAGCTAGACGAAGCCGAAGAGCAAGAACTGCAAGCCGCCCTCTTCGGCGAACGACCAGAGCCGAATGTGGCCGCCTAACCCACGAGATGCCTCAAGGATGAGAGCTTCCACGTGACCAAATCCGACCGACCAAATTCTTCTGTGAATGAGCACGGATTCTCCGTGGTCTTGTCACGCGGCTTGTACCTACTCGCGACTGCCGCATGCCTGTTGGGATCACCGGGCTGCTGCACCGTGCGGCATTGGATGGCCTATAGCCGGCCTGCGGCTCCAGAGCCATGC
This sequence comes from Planctomyces sp. SH-PL62, assembly GCA_945893075.1. Taxonomy (GTDB): domain Bacteria; phylum Planctomycetota; class Planctomycetia; order Planctomycetales; family Planctomycetaceae; genus SXKJ01. The sequence continues at coordinate 7,627 of CAMDDX010000019.1, read as the reverse complement.
GTTCTCGATCCCGAGGCCACGGCAGAAGAGATCGTCAACGCGCTCAATGACAACGTCACGAAGTTGTATGCCTGGCGGTCGACCGATGTGAAAATCACCGCTCGGCAAGGGGGCGTCCCGATCATGCTCTCGGCGGTGATGGCCGTCGAAAGTCCGCGCAAGCTGCGACTGATTGTGAGATCGTTTGCCTCCGATGAAGTCGATCTCGGCTCCAACCCGGAGCGATTCTGGTTCTGGATGCGGCGCGGTGATCCCCACGGCATCTTGACCGCATCGTACGACGATGTCGCCGACGGCCGGCCGATGGGGCCAATCCCCTTTCAGCCCGATTGGCTGATCGAAACTCTGGGAGTTGTCCCGTTCTCCGCCGCCGAATTCGAAATGCGAGAGCAGCCGGGTAGTCAGCCTCGCCGAGTGTTGTTCGTCGCAGACCAAGTCACTCCGCAAGGCAAACGCATCCAGCGGACGATGCTGGTCGATGCCTGCCAGGGGGTCGTCCTAGAGCACTCGTTACGGGATCCATCCGGCCGTTTGATCGCTCGTGCGATGCTCAGCAATTACCAGCGTGAGCCGAGCGGTGTGCGTTTGCCGCATCGTGTGGACCTGCATTGGCCCGATTCCGGCGTCGATCTGACGATGCGGATGGGGCACATCGAGGTCAATCCGGCCGCGATCTCGGAGCAGACGTGGGCGATGCCGTCTTACCCTGACGCTCCGGTGATCGACCTCACGCGATTTCGTCCGTAAGACATTCCGGCGCGCGGGACCGCTTTGAGTGTCTCGTTCTCTGAACATCTCGCCGCAACATTTCGCTTGTGCCGGTTGACGTGCCGATGGCCGGAGATTGCCTAGGTCTCGATTCTCTGAGTTTTTTTCGGGCGAAATCTTCACGAACCCGCGATGCACCGGTTCGCGGAAACAGTTTGATTGGCTCAATCGGTGCAATCGACACCGTTGGCAGCGCTTGTTCGCGGTCTGCGTGGCAGGGGAATGCGGTTTGCCACCGCTGCTGGTCATCAACACTCCCAGGGGCAACATGTGCCTTTTGGTGTGCGGTCCGAGTTTCCGGACCTCCTCAAGGATTCCAAGATGCCCCCCTCCCCCTCCCAGGCCGGCTCTGTGGAACGCATCGCTTCGCGCGAGTCGCGTTCACGAGCAGGTTCACGCGCCGATCGCTTCCTGCCGTTCAGCGCTCCGGACCTGGATGAGTCGGAGCTCGCCGAATTGACAGAGACGTTGCGTGCCGGCTGGCTTTCGGCCGGTCCGAAGACGCGGCAGTTCGAGCAAGAGTTCGCGAAGTTCGTGGGGGTGAAGCACGCCATCGCGGTCAACAACGGCACGACGGCGTTTCGATTGGCGCTGCAAGCGCTCGATCTCAGGCCGGGCGACGAAGTCATCATGAGCCCGTTCGCCCCGGTCGCCGCCTCCGAATTGGTGCGTGCGTTGGGAGCCGTTCCGAAGTTCGTCGATGTTACCGAGCGTGGCCTGCATCTCAGCCCGGAGTTGCTGCCGCACGCGATCACCGAGCACACGCGAGCCGTCATGATTTCGCACGTCGCCGGTCTGCCGGCCGAGATGGACGACTTGCTGATGATCGCTCGGCGACACGGTTTGCTGGTGATTGAAGATGCCGGACAAGCCCTGCCGGCGACGTACCGGCATCATCAAGTCGGCGGTCTGGGCGACGTGACCTGTTTCACTTTTTTTGCTCAGAAAGCGCTCTCGCTGGGTGAGGGGGGCTTCATCTGCACCAACAGCGCGAGCATCGCCGATCGCTGCCGAGTGCTCGTGATGAGTCCGTGGGATTTGCTGCCGCCCACGTTGGAGGACGAGCCAGACTTCTCGCCCTCAGACACGATCGCCATCGCGCCTTCGACGAAAACTGCGAATGACCTGACCAGTCCGATCGCCGCCAATGGTCGGACTCGGCGCGGAAAAAATGCTTCCAAGTCCGCGATGTTCGATGACGCTCAAATGCTGGCCTTGTCGTCCGACGGCTATCAAGCGTCGATGTGCGACCTCTCCGCCGCCGTAGGAATTGCTCAGCTCCGCAAGGCGACAGTGATGTGGCAACGCCGGCGCGAGATTGCGGTCACGTACAACGTCTCGTTCAGCCGCATGGTCGAACTGCAATGCCCTGCCGATCGCGCCGATTCGCAGCACGCTTGGCATCTGTATTTGTTGAGCCTGAACCTGCAACGGCTGCGTTGTTCGCGCAATCAATTCCTGGCTGAACTGCGTGCTCGCGGCATCGGTGCGACCGTCATGCCTCCGCCGTTGCACTTGCAGTCGGCGTATGCGTCGCTGGGATATCAACCGGAAAGCTGCCCGATCGCGACACAGGAATACGCTCGCGAAATCTCACTGCCGATCTACAGCCGCATGAGCGACGATGACGCGCAGCGCGTGATCGACGCGGTCGAGAGCATCGTCAAACGCTTCCGTGCAATCCCGAATCTCCCGCGCTAAGCAGGCCGAGACAGGTGAGTTTGCAAGGATTACTCCGACGTGTTGCCGTCGGTCACATTGCGAATGCTGACATTTTCCGTGACGGCGTGAGGCTCTGACTGTCGTGGCGTGAGTGGCCAGCGATAAACTCCGCCCTCCCCGATTCGAGCCCCGCCCTACCCTACCAGTGTTTGCCTTCCTGTCAGTTTGGAATCCGGACATGCACGCTCTTTGGACGCGATTCACCGCGCTGTTCGTCTGCTTGGCGACGATGTGCTTATGGTCGAGCACCGTGTCGGCTCAGATGGGGCCGGTGAAAGTCACCGTGGTCGAGGTCATCGAACGTGATCTCGCATCGGGGCGAGCGTTTGTCGGGACCGTGGAGGCTCGGCGGCACAGTTCCGTCGGCAGCGCGGTCTCAGGGCGAGTGGAGGAGTTTCTCGTCAATGAAGGGGAGGCGGTCACCAAAGACCAGCCGTTGGCGAAGCTAAAGACACGCAACATTGAAATTCAAATTGACGCTGCGAAGGCTGAGTTTCAACTGCGTCAGCACGAATTGCAGGAGCTCAAGAACGGGGCGCGAAAAGAAGAGCGAAGCGAGGCCGAAGCTCGGATGAAAGCGGCCGACTCCGCGAAGAAGTTGGCCCTGGCGAAACTCTCGCGAGTCAAAGGGTTGATTGAACGAAACGCGGCCACGCGAGAAGAGATCGACGACATCAGCGCCGTCTCCGAGACCGCGACCGCGATGCACCTCGCGGCAAAGGCCGCGTATGACTTGGTCATCGCCGGACCGCGGCCGGAGAGGATCGATCAAGCTCAAGCGCGAGCGGATGCAGCGAAAGAAGAGATCAACCGCCTCGAAGACATCTTGGAGAAACACACGATCAAAGCTCCATTCGACGGCTACGTCGTCGCTGAGCACACTGAAGAAGGCCAATGGATCGAATCGGGCAAACTGGTCGCAGACATCGTCCAAGTGAATCCGATCGAAGTCCGCGTTGCCGTTCAAGAGTCGTACATCCCTCGGCTGTCACTCAAGATGTTGGCGAAAATCGACATTGAAGCGATCCCTGGGCAGACGTTCGACGGCACCGTGACGGCCATCGTTCCCAAAGCCGATGAGAAGTCGCGGACGTTTCCGGTGCGAGTCACATTGAAGAATCCGCAGCAAGCGGACGGAACGCCGCTGCTCAAACCGGGCATGTTCGCCAAGGTCGAGTTGCCGGTCGATCAAAAGAGTCACGTGTTGCTCGTGCCGAAAGACTCGCTGGTGCTCGGCGGTCCGAAGCCGGTGATTTACGTCGTCGCTTTCGATGCCAAGACCAAGGTGAAGACGGTCAGACCGGTGCCGGTACAAATCGGGATCTCGTTGAACTCGTGGATCGAAGTCACCGGCGAGCTTAAAGCGGGACAAGAGGTTGTCGTCGAAGGCAACGAACGGCTACGTCTCGGTGCGGAGGTGATTACGGAGGCGGCGAAAATCAAACCGCCCAATCCCACTGTCAGCAAAGCTCGCACGCTCAAGCCGGCACCGAGTTCCTCTGACGCACCATCCGCCACCAGCCCTGCGGAGTGACATCCTTTGTAGCCACGCTCGCCAAGAGCGTGGGTTTAGTTTGAATTCCCCACGCTCTTGGCGAGCGTGGCTACTTCTTTCAGTTCCACGGCACCCGCCCCATGAATTCGATCGAGTGGTTTGTTCGCAATCCGGTGAAGGTTTCGGTTGGCGTGATCTTGATCGCGCTGTTTGGCACGATCGCGCTTTACAAGATGCCGATGCAGCTCACGCCGGAAGTCGAAGTCCCCACGATCACGATCACGACCATGTGGCCGGGAGCCAGTCCGCAAGAGATCGAAAGCGAGATCATTCAGCCGCAGGAGGAGCAACTGCAAAGCGTCGAAGGCTTGCAGAAGATGTCCTCGGAAAGCATGGACTCGCGCGGGCAGATCACGCTGGAGTTCGCTGTCGGCACGCCGACCAGCGATGCGTTGCTCAACGTCAGTACGCGGCTGCAACAGGTGCGCGAGTACCCGGTCAGTGCGGATGAGCCGGTCGTCGCCACTTCGAACATCGCCGACCGCTTTATCGCCTGGTTCATTCTCACGCCGCAGAAGCCGTCGGAGGAAAAGCTCGACGAAGCCATCGCCAAGCATCCCGAATTGAAGACGCAGCTCGAACGAGTGAAGCGTGCCCACAACCCCGGCCTCGCGATCTTCCGCATGCGCGAGCTGGCCGAACAGCATCCCGAAGTCCGCGACCTGTTGCCGCCGGACATGGACGTCACCAAGCTGCGGCGGTTCTGCCGTGACGCCATCGAAACGCGGCTCGAACGTGTGGACGGCGTGTCGAACGCCAACGTGATGGGCGGTCGAGAAGAGGAATTGCAGGTCGTCGTCGATCCGCATTTGCTCGCCGCACGGCAGCTCACGATCGGCGATGTCCGCGAAGCCCTCCGCAAGCAGAACAAGGACACCTCCGGCGGCGACTTCTGGGAAGGCAAGCGGCGGTATGTCGTGCGAACGCTCGGCCAATTCAAGACCGAGGAGCAAGTTCGCAACGTCATCCTCGCCAGTCGCGACGGCAATCCGGTTTACGTGCGCGACGTTGGCGAAGTCCGACTCGGTTTCAAGAAGCCGGACGGACTCGTGCATCGCTACGGCACGTCGGTCATCGCCATCAACGCGCAGCGCGAGACGGGCAGCAACGTTCTGGAAGTCATGAAAGGTCTGCGCAAGACGGTTGCGAAGCTGAACGAAACGGTGCTCATGCAGAAGGGGCTCGAACTGACGCAGGTCTACGACGAGACCGAATACATCGACTCGGCCGTCAGGGTCGTGAGCGACGACATCTTTCAAGGAGCCGCGCTGACGCTGATTGTGCTGCTGGTCTTTCTGCGAAGTTTGCGGTCGTCGCTGGTTGTCCTGCTGGCGATCGCGACCAGCATCATCGGCATGTTTTTGATGCTCGGCATTCTGGGGCGCACGCTCAACGTGCTGACGCTGGCGGGCATCTCGTTCGCCGTCGGCATGTTGGTCGATAACTTCATCGTCGTGATGGAGAGCATCTTCCGGCATCACCGCGAAGGCGAAGACGTTTTGACGGCGACGGTCAAAGGAACCAAGGAAGTTTGGGGAGCGATCGTCGCTTCGACGCTGGCCAACCTCGCCGTGTTCGTGCCGGTGCTGTTCGTGCAGGATCAAGTCGGCCAGTTGTTCCGCGATCTGGCGCTGGCAGTCAGTTGCTCGCTGGCGCTGTCGTTGCTCGTCGCCTTGGTGCTGATCCCAACGGCCGCCAGCCGGTTGCTCGGCGGCTCGAAACGAACCGGCGATTGGTCTGGTCCACCCGGCCTCGTCGCGACTCTACTGGCACCGCTCGACCTCTTCGGCGGTTGGTTCGTCAACGTCGTCGTCGGTCTGAATGCGTGGCTGCTGAAGAGCATCCCAGCGCGGCTGATCGCGATGTCGGTGCTGATCGGCGTGCCGTGTTACGTCAGCTATCTCCTGATGCCGAAGGTCGAATACCTGCCGAACGGGAATCGCAATCTGGTGATCGGCATTCTCGTGCCGCCGCCGGGGTACAACCTCGAACACATGGAGACGATGGGGCATCGCATCGAGTTGTCCGCCAAAAAGTATTGGGACATCGACCTCGACGATCCGGCGAACAAAGACTTACCGCACCCGATGATCTCCGACTTCTTCTATGTGGTCCGCGGCCGGCAGTTGTTCATGGGCGTGCGTGCCGTCGATCCCCTGCAAGGGCACAAGCTGGTCAAGCTGGTGCAAGAGATTGTCACCGGCATTCCGGGAACGCTGGGGATCGTGAAGCAGTCGAGCCTGTTTGAGCGCGGCCTGACCTCCGGCCGCTCGATCGACATTGAACTGACCGGCCCCGACATCCGGCAACTGGTCGGCTTCGGCGGCCGAGTCATGGGGCAAGTCAGTCAAATCATTCCTACGGCTCAAGCCCTGCCCTTGCCGAGTCTCGATCTGAGCAGTCCGGAAGTTCACGCCAAGCCGCGCTGGGAACAAGCGGCGGAACTCGGCCTCTCCGCCGATGAGATTGGCTACGCGATTGATGCCCTCGTGGACGGCGCGTACGCGACCGACTTCTTCGTCGGCGGCGACAAGATCGACCTGTCCATCGTCGGCCGAGAAGACCTGGCCCAACGCACGCAAGACTTGGAAAGCTTGCCGATCGCGACGCGCACCGGCCGCGTCGTCTCGCTGGGAGCGATCGCCGATCTCTCGTTGCAGAGCGGCCCCGAACAAATCAATCGCCGCGAACGGCAGCGCGCCATCACGATCCAAGTCAGCCCGCCGCCGGAGATGGCCCTCGAAGACGCGATGCAGAAAATTCAATCAGAGATCATCACGCCGCTGGAAAACGACCCGGAGTTCCGCGGCCTGTACCAAGTCGGCCTCTCCGGCACCGCCGACAAGCTGCGGACGACCTGGCTGGCGATCCGCTGGAATCTGTTGCTAGCCATCCTCATCACGTACCTCGTGATGGCCGCGCTGTTCGAGTCGTGGCTGTACCCGTTCATTGTCATGCTCAGCGTTCCGCTGGGAGCGGTCGGCGGCTTCATCGGCCTCGCGCTGCTGAACATCCTCTTGAAGCCATCGGGGCACGTGCAGCCGCTGGACATGCTGACGATGGTCGGCTTCATCATTCTGGTCGGTACGGTCGTCAACAATCCAATTCTGATCGTCGAGCAAGCCCTCGTCCACATGCGCGAAGACGGCTTTGCTCCGCACGCTGCCATTCTGGAAAGCGTCCGCACCCGCATCCGTCCAATCTTCATGACCGCGTTCATCGGCCTGTTCGGCCTGCTGCCGTTGGTGATCACTCCCGGTGCCGGCAGTGAACTCTATCGCGGCCTGGGCAGCGTGACGCTCGGCGGCCTCGTCGCTTCCACAGTCTTCACATTGTTCCTCGTGCCGGTCTCGTTCAGCCTGGCGCTGGATAGCAAAGCCGCGTTCCTGCGCCTCTTCCAGACGCAGCCCAACGTGATCGCTCAACCTTTGCCCGCCGAGGCGAAGACGGCAGTCAGCTTGGCTCACGCCGAGGAAGCGAGCTTAGTCCCCAGAACGCTCCAGCAAGAACCCGCGTCGTAAGAATGAGTCCGGGGTCGGGCGTTCAAATTTCAAAATTGCCGAGGCAGTTTTGAAATTTGAA
>CAMDDX010000018.1 GCA_945893075.1 Planctomyces sp. SH-PL62 | reverse complement strand
CCGTCGCCTTGGGAGTTGTGGCCGACGAGCCAGAACTCGTAGGTGACGCCGGTGGTCAGCGGGCCGAGGTCGGTGAGCGAGACGGTGGTGGTGGCCGAGGTGCCGGCCAGTTCGGCGGTCCCTCCGGCGGGGCGGCGGAAGGCTCGCAGCGTCGTCGCGTGATCGGGCAGGGCCGACACGGTCAGGCTCAGCGCGGCGGCGACGAACGTGGCCGGGCCGGGGGCGGCGGGGAGCGGTTGCGCGGCGGCGGCGCCGGAGTCGCGACGCGGTTGGCGGCCGATCTTCACCAGTTCCGGCGTCTGGTCCAGATCGTCGCTCGCCGAGCAGTAGAAGAACCGCACCCGCGCATTGATCAGTTGCAGCAGCGCCAGCGCGGCGTCTCGCGCGTCGGTCGCGGCCTGCGCCGAGCCGCCGGTGGCGATCGGCTGGTTCGTATTCACGCTCGCGAGCTGCGCGGTGATCAACGTCAGCAACGCGGCCGGATACCGATGCGTCGCATCGGCAATCGTGGGCGTGACCGTGATCGCCTGATTCGCCAGCGACTCGATCCGCGCGTCGCTGAAGGCACCGACCAGTCCGCTCTCCCAACCATACGCCGTGAACAACCCGATGCGATCGGCATCGGTGATGGCAAAGCTCCCCAAGCCCTGCACGAAGTTGTACCCGTCCCGCAGCAGCGTCTGGAGTTGATCGAGAGCCGCTCGCACATTGGCCGACGCGGTGGCGCGATCACCTTCGCTCGTCAGCGTGGCGGCGTCTTTCGTCTTCAAGTCCGCCAGCAGGGTATCCAGCAGAGTCCGAAATGCGGCCACCAACTTGAACGGATCGGTGGCGACTCGGCCGTTATCCACGGACTGCGTCAGCTCCGCGAGTTCGATCTGTTCCAACGACGTTTGATTCGGCATGGCTGGCTCCTGAGAGAGAAATGAACTGAGCCAACACGTTAAACGTGCCAATTGTGGAGTGCCAGTGCTCGAACTGAGAATCTTGAACGTGACATCAGTAAGTCATCGTTGATGCCTGCCATGTCCCGCTGCCAGACAGCGACCACTGTTGGTCGAGATGCGCGGTACTTGCTCACCTGTTTGTCGAGGATGAGCCAGCACAATCGATTACAGCCGGTGTTCCCAATGGCGGACCGTCACACGCCGCAATGCGGCCTCATCAATCTCCACGCCCAGCCCCGGACCGGTGAGTGCTGTCGCCAACCCGCGTCGGCCGAACGTGAGGTCTTGAACCGTCAATCGCTCACGGACGAGGTGCCGGTCGTAGCTTCCTTCGAGGTAGCGAATGTTCGCAACCGAGCACGCGAAATGCCGGCCGGCCGCCGACAGAATTCCAGTCTCGCCGACTTGGCAGCCGAGCTGATAGCCGAGTCCCGCTTGATGCGCGATCGCCGCGAGACGCAACGACGACGCGAAGCCGCCGCACTTCGACAGCCGGATGTTGAACAGGTCGCAGATTCCCGACTCAATCGCTCGGTGAGCATCGGTCAGGCTGCACAGCGATTCGTCGAGCATCAACGGGACGCCAATGCGGCCGCGCAGTTGAGCCAAGCCTGCCACGTCCTTGTGCGGCACAGGCTGTTCCAGCGACGTGATCTCAAACGGTCGCAACAGTGCGAGCTTCGACTCCAAGTTCCCGCACGTCCAAGCTTCATTGGCGTCGATCCGCAGATCGACTCGCCCCTCAGGCAAGACCTTGCGGATGCGGCGGAGTAAGTCGGCGTCATCGACATCTGCGACTCCGACTTTCACTTTGCATTGATGGAATCCGTAGAGCCGAATCTTCCAAGCTCGGACGGCCGTAGCCCAAGGCGACATGGCGGTGATTGCCGCGCTGTACCGGACCTGCGGTTTGGATTCGCGAATCGCAAACGCTTCCGGCAGCAGTTCGGTGATTCGCGACAAGGGCACGCCGTCAGAACGAGCCGCGGCATCCAGCAGGCTGAGTTCAATCGCGCACCGCGCCGAGTTTCCAAAGCAGCCCCGTTCGACGAATGAGTTTTCGCAGTCGGCGACCTTCAGTTTGATCTGATCAGCCAACTTGATCGCCTGCGTGAGGTTGTCAAACGGCGGGACCAATTGCCGCGCGAGCTCACTCTCGGCGATTAGGCTCCAAACATGATCGATCGTCTCGCCCGTGACATACGGGCGAGGCAGTCCCTCGCCCCAGCCGATCGCTCCGTTGTCGAGCTCACAGCACATAACCAGCGAGTCGGTTTCTTCGCGCGCGTGCGACGCATGACGCACTTTGTGCTTCAGCGGGATGCGGACGTGATAGGCGGTGAGACGGCGGAGTTGCATCGGCGTAATTGTCGGTCAAACCTGGAATGACAGGTAGCCGCGTTTCGCCAGAACGCGGGTCTTCGTCCTTTCGCCCGCGTTCTGGCGAAACGCGGCTACAAGTCGAACGTCTTCAGCAGCGCATCGAGCGCTCGCTGACCATCGGTGGGCGAGACCACCGCACTGATGCGGATTTCGCTGGTGCTGACCATTTGAATGTTGACGCTGGCTTCGGCCAGAGCACGGAACATCTTCTCGCCGACGCCGGTGTGGCTGCGGAGACCAATGCCCATCACCGACAGCTTGGCGATCTCGCGTTCGTAGCTGAGGGCCGCGTCACGCCACGGTTCGAGCACCTCGCGGACGAGCAACAGGCATGTATCAAGGTCTGTGCGTAGGACCGTAAACGACAAATTTGCGTGGCCGCGCTGGCTGATGTTCTGGACGATCATGTCCACCATCACGCCCCCTTCGGCGACCGCGGTGAAGATCTTGGCGGCGACCCCCGGTTCGTCAGGCAGGTTGCGGACGGTGACGCGCGACTGGTCTTGGTCGAGCAGCACTTCGCTGACGACGATGTCTTCCATGTGCGACAGGCGGCTGACGACATCACGTTCGAGTTCGTCTCGTGAGTGATACGACATCATCGCATCGGGCTGCGCTTCCCATCCCACGGGGGGAGCAACGGCCGATTCCTCATGCAGTTTGAAGCCCTCATGCACGGCAAGGAGTGCTTCCTGACAACGGCTGCGATCGACCAGGCAGGAGATCTTGATGTCGCCGGTCGTGATCATGCCGATGCTGATCCCCTTGGCGGCGAGGGATTCAAACATCGTGGCGGCGACGCCGGTGTGATGTCGCATCCCGGTTCCGACGCTCGAGACCTTGGCGACGTTGGTCCCTTGTTGCACCGAGCCCGCTCCGATTTCCGCAACCGCCTCTTCGGCAGCACTCAATGTTTCGGCCATGTCGTTCTGCGGAACCGTGAACGAGATCTGCGCGAGTCCGCCGCTAGCGACGTCTTGCACGACCATGTCGATCGGGAGTTTGCGTTGAGCCATCTTCGTGAAGATGAGACTCATGATGCCGGGGCGATCCGGGATGTCGAACAAGCTGACGCGAACCTCGTCCTTGACCAACGCCAAGCCGGTTGCGATCGGGCCGTCGTCGTCCGCTTCCGGACAGATCAACGTTCCCAGCGTGTCGTTGAAGCTAGGCCGCACACGCAACCGCACGCGGTACTTCTTCGCGAACTCGATCGACCGCGAATGCATCTTGCCGCCACCGACGCTCGTCAGTTCCAGCATCTCGTCGTACGAAATTCGATTGAGCTTGCGAGCGTTCTTCACGATGCGCGGGTCGGTCGTGAAGATGCCTTCGACATCGGTGTAGATTTCACATTCTTCGGCTTGCAGCACGGCGGCCAGAGCCGTCGCGGTCGTATCGCTGCCGCCTCGGCCGAGCGTTGTGATGTTGAAATCGTCGTCGATCCCTTGGAAGCCGGCCGCCACGACGATGTTGCCGGCGTCGAGTGCCTTGCGCATCCGCTCGGTCGAAATCTTCTTGATGCGGGCCTTGGTGAAGCTGTTGTCGGTCAGCACTCCGATCTGCGCGCCGGTCAGACTGACGGCCGGTTCGCCGAGTTCTTGAATCGCCATCGCCACGAGCGCGACCGCTTCCTGTTCTCCGGTCGCCAGCAGCATGTCCATTTCGCGAGCGGGCGGGTTCGCCGAAATCTCGTTGGCAAGTTCCACCAACTCGTCTGTCTTCGCACCACGAGCGCTGATGACCATGACGACTTGATGTCCCTGACGCTTGGCATTCACCGCTCGCTGAGCCGCCGCCAAGATCTTCTCGGCGGTCGCCACGCTGGTCCCGCCGAACTTCTGCACAATGATCGACACAATGCTTTGCCTTGTAGAACGGACACAAATCACCCGGAAGCGAGCGGGGCACGATATCACATGGTTGGGGCGTCCGAAACGAAGCGGCGCGTCGAAGATTACGTAGCCACGCTCGCCAAGAGCGTGGGTTTTTCGCGTATCCACCCACGCTCTTGGCGAGCGTGGCTACCCGGCGATCAATGCGGGTCGGATCGTGCCGATCGCGCCAGACACAACGATTCTCCCGAAGTCAAATTCGCGAGCGGCCAGCTTCAGAGAATCTGCCTGCGGCTCGTGTAAATCGCTCAAGACCGGATCATCCGACCGATCATGCCTGAAATTCGTGTGTTGCCGACGTGTTTCCAACCGTCAACGTCCGCGCATAGGGCACATTCTCCTTCAGATCGCACCTCATGTGTTCGCAGCGTCAAAGGAGACTCAAGTCATGCACCGCGATAAGAAAGTTGGATTGGCATTGGCGATTCTGCTGTGCAGCATCGTCGGAGCGTTCTTCTTTCGAGACGACGCCCCCCGCAACAATGAACCCGATTTGAAAGACGGGTCGCGTCTGGATCAGAAGATCGCCCGCGACAATTCGCGTGGGCCTTATTCTGAAGCCGAGGCCCGGACGCGCGGCACGGATCCGCGTCGACCTGCGGATCGTTCGCGGGATGGATTCCAGCAGAGCGACTTGCCGGAGTTCTTGAGAGACAACCCGGCCGGTGGGAATTCGACGGCTCAACGCAACCGCGTGAATGGTTCGCGTGACCCTTCGAGCAACAGCGACCGACTCGGAAATCCGTCTGACTTCAACACACTCACGCCTCCGCCGCAGGATGCTCCGGCCATGCCGATCCGGCCGTTGCACAACGATGATTGGGATGCGGTGGCCAACAACGATGGCCAGGGAATTCGACGAGGCGGAATCGAAGTCGCTCCAGCCACCTCCGGACAGACACGATCACATGTGGTGGCCGATGGCGAGACGTTGTCGTCCATCGCTGGAAAATATCTGGGGAGCCAAACTCGGTATCAGGAAATCTTCCAAGCCAATCGCGACCAATTGAAAAGCGCGAATGACCTGAAGATCGGCATGAAGCTGACGATCCCGGACCGCGCGGAGTCTCGTTCGACCAGCGGCCAGCGCGGTAGCACGAAGGCCGATCCAACTGCGACCACCAGAACAACGCCACCGGTCAACAACTCGCCGAACAGAGTCACGGAACGATCTCAGGAGCCGGCCGGGCCAACGGACGCACGCAAGCCGAAGTTCAAGCCCGCCAAGTCCAGTCCGACCATTCGCCGCACGACCGACGCCAGTGACGAAGAATCGCTGGGCAATAAGTTGTCGCAGGTTGCCCCCAGTGATCTGTTGGAGATCGACGAGGGCGTCCTTGCGGAACTCGAACGCGACTTGGAACCGCAGGTCGCGGAGAAGCCGGCCGAAGCCATCACGCCGAAATGAAGAAGCCCGGCGATTCGAGCCGGGCTTCGGGGCTTCGTTGTAGCCTGACTCTCCGAGTCGGGAGTTCCACGAAAACGCTCCCGACTCGGAGAGTCAGGCTACGCTCTGAGATGGTTTCTACTTCTTCTCGGCCTTGGCGAGCTTGCCATAGAAGCCGGCTTTGTTCAGCAGCTCAACCGCGTCGGGCACAACCATGCCGCCTCCGTTGAGCTTCACGGTCCCGGTTGAAGCGTCGATATCCATTGAGCCGAGGCCATCCAACTTCGTAAACGCTTCGTGAACCGCCTTGCGGCAGGCTCCGCAACAGAGATGGATGCCGGTAAACGACATCGTGTCGCGCTTCTCGCCCTTCTTCGCACCCACGTCCGGGAAGGCGAGGTCTTTCTTGCCGAACGCCGCTTTGCCGAAGAAGCCGTGATCGGCGAGTGCCTCAATGCCCTTCATCGCGGCCTTCTCGTTCTTGGCTGAGAAGACCACCGACTTACTGTTGACGTCGGCTTTCGGGTCCGACACCCCCTCGATGCCGTCGAGCGCGCCTTTCGCTCCTTCGACGCAAGCGCCGCAGCAGAGATGCACGCTGCGAACAACCACGGTTCCCGACTCGTCGGCCGCCACCGCGATTGCCACCGCGACCAGACACACGACACCAGCACACGCACGAATCACGTTCATCCGAAGTTCTCCCGGAATTGAAACAACAAGTTTGATCGGTACATCCCGATGCGAGCACTGTAATCGGCCGGCGGATGGCCACTCAAGCGGCCTCGGATGGCAGACGATTCAATTCCACTCGCGCGCGGAATAGAGTTCTGCCCTCCTGGTTGAGTGCGCGGTCTCATTCATGACCGCCTGAAAGTGTGCGTCGAATGATTTCCGCTGTGTCCGAACCGCCGTTGTTGGAATGCCGCTCGATGGGGATGCAGTTTTCCGGAGTGACCGCGCTGGAAGGCGTGGACTTCGATCTGCATCCGGGCGAAGTGCATGGCCTGGTCGGCTGCAACGGCGCGGGAAAAAGCACGTTGATGAAAATCCTGGCCGGGGCAAACCCCGATCATGAAGGGACTGTGCTCCTGCATGGCCGAGAGGTCTCGCTGTCGTCGCCGCGCGAGGCTCAAGCGTGCGGGATCGCAATGGTCTATCAGGAGCTGTCAGGCATCGGAGCGTTATCGGTGGCGGAGAATCTGTTTCTCGGCCGACAGCCGACGCGAGCCGGGCGGATCGACTGGTCGGGAATGCGGCAACAAGCGCAAGATTATTTGCGTGAGATGGCGATCGACGTCGATGTGCGGCGTCGATTGGATCGGTTTCCGCTGGTGATCCGGCAGATGGTGGAGATCGCTCGCGGCCTGCACAGTGGAGCGAGAGTGTTGATCCTCGACGAGCCGACCAGCGCGCTCAGCCCTCCGGAGACGCGGCGGCTGTTTGAGTTGATCTGGCAGCTCAAACGAAACGGCGTGGCGATCATTTTCATCAGCCACTTCTTGGAAGACGTTCTGGCGATTTGTGATCGCGTCACGGTGCTGAAAGACGGCCGCAAGGTCTCGACGTCGCGATCGGACGAACTGACGAAGACAGAGGTCATTTCCCGAATGCTCGGCCGCCACGTGGGGCAGGTTTCCAACCTGCCCGGCCAACGACACGGGCAAGTTGAAAACCTGCCCCACGATGATGCGGCCACCACTTTGCCGGCGCGGTCAACAACTCCTCCAACATTGCGAGTCACAGGCTTATCGAGAGCCAGCGAATTCAGCGACGTGACCTTTGACGTCGCACCGGGCGAGTGTGTCGGGCTCTATGGATTCGTCGGTGCAGGACATCAAGAGTTGGCTCATGCGGTGGCCGGCGCAGTGTCGGTCGATGCGGGTTCGGTGCGATTGGATGAGTCGGCCTTGCCGAACGGCAACGTCTCGGCGGCGGTGAGTCGCGGCGTCGTGCTCGTCGCGGCGGATCGAGCGAAAACTTTGGTGCGTCGCAGTTCGATTGCTCGCAACACAACGCTGGCTCATCTGCGACGCTCAATGGGAGAGTGGTTGCGGCGCGGACGCGAACACACCGTCGTGCAGCCGATACTCGACCAAGTTGGCTGCCGCCCCGCTCGGCCGGAATTATTGGCCGGCCACTTGTCAGGCGGAAATCAGCAGAAGGTGGTGTTGGCGAAATGGCTTTTGGGGCCGGTGCGAGTGTTGGTCCTGGAAGAGCCGACTCGCGGCATGGACGTCAACGCGAAAGACGAAGTGATGCGGCTGGTAGCCGGCTTAAAAAAGTCGGGAGCAGCCGTCGTGCTCGCTTCGACCGAACCGGAGTTGGTGCTGGCTCACGCGGATCGAATTCTGGTCTTCGCACGTGGCCGCATCGCCCATGAATTCGTCGGTGAGGAAGTGCAAAAAGCAGACTTACTGCGCTGGACGTAATCCGGTGAGGACATCTCTGAGTGCGAGCGACGATTCAGTCGGAGATGGGTCATAATCGCACAACCGCCGTATACGTAGCTCAGTCGCTCCCGCGACTGAGATTCCCGTTACGCGACCAATGGCAGTGAATCGCGATATTGAGAATCAACCAACGTTCCGAATGCGAGTCGCAGGAGCGACTCGCCTACGTTCCTGCGGCTTCGCCATCCTACAAATTCATCTTCATTCCCGGGCGAATTCGACGGTGCGCTGGAGCGCCATCTCGAGACTCGGTGAGAGTTTCATCGTCAGCAATGGCGTCATCTGCCGTGGCCAGGATTTCTGTCTCGTCGTCTGCGTCTTCTCCTTGATTCACGCTGTCGACGAATGCGACATCGCACATCAATGCGTTGGAGATCTCATTCACGAGACAGCCGTCACTTCCGTCTGTCTCGATGCCATCGGCGAGATTCGTCGCCGTGTCATCACCGAATTTGGCCCATGTTAAGCCGGCAGCGTTTCGCTCGCGTCGGCAGATTTGGTCATTGCCACCGTCGACAACCAAGCAGTCCGCATCCGCGCTGTCGATCAACGTGCCGTTTCCAGCCCCACCGTGTAGATCGATGAGGAGGTTGGATGACAGCGTTTCTTTTTCGATGCCTGTCAGGTCGATCGTGTTGCCGCCCCCGTGGACGTGGAGGTATTCGATTTCATGGGCTGAGCAAACCTGCGTCTCATGGCCGTCGATGGACACGATTAGCCAGCCGTTGGCCGTCCTCAATGACGCCGATTGATAGGGCGAGAGCGTGACCCACAGCGACTTACTGCCCGCTTCATGATTGCTCGCGTCCCCTCCGGCCCCCCAGCTTCCCTCACTGGTTTCGGCCCAGCCGTAGTTGGCATAGCCATAAACCTCGTCCACCCCGATCTCGAACAACCGAATGTTCGGTGTTTCGAGCAGCAGTTTGACAGGCACCGATTCGTCAAACGATGTTGGTTCGTCGATCTCAGAAATCAGCAACGGAGTCTCGTTCATGGAACGTGGGTCGTTCAGCAGCCAATCCACGGATTCGATCTGGCCGCTCGACTCGAGCGGCTCGCAGCCGCACGTCATCTGACAGATCACGTTTCGCAGCCCAAGTCCCTTCGCACGCTGACGTCGCTGAGTCGCTCGACGCATCCGAAGGCTGCCAACGAACCGAGACCGAACGCGACATAACCAGCTTTGCATCGACATGAGCCTGCTCCCCGGTCGGCGATTGGACTTGTTCTTTGCCGCTGCATCAGCGGCCTCACCAGAGAAATGCGGATCGCGGAAGAAATCGGACATGACAACCCGCGATTTTTTGGCGGGGCGGCTGAAAACGAAAAAAGCCCGCTGCAAAGCAGCGGGCTTGGGATTTCAACGACGGTCCGTCAGTCGCATTACGCGGCGGCTGAGCCGTCTTGTGGGAAGAGGTGCGACTCGCCCCGGATGACTTCCGGGGTGAGGACGTACTTCTTACCCGGTTCTTGATCGGGCAACTCGTAGAGGATGTCGAACATCGCGTTTTCGATCACGCTGCGGAGGCCACGTGCTCCCGTGTCTTTCTGGATTGCGATCTTGGCAATTTCGCGAATCGCTTCCGGCGTGACTTCGAGAGTGGACTCTTCCATCTCGAAGTACTTTTGGAACTGACGGACGAGAGCGTTCTTAGGCTCGGTCAGCACGCGGACGAGGTCCGATTCGCTGAGCTTGCTGAGCGTTGTGAGCACCGGCAGGCGGCCGACGAGTTCAGGGATCAAACCGTATTCGAGAATGTCCTCGACGGTCGCGTCGTGAATCATTTCGTACCGACGGAGTTTGTCGTCGTGGGACGAGTTGTCCTGGCCGAAGCCGATCATCTTGCGGCCCATGCGGCGGGCGACGATGTCTTCCAGGCCCACGAACGTGCCGCCGCAGATGAAGAGGATGTTGGTCGTGTCGAGCTGAATGTATTGCTGCTCGGGATGCTTGCGGCCCCCTTGTGGCGGGACGTTCGCAACCGTGCCTTCCAGCATCTTGAGCAACGCTTGCTGCACACCTTCGCCGGAGACGTCGCGGGTGATCGAGACGTTGTTCGACGTCTTGCCGATCTTGTCGATCTCGTCGATGAACACGATTCCGCGTTGGGCGGATTCGACATCGAAGTCGCACGTGTGCAGCAGTTTCAGCAGGAGGTTCTCGACATCCTCGCCGACGTAGCCGGCTTCGGTCAGCGTGGTCGCGTCGCCGATGGCGAACGGCACTTGCAGGAATTTCGCCAGCGTCTTGGCGATCAGCGTCTTGCCTGATCCGGTCGGGCCGATCATCAGGACGTTCGACTTTTCGATCTCGACATCGTTGTCGGTATCGGTGTTGAGCATCAGCCGCTTGTAGTGGTTGTGAACCGCGACGGCGAGCATTTTCTTCGTCTGCGACTGTCCGACAACATACTTGTCGAGATGGGTCACGATGTCGCGCGGCGACGGGACTTTCGTGAAGAGCTTGTGCGGGGTGCCTCGGCGGCGGCGTTCCTGGTCGAGGATCGACTGACACAGCTCGACGCATTCGCCGCAGACGTAAACGTCTTCCGGTCCTTCGACGAGCGGGCCGACTTCGCGATAGCTCTTGCGGCAGAAACTACAGCTCGCGTTTTTCTTGCCGGTCGGAGTTCGCTTGCCGTTCGTAAAATCTTTTCCAGACGAGGCCATGTGGGTTCCTTCAACGCTGTCGGTCAAACCTCAACACCTTGGGACGGCGAAACAATCATTCGCCTGCTGAGGAGACAGCGTCCGTGGTCTCCTGGAGACTCGCTGGGCAAGCGAGTCCCCAACCGTATCGTCAACCTTCAGGAAGGCCCATCACTGTTCAATCGCGGGTGAGCTTCCCGCCGAATCATCGGCAGAGGGACCGCGTGAGGCATCCCCTGCACGACCCGACTCACCGGACCTTTTCGTCAACCGCTCACGAATGCTTTTGTATTCGGCAGCGGACAAATCCCCTTGCCGATGAATGTCTCGAAACTGAAGAAGTAAGTCTTCGGCCGAGTTCTCCGCCAGTCCCTTGGGCCGCATCCATTCCTTGATTTTCAGGACAATCCCGAACAAGACCATGATCACGGCGGCCGCGACGGCGAAGTACAACCACCCGCCCCCCTTTGAGAATTTCTCCCAATCGGCGTGCGGACTCAGGCGTTTGAACTCAGCCAGTATCACGCGACGGTTCCTCTCCATACGAATCCAGACCACAAAGTTTGAACTCGGCGGATTATTGGCACCGGCCAAAACTGCGACAAGACCGCGATGGGAAACTCGAAATCCGAAACTCAAATTCCGAGCGAATCGCAAAGCTCGTTTCGCAAAGGTCGGATTTTTCCGTTGGCGTGACTAACATCTCCGCCCCAACCCAGGAGCCACCATGTCTGATCTGCAACGAGTCCTCGACGGCGGCATCGTCGCCATCATCCGAGCCACCTCCGGCGACCAATTGGTCAATGTCGCGCGAGCGTTGTACGAAGGAGGCATCGACGTCATCGAAGTCACCTTCACCGTTCCGAACGTGCTTGAAATCCTCGCCGCCGTGCGCAAAGACCTCGGCAAAAAAATTCTGCTCGGAGCCGGCACGGTGCTCGATCCGGAAACCTGCCGAGCAGCACTTCTGGCCGGAGCCGAGTTCATCGTCTCGCCGTCAGTGAATCTCGACGTGATCAAACTCTGCAAACGCTACGGCAAGCTCGTCATGCCGGGAGCCTTCACTCCGACTGAAATCGTCACCGCTTGGGAAGCGGGAGCAGACATCGTCAAGCTTTTCCCAGCCGATTGCGTCGGCCCGAATTATTTGAAAGCTCTGCGCGGTCCACTGCCGCAAGTCCGCATCCTGCCGACCGGCGGAGTCGACCTGAAGACGCTGCCCGACTTCTTCAAGGCCGGAGCCTGTGCTGTCGGACTCGGCGGCCAATTGGTCGAAAAGGCCGCCGTCGAGTCCGGCAACATGACTCGCATCCGCGACCTCGCCGCTCAATACGTTGCTCTCGTGAAACAAACCCGTAGCCCAACGTAGTCGGGGTCGGGTCTTCAAATTTCATTTTTGGCCTCGCGAGTTGGGCGCGATGTGAATTGGAATGGCGATGTGGAATTAGAGTCGGGGGTGGATCGTGTGGCCAAAAATGAAATTTGAAGACCCGACCCCTTGCCGCCATACTTACCGTCCGTCTTCGACCGTTGAAAGGACATCATGCTTCGCTTCGCTCCAATTGCTCTCGTCGTCCTGTCATTCTTTGTCCCGTGTACTCAATCGGAAGACCAAGCCGTGAAAACAACGGCCAAGCCAAACAAGGCCGAACTCCTCAAACGATTCAACGACGAGTTCGTCGAGATCGCCCCCGGTGAGAAATCTCGCGACGGCTCGATCACGTTTCCGTCAAAGTTCCGCATGGGTAGCGACCAAGCCGCCAGCGAAAAGCCGGCGCATGAAGTCACGCTCAAGCACCGCTTCGCCATCGCGAAGTACGAAGTCCCGCAGAACCTCTACGAAGCGGTCATGGGAGCCAACCCCAGCAAGTGGAAAGGACCGCGTAATTCGGTCGAGATGTTTTCCTGGCAAGAGGCTCGTGACTTCTGCGGCAAGATCACCGAACTCCTGCGAGCCGAAAAACTGCTCGGCGACGACGAGGCGATCCGCCTGCCGACCGAAGCCGAATGGGAATACTGCTGCCGAGCCGGCACAACGACCGTCTACAGCTTCGGCGACTCCGCCACCAAAGAGGGAGACGCCGGAAATAAGGCATCGGTGCTCGACGAGTTTGGTTGGCACACGGGCAACGCCGCCGGCAACGACCCGCCGGTCGGAGCCAAGAAGCCCAACGCTTGGGGCTTGTATGACTTCCACGGCTACCTCTGGGAATTTGTCGAAGACAGTTGGCACGACAACTACGACGGCGCACCGACGGACGGCCGCGCGTGGACCGACTCTGCTGCGAAGAAGATCGTCGTTCGCAGCGGTTCGTGGAAGGATCACTACTCGAAGCTGACCAGTTCCGCTCGCAGATCACTGCCGCTCACCGAGGGGGACGATGCCATCGGCTTCCGCTGCGTCAAAGCAAAGAAGTAACGCAAACTAACCCGACGCGCAAGCGAGGCCGGACGCATCTCCTGACATCCGTTTTCGATTGGTGTTTGGTAAAGCGTCGGGCCTCGCTTGCGCGTCGGGTTAGTGCCTGCCTATCATCCCGCCCCGCGCGGCGACCTGCCGCATCACTCGAACGACACCGATGACCGAAGGAACCACTCATGGCCGATCCCACCGCTGAAGTCCTGCAAGCCAACCTCAAGCTGCTTGACGCGATCAATTCCCAAAACTGGAACGCCTACGCCGAACTCTGCGATCCCAGCCTGACCTGCTTCGAACCGGAGGCTCTGGGGCACGTCGTTCAAGGCATGGACTTCCATCATTTCTACTTCAAGCTGGAAGCCTCCGGCCGACCGAAGCAGTCGATCATGGCCTCGCCGCACGTTCGCTTGATCGGCGATACCGCCATCATCTCGTACATCCGCCTGACTCAACGGGTCGAAGCGGACGGCAACCCCGCCACGTTCGCCAGCGAAGAGACGCGCGTGTGGCAGAAGCAAAACGGCTTTTGGAAACATGTGCATTTTCACCGCTCGATCCCAACGGCACGGTAGCGCTGAAATGTCTCACACGAAAATCGGCCTGTTGATTTCGCCGGACCTGTTCTTTACGAGCAAGGTTACCGGCACCGCTCACGCATTGGGGCTGCGAGTCGAGTCGATCGACGATGTCACCACCGCCGCGGCGAGATTGTCATCGGGAGACGTGGCCTGCGTGTTGTTCGACCTAGGCGCTCCGCGAGCATCTATCACCAACCTCTTCGCCGCGCTGCCGGCCTCGGCGCGGATCCCGGTGATCGCGTTCGGTTCGCACGTGAATGTCGAATTGCTCGAAGCCGCCCAGGCCGCCGGTGCGGAGGTCATGCCGCGCAGTCAATTTGCCAGCACGTTGCCCGACATTCTGAAAAAGCATTTGGGAGCGAGCTAATTTGACCGCACTCAACCTGGAGTGCGGTGGCTCGACACCGCCCTCCATTCATTTGAAATAGCGACTCTCGAAATTCAAAAACCGCAGCTACGAGAGTCGGTTAAACAAAGTTCGTTTTCTTGGCGATCAGCGTCTTTATTCCAAATGAATGGAGGGCTGCGTCGAGCCGCAGCACTCCAGGGAGTGGACGATGTCCGTCTAAGGACTGCGTCAATCCGTCACCGCGTTGTCGCGATAGTTCAACGCCGGGCGTTGTTCCTTCGGGAAGCGAGTCTGATAACTCTTCCCTGCGCGGCGTTTGTCGAAGCTCTCGCGGGCGGCAGCGACTTGCTTGGGATCGGTGAGCAATTCGAGCGTCGCCAAGGTCAGCGTCTTGGCGGCGATGACCATGCCCTTGTGGCCGACGGGTGTGCCGCCGCAAGCGACCGCTTGCCAGGAGTGCATTGGCACTCCGGGGAAGACGCACGCCGTAGAGAATCCGCCGGTCGGGACCGCCCAACTTACGTCTCCGACATCAGTCGACCCGTAGCGCTGGCCTTCGCTGACCGACTTCACTTGCGACGCCTCGGTCAGCGGCGGCAGTTCGGGACGCAACAAACTCGGACGCAGCTTCTCAGCGAAGTCGATCTCTTCGGCGGAGTAAGTCACGCCACCGATCGCTCGCAGATGCTTATCCAGCAACTTGGCGAGCGCATCGTTCGGCAACAAGTTCGCCGTGTTGCCCACGAGTTCCAGCGAGCGCGTCGTTTCGGTGGCGACGGCACCCCCCTCCGCGCACTTTTCGACGCGGTTCCAAATGCCGTCGAGCGTCTTCGGATCGGGATGCCGAGCGTACATGTAGACCTCGGCGAAGTCCGGGACGATGTTCGGCGCGTTGCCGCCGTTGGTGATGACGTAATGCAGCCGAGTCTCCTGCGGCACGTGCTCGCGCAGCAGGTCGACGCCGTGAGCGAACAGCATCACCGCATCCAACGCCGACCGCGCCTGATGCGGCGCACCGGCCGCGTGAGCCGCTTTACCGCGAAACCGAAACTTGCCGCTGATGTTCGCCAGATTGGTTTCGAGCCCCGCTCGATTCTCCGACCCCGGATGCCAGTGCAACACGACGTCGCAGTCGTTGAACAACCCCGCCCGCACCATGAAGACCTTGCCGCTGCCTCCCTCCTCGGCCGGACAACCATAAAGCCGCAGCGTCCCCTTGATCTTCTTCGCAGCCATCTCTTCCTTCACCGTGATCGCGGACCAAGTCGATGCCGTCCCAAACAGATGATGTCCGCAAGCGTGTCCTGCTTTGTTCGACTTCACCGGCTGCTTGGCCGGCACCGCTTCTTGCTCCATGCCTGGCAGCGCGTCGTATTCGGCGAGGATGCCGATGACCGGCTTGCCGCTACCGAACTCCGCTACGAATGCGGTCGGGATGTCAGCAACTCCCCGTTTGACTTCAAAGCCCGCCGCTTCCAGTTCGTCCGCCAACAGCGATGAACTCTGCACCTCTTTGTAACCCACCTCCGCCCAACGCCAGATGCGTGATGCGATTTCGACATACTTCGGCCGCTGAGCGTCGATGCGATCGAGCAACTCATCCGCAGTCAGGTCGGCTGGCGAAGCAACACCGATGACAAGCATCGCTGCCGTGAGAATTTGAAATCGTCGCATGTTGACCTTTCGGCATTCGAGTTTGGGATACCAGCCATCAGCCCACAGCCATCAGCTTTCAGCCGGACACCGAGGGTCGCAGGCCGATTTCAGTTTCATGTCGTTCAGCAGCGTCACCTCCGAGCCAATGCCGCTTCGCACCATCTCGCGGATCGGAACAATTCCAGATCGCATCCCGGTCCCGTGACCAACTGCAATCCGAGCGGCAGCCCTTCCGGACACAATGCCATCGGAATCGTGATCGTCGGGAATCCGAGAAAGCTCCACGGCGAGTTCATACAAGGATCGCCGGTTGTCTCAGGCGTTGGAGCGGCTCCGCGAGCGGCCGGCATCAACCAGATCGAGTCGCCGATCACGCGAGACATTCGGCGACGCAGCGCGCGTTGAAATTGAATCGCCGCCGCGTAATCCACGGAGCGGGTCAACAAACCTTCCTCGATCAGCGCACGCACGGCAGGAGTGAACTCTTCGGGATGTTCCGCCAACCGTTCCTCTTGAGAGGTCGCAATCTCCACCGCCATCACGCAGCGATGCTGAGTCCACAATTTTGGTAGTTCGAGTTCATCCGGTTGCCAGCCAAAAATCTCCGCTCCCGCATGACCAAGACTTTCGACCGCCGCATTCAGCGCGGCGGACATCGCCGGTTCTGTCTTGGCCGACACGTCTCCATTGGGCACAAAGAACGTCGGCAGGTCATCGAGGTCGCTGACGAGCGGTTCATTCGGCAAGGATTGAAACGACTCGCGCAGGTACGGTGGAGCGAGAGCGGTCATCATCAAAATCAAATCGGTGACGGTCCGTGCCATCGGGCCGGGATGATCGAGGCTCGGCGCGAACGGAAACATCCCACGCCGATTGAGCAACCCAAACGTCGGCTTGTAACCGGCGATGCCGCAGAACGAAGCGGGCCGCAGGATCGAGCCGCCCGTCTGCGAACCGAGCGCTCCCAGACACATGCCGCTCGCAACCGCCGCCGCCGAACCGCTGGATGAACCGCCCGGTGTGCGATCCAAGTTCCACGGATTGCGAGTCGGCGGCGGATCGAAGTACGCATACGGAGTCGTCACCGTTTTACCAACGATGATCGCCCCCGCCTCGCGCAATCGAGCCACCATCGCGGAGTCACGCACTGCTGGATCAAATTGCCGATGCGGAATGCCGGCGCTGGTCGCGGCCTCGGCCACGTCGTAAATGTCTTTCACACCCATCGGAATCCCGTGCAACGGTCCGCGCCATTGACCATTTTTCAGTTCGAGGTCGCGATCCTTCACAACCTGTTCAACCTCGTCGCCGCCGAAACGAACCCACGCCTGCACGCTCGATTCGCGTTCCAGGACAGTCGCACGACAGCGTTCAAACAATTCCCGGCAGGTTGTTCGACGACTCTGAATCGCCTGGGATTGGCCAAATAGGGTCGTCTCGAAATCGGGCGTTAAAGACAGCGTCATGCGGCAGACTCCCGGCAACTCATCTTGATGAGGTCTCGTCCGACACGTTCTAAGCCGCACCGCGTATTCGCTCCAGTCTCCTGCCTTCATCTTTCGCCCTTCATTTTCCGCCAGCTTCCGCTGCATGCTGGCGGAAAATGAAGGGCAAAAAATGAAGGCAGAGGCAATCGACACGGATCTTTGACCGGCGTTGAGGCATCGCGCCGCCGCACCTACAATCCCGCACGACTTTGGCCGGTCGAGGTTCGGAAGCCTTGCAGGAAGACCGGCCAGTTCTTTTCAGACAAACGACGGAACCAAAGCGACATGGCGAGTTTCATCTTTACCAGCGAATCGGTCAGCATGGGACATCCCGACAAAGTCGCGGATCAAATTTCGGACGGCGTGCTCGACGCCTTGATCGCCCTCGATCCCCGCTCTCGCGTGGCTTGCGAGACGCTCTGCACGACCGACACGGTGGTGCTCGCCGGTGAGATCACCTCGCAGGCTCAAGTCGATTACGTCAAAGTCGCTCGCGATGTGGTCCGAGACATCGGCTACACCAACGTCGACGTCGGCTTCGATGCTGACACGTTCCGCTGCTTCGTGGCGTTGCATTCGCAAAGCCCGGACATCGCAATGGGAGTCGATCGCGACGGTGCCGGCGACCAGGGGCTGATGTTCGGCTACGCCTGCAACCACACTCCCGAATTCATGCCGGTGCCGATCGCGCTGGCTCACCGCATCATCAACAAGCTGACGGAAGTTCGACAGAAGCGACTCGTCGATTGGCTCCGCCCGGACAGCAAGAGCCAAGTCAGCGTCGAGTTCCGTGACGGCAAAGCAGTCGGAGTCACCGCCGTCGTCGTCTCGACGCAACACGCGGCCAGCGTTTCGCAAAAAGAGATCGCCGACTTCGTGAAGTCGCAGGTCATCGCACCGAGCGTCCCGGCCGAATGGCTGACCGCAGCGACGAAGTATCACATCAACCCGACCGGCAACTTCGTGGTCGGTGGACCTCACGGCGACTGCGGTCTGACCGGTCGCAAGATCATCGTCGATACCTACGGCGGCTGGGGCCGTCACGGCGGCGGAGCCTTCAGCGGCAAAGATCCGACGAAGGTGGATCGCTCGGCCGCTTACATGGCTCGCTACGTCGCGAAGAACATCGTCGCCGCCGGACTCGCGTCTGAGTGCGAAGTGCAACTCGCGTATGCCATCGGAGTCGCCGAACCGGTCAGCGTCTGCGTCGATACGAACGGCACCAACAAGATCGCCGAAGAGAAGATCTCGGCGATCGTCCGTGACAACTTCTCAATGACCCCGAAGTCGATCATCGAGACCCTGCAACTCCGCCGACCAATCTTCCGCAAGACCGCGCATGGCGGCCACTTCGGCAAGAACGACGCCGACTTCACGTGGGAAAAGACCGATAAGGCCGAGACGCTGAAACGCGCGGCGGGTATTTAGAACCGCAGAATGAAAAATGAGAAATGACAAATGGAGAATGCAAAATGACTCGGCGTTGATCGTTGAACTTCCCTTTTGCATTTTTCATTCTCCATTTCTCATTTTCCATTTCCCCCTCCCAGCGAAGGATCGCTGACATGACGAGTGCCGAACGGAATCGCCAAGCCGCCGTCTTGATCTGGAGCAGCTTGATCGTCGTCACGGTCTTGCTGTTGTCACGTCGCGTGGCGGGCGGGATCGAAAGCGTGGTTTCCGCTTGGCCGTGTGTGTTAGTCAGTCTGCTCGCGACGTTGCTGAGCGGATTCGGCTGGGTCTCGTTTCAACAACGAGCCTGTGTCCGATCGCCGCGCACCGAACAAATCGCGGCGGTTGTCGCTTGGTTGCCAACATGGCTGGGCGGCGTCGCACTGTTGCCGTCCGATTCGCCGCTGGCTCGCGGTTGGCTGGTCGGCATCGCCGCGTTGTCGGCCGCCGGCTTCGCGCTGAGTCTCACTAGCCCGACGCGCGAGCGAGGGGTTGCGAACGAAGACCCCTCGCTCGCGCGTCGGGCTAGTGAGATTAGCCGCTTGTCCGAGGCCGTAGATCGGACGCCTACGTCCGATCGCCCGGACGTAGGCGTCCGGGCTACGCCAGCCGACTTATCCGTCTTCGCGCCGGTCGTCGACGAGCGTTCCGACGAGTCAACGACACAATGGATGACTCGGCAAGCGTTGCCCGGCGGGGTCGATCAAATCGAAGGCGCAATTCGTATCTCGTTCGCGGCCGGACAGCGAGCTGCCTCGGTTCACGTCCCCTTCAGCCCGCCGTTCGCCGCCGTGCCGCAGGTTGAGTGCGAGGCGATCGGGGACGATCCCGCCCGCTGGAAGGTCTCCGTCGTGTACGCCTACGGAATGCGAGTCGAACTCAAACGCGAGTCGAGCGACGAGCCAGCCGAGATCGAGCTGTCATACTCCGCCGTCTGCGAATCGGCCGCGATCGAGGCCGCATGACGTAGGTCAGCCTTTCCAGGCTGACCCGAAGGCAACAGACTTTCATTGCCTGAAATGTGACCGCGAGGACAACGATCGTCCCCTCTCTGTCTTGTCATTCACTGGAGTCAGGCTGGAAAGCCTGACCTACGGAATCATGATCCTTGAAGGCATCGTCACCAGCTTGAACGCCGCCGGCGAACTCAACATCGCGCCGATAGGGCCGATCGTTGATGTGTCGATGACCTGGCTGCATCTGCGTCCGTTTCAGACATCGCAGACTTTTCGCAATTTGAAAGAGCGACCTCAAGGGGTGTTTCACGTCGTCGATGACGTCTTGCTGCTGGCGAAAGCCGCGATCGGAAAACTCGACACGCCGCCGGAGACATTCTCCGCCGAACGAGTCACCGGCCGAGTCCTCGCATCCGCTTGCCGCTGGTACGAGTTTGAAATCGAATCGCTCGACGCGACGCACGACCGCACCGAAATCCGCGCACGAGTCGTCCACGTCGGACGACTACGCGATGTGTTCGGCTTCAACCGCGCGAAGCATGCGGTGCTCGAAGCGGCGATCTTGGCGACGCGATTACATCTGCTGCCTCGCGAAGAAGTCGAACGGCAACTCGCCGCATTACGAAGCCCTGTCGAAAAAACCGCCGGACCAAACGAACTCGCGGCGTTTCAACTTGTCTGCGATCACGTCGCGGACTTTTTCGTTTCAGACGCACGCCGAAAATGACAACTCACCAGCGAGCCGTTGACTCTGATTGCTTCTGCGATGATCCGTGTCCTCCGCGTCATCCGTGTTCTGTTCGTTCAATGTTCGGCGATTTGAAAACACGGATTGCACGGAGGACGCGGATGAAACGCGGAGTTCTCCGCGGCACAAGGACAACTCCATGATTCTCGTCGCTGGCCTGACTCCCGCGTGGCAACAGATCGCCGTCCTCGACCGGCTGCGAGTCGGTGAGGTCAACCGTGTTCGCGAATTGCATTGGTGCGCGTCTGGCAAAGTGCTCAACGTCGGCCTCGCGCTAACGCAACTCGGAGCAAGCGTTCGCACGCTGTCGCTCATTGGCAGCGGCGCATCGGGCGAAGCGATGCGGCAAGACATGGCCGATCTCGGTGTCGATGTTCGCTGGGTGGATTCAACGGCCCGCCAGCGAGTCTGTTCGACGCTGCTCGACCGAGCGACCGGCCAAACGACCGAAATCGTTGAGAACTCCGCGGCAGCCACCACAGCGGAACTCTCCGCGTTTGAGGCCGCGTTTGCGGAAGAGGCGGCGTCCAGCAACGTCGAGTTCGTGATCTTGACGGGATCGCTCCCCAACAACACGCCGTCGGACTACTACGCGAAACTGCTCGACCACACGCGAGCGAAAGCCATTTTGGATATTCGCGGTGCCGAATTGTTGGCGACTTGGCGTCACGCACCGTTCCTGGTCAAACCGAATCGAGAAGAATTGGCTCAGACCGTCCAACGGCCGCTTTCCTCGGCCGACGACGTTTGGCAGGCGATGAAAGAAATCCATGACTTCGGCGCGGAGTGGGCCGTTGTCACGAACGGCCCCGATGAGGTACTCGCGTCGCACGTCGAGCAACGGGCGACGATCTCAGACCGTTTTCGATTCGACATCCCGCGTGTTGAGGTTGTGAACCCCATCGGCTGCGGCGACTGCTTCACCGCTGGGCTCGCTTGTGCTTTGCAACACGACTCCGACATGCCCACCGCGATTCGAGCCGGTATCTCGGCCGCCGCTCGAAATGCCGAGCAATTGTTGCCGGCGCGAATTGGATGATTCGTCGGGCACTGGCTTCGTCAGATTCGCTTCCAGTCCACCGCATCCACCGCTTGATGAATCGCCCCGTCGATCGCCTTCGACGGGGTGATGTCGTACTTCATCGTCTCCGGATTGAACCCGCTACGGCTGTTGAAAAGCACCGCCCAGCAAAAGCCATCGTGCCGCCGCACAAACATCGTCGACGTGCCATCGAGCGAGCCGGTGTGCCAGACGTTGATCTTGTCTCCCGGCGGCAACGTGCGCACGAACCAGCCGAGTCCGTAATGCACTTCTTTCGGCTTGCCATCCGATTCGTGACCTGCCGCGCCGCTCGGTCGCGCCCACATCGTTTTCAAACCCTCGGCGGTCAGCAGCGGACAGCACGATTGCGGATCGAGCGACATCGCCAGCCGCACCAAATCCGACGCGCTGCCAATCCAACCGCCATGAGCATCCATCGCTTCCAGATGCCAGGCACCATACGGCACTACCACCGGTTGCCCGACATTCGAAGCGAACACGCTCGGCGCGGTCGCGCCAGCAGTCCCGTAATAGCTCACCTCATCGGGATGTGCGAATTCTTTCAACGTGCGTCCGAGACACAACCGTCGCAGGCCAAGCGGACAGAGGACTCGACGCCACACGCTGTCGAAGTAACTCACGCCGTCGAGCCGTTCGAGGACTCGCCCCAACAAGCAGTAGCCGAAGTTCGAGTACGCATACCGCTCACCCGGCGCGAAATCGAGCGGCTTCTTGAGCATGACTCGAATGACATGCTCCGGCTTCGCGGGAGGATCGACGCCCAACTCCTTCGCGAACGGCACCGCTCGAAACATCGCATCGAAACTCTTGTCGCGATCCCAACCGCCGGTGTGTTGCAGCAAATGCCGCAGCGTGATGTCTCGCCAGCGAGCATCTGGGATCTCGGCCGGCACCAACTCACCCAGCCACGGCAGGATTTTGTCATCCAGAGACAGACAGCCTTGCTCGACCGCCCGCATCACGGCGACGGCGGTAATCGACTTCGAGATGCTCGCCAACCGAAACAAACTTTCGGGCTGCACCGGCTTCTTCGCTTCGACATCCGCCCAGCCAAACCCGCGAGCGTACAACACTCGCCCACCGCGCCCGACCGCCAACGAGGCTCCCGGCAATTTGTGTTTCTCCAGAAAGCCGGTCATCAACTCGTCGAGCGGCCGCAATCGCTCATCATGCTGGCCAGAGATCGGGATCTCCGGTGGAGTGTCTCCCCAGGCTGGATGGTTCAACGTCGCCGCGAATCCAACGGCGGCTCCGGCAGAGGAGAGAAACTCACGACGCGACAACTTGGAATTCATATTGCTTGACCCTGTTCGTCCAACTGCGAATTCACGTTTGTCATGCGCAGTTGTAATTGCCGTTCATCCGCGGGGTGAATCATCTGCGAGACACCCCACGGATTCAGGAAGGCCCACGGATCAGTAGCCGCACTCGCCAGAGTGCGGGCGAATGTCATGAAATCCCGCGTTCTGGCGAACGCGGCTACCTCCCAGGCGGGTTTTGAAACCGCTGCTACGGCCCCGTGATCCGCAGATTCGGTCTGGACTGTTTCGCTCGTCGCACCGCCTCTTGGCTGACGCGAGTGTTGGCCACCGACAAGCGTTCGAGTCGTTCCAGCTTCAAGAGTTCTTGGAATCCGGTATCCGTCACTTCCGTGCCGTTGAGCACCAAGAACGTCAGCTTCTTGAAGCCCACGAGTTGTGCGATACCTCGATCGGTGATGGCCAGGTCCGCCAGCCGCAAGTATTCCAAGTCCGTCAGCGGGGCGAGCACCGGCAAGCCATCTTCAGTCACCCCTGTGTTGTCGAGATCCAGCCCCTTCAAGCCTTTGAATTGAGCCACCACCTTCAATCCATCATCGCTGACCTGGGTCACGGACAGATTGAGCCGTTCGAGTTTCTTCAACGCGCTGAGGTGCTCCAGGCCAGCATCGCCGATCAGCTTGCAGCCTCCCAGATTCAATTCGCGCAATTCTTCCAAACGCTGGAGATGTTTCAGTCCTTCGTTTTTCAGCCGCTTGCAAAAGGCGAGGTTGAGCTGCCTCAGTGACACCAACTCCGAGACGGCCTTGAGATCCTCTGCCATCAACTCCTGGTTCGGCCGTTCGAGCAACGTGATCCGTCCATCGACACCCCGTTCTTGTTTGCCAAACAATCGGGCGAGCGCCTCTTTGGGATACTCCGCTCGAGCGGTTGAGACCACGAACAACGTCAGAGCGATCACGATTCGCGTTAAAAGACTCATGACTGGACTCCCAACTACTCGGAATCGGGGAACCTGGTTCGGCAAGCAGTCAGCAATTTGACGACCACATCAATCTCAGCGGAATGGAATTCGTCATCGTCTTCGCCGTAGTAAATCGCGTAGATGCGACCCGACGGCTCAATCGTTCGATTGACGTAGACTTCGCCAATCTTCATGTCTCCCCGAAAGACATTCACTCGAGCGTACCCCTCGTCGAACAGATCGAGCTCAACACGAAGGTCGGTCGCATTGATGATTGCAGACGCGATTTCCCGAAGCCCATCAATCGTGAATTTGGCATCCCACTCGATTTGCCAATCCGGATACTTCCATTGACCGGGATCGCCGGAAGTCCTGGCGTCACCGACGACGACGCTCATCGCTTCCGCCACGCGAATTGTGCCTTCGTAGATCGCTCGTCCGATGATTGCGCCGATCAGCTTCGGGTGCTCGCGGCTGACGTCCGCCAGGCGTTGCACATCTCGCAGCGTCGTCACGCCACCGGAGGCGATGACCGGGAGGCCGAGTTCCGTCAGTGCGATCATGTCGCGGATCGTTCCTTCATCGACCCCCTGCATCATGCCATCGTTGGCGATGTTCGTATAAACGACAGCCGCCAGATCGAGGTCCGCATACGACTTCGCCAATTCGATGGCCGAAGTCTTCGACACATCCAGCCAACCTTCGGTCGCCACCATGCCGTCACGAGCATCAATGCCGAGCACCAATCGCCCCGGCCAACGTTGAGCCATCTCGCGAAACCATTCCGGCTGCTTGAGTGCTTGCGTGCCGATGATGACTCGTTCGACCCCGACGTCGTCGAGCATCAGCCGGATCGCCGCTACGTCCCGGATACCTCCGCCGAGTTCGCACTTCACGCCGGTCGCCTGCACGATGCGCCGCACGACTTCGTGATTCACCGGACGCCCGGCCTTCGCGCCGTCGAGATCGACCAGATGCAGCCACCGCGTCCCCTCGCTCGCCCAGCGCCGAGCCATCTCCGTCGGGTCGTCGCCGAAAATCGTCTCTTGAGCATAGTCCCCTTGTCGCAAGCGGACGCACTTGCCGTCTCGCAGATCAATCGCCGGCAGAATTTCCATGAATCGTCTTCCAAGCCTTTCGTCGCAGTACGGATGACAGCCAATCATTCGTGACGATAACGGCTGACAATCTGACCGTCAGCCGAGTGCTCGAAACTTTGAACCCGCATTCCTAACATCCCGCCTCGAATCGCTCCAACACGATTGAATGGTCGCGTTCCCATTCGTCGTCTCCTTCGATTCGTCGGGCTCTTTTCCAAACCGATCAACAGGTGCCCGACGAATCGAAGGAGACGTCGAATGGGAGTCGCTCATCATTGATGGCCAGCCAACTCAAACCTGATTTTCCGAGGATCTTTCATGCCGACAGTGCTCATTACTCCGGAAGCGTTCCTCAACAAGCCGGAGGTTTCGTATGCCCACATCCTGCGCGACGCGGGGTTCGAGATTCGCTATCCGAAGAACCCGATCTTCACTCGCGGGCTCGGCCCCGAATCGGAAACGATCGAGGAACTGCGGGACTGTGTCGCCCTCATTGCCGGCGGCGAATATCTGACTCGCAAAGTCATCGAGTCGTCACCCAGTCTGCGAGTCATCGCCCGCGCGGGTGTCGGTTTTGACCGCGTCGATATCCCCGCCGCGACCGAGCACAACGTCGCCGTCACGATCACGCCGAACTCAAACCACGAAGCAGTTGCCGAGCACACGCTGGCAATGCTGTTCGGGATCACGAAAAACGTCGCCCTCAACGATCGCACGTTGCGAACGGGCCGTTGGGTGCAAAAGCTGACCGCTCCGGTGCGTGGTCGCACGATGGGTTTGATTGGCCTCGGACGGATCGGACGTTCGACCGCCGTGCGTTGCGTGGCGCTCGGCCTGAAAGTGCTCGTCCACGAGACTTATCCCGATCGCGATTTCGTGGCCAAGCACGGCCTGACGCTGATCGGGCAGGATGAACTGCTCGCTCAATCCGACTTCGTCAGCCTGCACTGCCCGCTGAACGATCAGACGCGCGGCCTGTGCAACGCGGCGTTCTTCGCGAAGATGAAACCCGGCAGCGCGTTCATCAACACCGCGCGAGGCGGATTGGTCGTCGAAAAAGATTTGCTCGCCGCCCTGCAATCGGGCCATCTCTCCGGAGCCGGTCTCGACGTCTTCGAGCAGGAGCCGATGCTTCCCACGAATCCGCTGATCCATCTCGACAACGTGGTGCTCAGCCCGCATCTGGGAGGGACGGATACTCGAAGTTCGGAGGACATGGGGATCGAGAACGCGACCTGCATCGTCCAGCTCAGCCGCAACGAATGGCCGGAAGGCTCGGTCGTCAACGCCGACCTCCGCTCACGCTGGAAGTGGTAGTCTCGTAGCCGCGTTCGCCAGAACGCGGGATTACACGACTTTCACCCGCACTCTGGCGAGTGCGGCTACGGTTTTGAAACAGCTTCTCGTCATGCTCACGCCTTACGACTTCCTCGCACCGCAACGGATCGTCTTCGGCTGGGGCCGTCGATCGGAACTTGGCACGCTCGCCAAGTCGCTCGGTTCGCGAGCGTTCGTCGTCAGCGGTTCGCGCACACTCGAAACGAACGGCACGCTGGATGAGCTGTGTCGATTGCTGACAAGCGCCGGAGTGACCGTCGAACGCTTAGCGACTCAGACTCGCGAGCCAGAAGTCGCTGACGTCGATGCGGCGACCGCGCGGCTGCGAGAGGTCGGCACGCGCGAAGGAGATCTGTTGATCGCCATCGGCGGCGGTTCCGCGATCGACCTGGCGAAGGCGGTCTCCGCGATGGCCACGAACACTCACGGGAGCGGCGTGCAGGATTTCCTCGAGGGTGTCGGTCGAGGTTTGAAAATCGACCGCCCTCCCCTGCCTTTGTTGGCGATGCCCACGACGGCGGGTACGGGAACGGAGGCGACGAAGAACGCCGTGATCTCCTCCTACGATCCGCCGTTCAAGAAGAGTTTGCGATCGGACCTGATGATCCCGAAGATCGTGCTCGTCGATCCCGAATTAACCGTCTGCCTGCCGCGCGACATCACTGCTTACACCGGCATGGACGCGATCACGCAGTTGATCGAGAGCCTGATCTCCCGCCGAGCAAAACCGATCCCAAGAGCACTATGTTGGCAAGGCTTGGAACTCGCCCTGCCCGCGATGTTCAAGTTGTCTGGCGACCTCAACCACCGCGCTTCGCGAGAGGCGATGTCGCACGCAGCGCTCCTGTCCGGAATCGCGTTGGCGAATTCCGGATTGGGCTTCGCTCACGGCGTTGCCGCTTCGCTCGGCGTTCATGCGAAGGTGCCGCATGGCCTCGCTTGCGCCGTGATGTTGCCGAGTGCGCTGTCTCTGAATCGCGACGTCGCGAAGGCCGACCTCGCACAGCTTGGTCGGCAATGCTGCCGCTGGCTGCGTGATGAGCAGGGGCTGCCGCCGTTCGACGAGCAAGACTCTGACGATGCGGCGATGAAGCACTTTCTGGGTGTGATTCACACTCTCAATCAACGACTTGGAATTCCGCAGCGATTGTCGGATCTCGGTGTCACCCGCGAGCAACTTCCCGCTTTGGCCAAAGGCTCGCGCGGCAACAGCATGGATGGAAACCCGTGTGACGTGAGTGATGACGAGTTGCTCGCGATCCTGGAGCGAGTTTGGTGAGCCAAGGGGTCGGGAGTCTTTTTCAGGTCGGCGGTCGATGGCTTCGGCAACAACTTGGCGAATGATCTTCACTCGCCAATCGGCCGACCTGAAAGAGGCTCCCGACCCCGTCACGTGGTACGACAAGATCGCCTCGACCGGTTGGCGAACGACTGCTACCGTCCGCGCCGTTCGTGGGGCAGGTTTTCAACCTGCCCGTAAATGTCCGGACGTGGGCGTCCGGACTACGGTTTGTATTCGGGCACGTTGAAAACGTGCCCCACGGTTTGCGAGCTTCTCATGGATGGTGCTCAACTTTGGCAGACGCTGATTCAAGGGGTCGTACAGGGAATCACCGAGTTCCTGCCGATCAGCTCGAAGTCGCATTTGATCCTCGTCGGCAAACTGCTCGATCGCTGGTTCGGCACGAGCGCCACTGCGGACGAAA
This sequence comes from Planctomyces sp. SH-PL62, assembly GCA_945893075.1. Classification (GTDB taxonomy): domain Bacteria; phylum Planctomycetota; class Planctomycetia; order Planctomycetales; family Planctomycetaceae; genus SXKJ01. Next base: position 14,400 of record CAMDDX010000018.1, on the reverse strand, counting down.
CGATCGCGCTGATCGTTGGACTGCATCTCGGAACTTTGCTGGCCACGATCGTCGTGTATCGGCAAGACCTGTGGTCGTTGCGAAAACGTCATCGGCTGCTGCTGAATGTGATCATCGGCAGCATTCCGGTGGCGGTGGTCGGACTGGCTTTCAAAGATTGGCTTGAGCAGACATTGGTCTCGCCGTTGCTGGTCGGCTTGGGGCTGTTCATCACGGCAACGTTTCTATTCGCGGGCCAACGCATGGAGATCAGCTTGCTGGAACTAGACCAAATGAAGTGGCCTCACGCCCTGGCGGTGGGCTGCTTTCAGACGCTGGCCCTGTTGCCGGGAATCTCTCGCTCGGGGAGCACGATTGCAGGAGGACTGATGGTCGGGCTGACTCGCCATGCGGCGACGACGTTTTCCTTTTTGTTGTCGGTCCCAGCCGTGGGTGGAGTCGTGCTGCTCAAGGGGCTGGCGATGCGGCACTCGGAGAGTTTGGCGATCGGCCAATTGCTGTTCGGAGCGGTGATCTCGTTTGCCGTTGGTATCGCCGCGCTGCGATTCTTGATTCGCATCGTCACGCAGCGGCAACTGCACTGGTTCGCGTATTACTGCTTGGTGCTGGGCACGGTGGTGACAGCGTGGCAGCTTTGGCCGTAGACCGGACGCCTACGTCCGGTCAGCCAATGGTATTGTTCGGACGTGGGCGTCCGAACTACGTCCTGAGCCTAATTTGCTTCCAAAACCGTCTGGCGGATCTGGGGTTCCGCCACTAGAGTCCCCGCACTTCGGGCATTGCCCGCCGAATCCAGTGGATGATGAAAGAGATTTCCGCCATCGGACTCGACTAGGTTTGATGGCGTGGAGCTGACGGGAACCGTCAGACATCTCATCCTGGATTTTTTGATTCGCTCGCACGCGGACGATCGCAAGACGCCGCTCGAGCAGCCGCCAATTGGCCGTGACGCGGACTCTCTGTTGAGTCTGTTCGCGGTCCTCGCCGACTCCACTTTGAACGAGTCACCTGGGCGGATAACTCTCTTGGAGAACGTTTTGAATTTTTCTGAATTGGGACTGGCCGAGCCAGTCTTGCGTGCCGTCTCTGCGGCTGGGTACGAAACTCCGACTCCGATTCAGGCGCAAGCCATTCCGCTGGTGATCAGCGGCTGCGATCTGCTGGGAGTCGCTCAAACGGGAACCGGCAAGACCGCCGCGTTCGCACTGCCGATTCTGCATCGGCTGCTGCAATCGAATTCGACTCGACCGGCTCAAGGTCGCGGTGACCGACGCAAGATTCGTGTGCTCGTGCTGTCGCCGACTCGCGAGCTGGCCGTGCAGATCAGCGAGAGCTTCGCGACTTATGGCCAAGGCTCCGGACTGCGGCAGCTCGTCGTGTTTGGAGGGGTCAGCCAATACCACCAAGTGAAAGAACTGCGAGCGGGCGTGGACATTCTCGTCGCGACTCCCGGCCGGCTGCTGGATCTGCGCGAGCAAGGTTTCATCGACCTCAGCCACGTTGAAGTGCTGGTGCTCGATGAAGCGGATCGGATGCTCGACATGGGCTTCCTGAATAGCGTGCGACGCATCGTGGCCGACGTGCCGAAAGAGCGCCAGACGCTGTTCTTCTCCGCGACGATGCCGAACGATGTCCGCCAACTGGCCGACTCGATGCTGTGTCATCCGCAACGGGTCGAGATTACTCCGGTGGCGACCACCGCCGAACGCGTGCAACAGTCGGTCTACTTCGTCGAGAAGCCGAACAAGGTCCGCTTGCTGCGGCATCTGCTGCGGCAAGAGGGAGTGACTCGAACGCTGGTCTTCACCAAGACCAAGCATGGTGCCGACAAAGTCGTGCGCATGCTCGAAGATTCCAACTTCTCGGCCGACGCGATTCACGCGAACCGTTCGCAATCGCAACGGCAGCGAGCATTGACGAACTTCAAATCCGGTCGCACGAGCGTGCTGGTCGCGACCGACATCGCCTCACGCGGCATCGACGTGGACAGCATCACGCACGTCATCAACTACGATTTGCCGCTGGAAATCGACAACTACGTGCATCGCATCGGCCGCACGGCCCGCGCCGGAGCCAGTGGCATCGCCATCTCGTTCTGCTCGCCGGAAGAACGCGGCCTGCTGACGTCGATCGAACGATTGATTCGCCAACGCCTGGAACAGCGTCACGATCTACCAGCGTTTGCGGCCGAGCCATCTCGCCAAGCTCACGCCACCGGCCACGCCGATGACCGTCGAGCCACACGAGGCAACGACTCGCAACCGCAGACCGCCGCTGTTATCCAACCGCGCCGAGCCTTCAGCCTCAATGCCCCGCCCGCAAATCACTCGGCTCGCCGACCGAACAGCGCACCGCGTCGTCCGGCCACCCCCAACGGTGAATTCAGTGGCCCACCAAGCCGTGGCCCGAAACGGCCCCGCCGCTTCGGCAAGCCCAACGGTTTCGCCTCGTCGGGACGATAGTCCCCCCGATACCAGCACGACGCGCCAGCAAGTGGTTTGAAGCAGAACCACTTACTGGCGCGTCGTGCTATTTCTCATTACCATCTCAGGGGCAAAAACAATCGTCGAAGTGAGCATTGCCATGAAGCTACATGCCGTGCTTTTCCTCTGCCTGCTGCTTTCCAACGGCGTGTTGACAGCACAGGAGACCGATGCCGCCAAGGTCGAGCGAGGATCGAAGACGGCAAAGGGAGGATTCCAGAACGAGGATGAAATCCGGGACAAGTTCAACAACTGGAAGACCGACGCGGATGCTCGCGCCTGGCTTGAGGCGATGAATCATCAGATCGCCGAGATCAACAGCCTCTCGGCGTCGAAGCCGCATGGCGAAAAAGCGGATGTGGAAGTGACTGTCAAAACGAAGTCCGGCGAACGAGTCGAACGGATTTCGATCAAGCTCGTCAGCACTGCGAACGGTTTCAATCAGATCGACAAACGCTGGCTGAAGACATACGCAACAATGTGGAAGATGCCGCCCGATGTCGTTGACGCATTGAAGTTATTCGTCGGTGAAACGCCGCCGCGCGAATCCAGCCGCGACAAGAGGCGAATGTATCTGGATGAATTGGACCAGAGCGCTCGACGGGCCGTTGTGGATTTCTTCACCGCGAACAAAGACGAGATTGTTTCCGACTTGCTCGCCGGTGACGGCATTCACGCCGCTGGCTGGATGATGGTCGCACATAAGGCGACCGACAAACCCAAGTGGGTCATTCGATCCTCGGCTGACGCGATCAAGTTCTACAGCGAAGGCCCGGTCGAACTCACCAAAGCCGGCAACCTGAAAATCGGCCGCATCACCCTGCAACGCAAAGGGGGCGACAACGGTCGAGAAACCGCCAAGATGCTGCAATTCAAAATCAACCCCGTGCAGCTTTTCGACGCAAAATAAAAACTCCCAGGCAGTCGGCAGACGCCGATTCTACTCGGCGGTGGCTTTCGCCTGCTTCAACACGAATTCGATCAGCTCTGGGCACTCGAAAAACGACGGCGAGACCTTGTGGCCTTCGCCGGGGATCAGCTTCACGGTGATCGGGCCACCGCCGGCTTCGTAACGGTCCTTCAGGATGCGCGTGTTTTCTTCATAGGGCACCGCAGCGTCGACATCGCCGTGGACGACGAAGATCGGCACCTTGTGTTTCAGCAAGCCCTGCAGGTTGTCCAGAGGATTGAACTCGGTGAGCCGCGCGCGGAATTCAGTCTCAGTCAGGTTGTAATCGGCCAGCGTGACCGGCTTGTTCTTCATCGGCCAGCCTTCGAGATTGCACACGGGATAAATCCCCACAAACGCTTGCGTCTTGTCGGGATGCCGCATGGCCCAGGCCAGCATCATCAGCCCGCCGCGACTCTGGCCGAGCAGGATCGGTTTCGCTGACCAGCCGCGCCGGACCATCTCGTCGTAGAAAAGCGTGAACTGCGCGGTGCTGGCGGGCGAGCCGCGCACTTCTCCGAGATCGAACCCAGCGATGCTGACTCCCGCGCGCAGGAAGCTCTCGAAGTACAGCTTCCGCTGCACGAGCGACACGCCCTTCAACGTCGGGGCGTACCAGACCCAGGGTTTCCCCGTGCCCGGTTTCGGAGCGGCATACAGGAACGCCTTGTGTCCTTGAAGCTCGAACGTCTCGGCCGATTTCGGCAAGGTGTCGTCCGCCGCCGCGATCATCGCGAACGACGAAAGCATCAAAAGGCAGATCCATCGCAGCATGATCGAGTTCCTCCGAATATCCCGTTGGTCTGAGCGTGCTACCAGCCCGCATATCGCATGCTCCGAAAGATCAACTGAAGTTTGCACGACGCGAGACGCCTCGTTCAATGCAACCGAGCACAGCCCACCGATTGATGCACGCCAAGTTCAGCCATGTCAACGCTCCAACGGTGGCTCAAATTCGCAGCGCGTACTCAGCCACGCCATTCCCGACGGTCAGGGCGTCGCAAGGATAGTTCAGGAGAAGAATTCGTCATGCTTGTCGGGACGACACACAAATGTGTAAGCGGCGGGTGTTTCGCCCTCGGCCTTTCGGAATTCGTCCCAGGTGGCACATCTATCGAGGTAGTCCGTGATGTCTCCCGACCTGAACCGCCATTGGGGGAGCGTAACGAATCGCTCATACCTTTTTTGAACTGAACCGTCCCGATCCAAACAAACGACATCAAATGACTTCAACTGCTTGTTGTCGGCAACTGCCGATCGGAGCAGGTACTTGATGTAGTTGTCCCCTTCCGGAAGCGAGTACCCCAACACGCGAATGTGGTTGGCATCGGTTAACAATCCATGTGCCTTTGCCCAAACATTTCGAATTCCAGGATTCGATAAATGCGTTCTCAATGTCCACGCCATCGCCGGCCAAATTCTGAAATTCGCACACCCGCACCCTCACGCGGAATAATTACGGACGCGAACGTCTCTTGAGTGACATGACCACGCTTTATCGACTGACTGCTGATCTTGTCGTCGTCGTTCACTTCGCCTTCGTGGCGTTTGTGGTGTTCGGGCTACTGCTGACGCTGGTGGGGGGAATGCGGCGGTGGGCGTGGGTGCGGGGCGCGTACTTTCGAGCGATCCATCTGTCAGCCATCGCGTTTGTCGTAGCCGAGAGTCTGTGTGGCGTCACCTGCCCGCTGACGGTTTGGGAGCAGCACCTGCGAGACCTCGCGGGACAGACGAGCTATCGCGGCGACTTCCTCGCCACGTGGGTCCACGATCTGATGTTCTTCGACGCCGAGCCCTGGGTCTTCACGCTCTGCTACTGCTCGTTCGGAGCCGTCGTCGCGCTGTCGTGGCTGCTCGTGCCGCCGAAGTTCCGGCGAAGCAAGCACGAAGCAGACGTCTCGCCGCGTTGAGGGCGCGAACGCCTTCCGCAACGGAACGGCTTGCCTAAAACTTGCTCGACTCCGTTTTGCCGAGGGCTGCTGACTGCCAGTACCGGCGCGGTTTTGACATGATGCCGAGCGTGACTCGACACATCTCCTGCGAGGAGTGGCCTCATGTTGCCGGATGCTCTGCAAGCTCAAGCTCGGACGGTCGCGCATCTGGCGGTGTACTTTGAAGAGTTGAAGCAAGCGGCGTTGCGTCTGCGCGATCAATTCCAAGTTCGCGAGCTCGGCTTCTTTTCGCCCAGCGAGGATGAAGCGGCTCGGCAGTTGTTGATCTCGTACTGGATGGCTCGGACGGCTCTGTTCGACGTCGTCCTGAACTATCGAGATGCGGAACAGGTGCCTGCATCGCTACGGCCGGAGCAGTTCTTGATCGGGTACTCAGCCGCACTGTTGTTGGTCGATGCGGCGAGGTTTCTCCGAGAGAACTATCACGATCAGCCGGTGATCCGCGCGAAGCTGAATGAACCGGAACCTCACTTCGGCATTCCGGCCGAGTCCTATGACACGGTCCAGCGATCGCTGACCAGCCCGGTGCATGTCTGGCATCTTTACCACGCGGTGCGATACCACGAGGAGCACGCCGCCGAGTTGCAAAACTTGGCCGCCGATCCGCTGCTCGCTCCCTTGGTCGAAGTGGTCGACCGATTGGGGACGCGACTGCAAGTGTCGGTCTATGAATTCGCCAAGGCCCGAATCCGATCGCGGACACGGCAACTCTCCAACACGGTCCGTCGCAATTTGGTCGACCGCGCGTTGTACGGGTTGCAGAAGGTCGCCTGCTTGATGGTCACGGATCGGTTCACTCGGCTGGGACATCAACCGGCGCTGCCGGCCTCGGTCGCGGAGGAGTTGCGATCGCTGCTGCTTCCGGGTGACGTGATCGTCAATCGCAAAGAATTCGCGCTGACGAATTATTTTCTGCCCGGTTACTGGCCGCACGCGGCGTTGTATCTCGGCGACTCCGGTGACTTGGAACGCCTGGGCCTCCGCGAACATCAGGAACTGAAACCGCGCTGGCGGCGGATGCTCGATCTCGATCAGCACGAACCCGGCCGCGTGCTGGAAGCGATGCGTGACGGCGTTTGGCTGCGCTCCGTGCGCACGCCATTCCGAGCCGATGCCATCGCCGTCGTGCGTCCGATGCTGTCTCAGAAGGACATCGCGCAGGCCATCGGCCGAGGCATGTTGCACGAAGGCAAGGCGTACGATTTCGATTTCGACTTCACCCGCTCCGACCGGCTGGTCTGCACGGAGGTTGTTTATCGTTCGTACCAAGGCATCGGCGGAATGCAATTCCCGCTGACACGCCGCGCGGGACGACTCACGCTGGCTGCGGAAGACTTGCTGCGGCTGTCGCTGGCTCATGCCGGCTTCCAACCGTTGGCGGCATTCGCGCCGAGTCACGCGGATCGACTGCTGCTGGGTCGCGATGCCGAAAGCGTTCTGCGCGACACGCTCCAAGAACCGGTCGCTGCGAACTGAGCTGTTCTGGCGAGCGGGGCTGCGTCAGTCGCCGCGTGCATAACAGAATTTGTCCGGGGTCAGGCACCGCAAAACTCAAAATTGGCGGAGTATCGCGGAGTGTGCTCACAGGACTTCACTCCGCCAATTTTGAGTTTCGCGGTGCCTGACCCCTGCCGGTGGATCGCAACCGGGAACTGACGCCACCTCGCTCGCCAAGACACGCGCGCACCGGAATCGCAGAACGCATTCAATCGAGATCAAGTCCCCCCAAGCCATCCAAGCCGAAATTGTTGATGGAGTATTTCACGTCGAGACAGCCTTTGCCGCAGAGCCATTCGGCCATCCGGGGCAGGCCGTGATCCGTGCGGGTGAAGCTGATGAATTGAACGCTCAGCAACAATCCGTTGCGATGCACGAAACCACCTTGAGCCATTTCGAGGCGTTCCTTGCCAATCGGTTGTTCGTTTTCCAAGGGGACTTGCCCCAGCAGTTCGCCGATATAGCGAAACGCTGCGTTGCGTTTTTCCGTGAAGGCTTTGTCTTCGTGGAGATCAGGTTCCCACTGCGGGATCAGTTCGTAGCGTTGCAAGAGGTCTTGGCTGAGCTTGTCCGAAAGCTCCCTTTTAAGTCGGTCGCGGCTCACTTGTTTGGCGGCGGCGAAGCGTTCTTGCTGAAGTTTCACGAGCCGGTCCAACTCCTTCTTGTCCCCTTGCCTTCGAGCCTGAGCCATTTGCTTTTGGTTTTCTTTCGATTGCGGATCGTCGAAGCCGAAATCCGCCTCTGCTTTCGTCGCTCGCTGGTAAAGCTGTCTGGCCTGCCGTTGATCGGCGCTCAACGGCCCACTCGATGACCAGGGAGGAATCAGGCACATCTCGGTGGGGCACTGAAAATGTTCTTGCAGTTCTTCTTCCAACTTCTGGGCCTCTTCGGCAGAGCGAGCGATGCAGGTCAGACGCAGCGTGATCACGAACTCTTTGTTGCCAACGACAACCTGCTTTGCGGTCTTCTCCAACTCCTGAAGCCAGAGCTTGCGGGCGTCGTCGTCCGCTGCCGGCAGCGTGACGAACAGCGTTTGACCAAAGCGGGTCGCGGTCGCGAATGGCGGCAGCCGGCCGGTCAGATCGCGATGGGCCGCCGTGGCCATCGCTTCGTCGCGGAAATTGGCGACCAGCGTTTGGCGTTCGGCATCGAGATCGCGCGCCACGTCGGCACCATCCCAGCGTTCGCTTCTGCCACATTGATACGACTGCTGCGGCATGTTGGCGGCTTGACGCACAAAGTCGCCGAGATTTCCGTGCTTGCCAACCACAAACACCATCGCGAAGACCAGCGCCATCAAGAATGTTCCGCCGTGAGCGGCCAGCAACGTCAATGACGCAAACACGCCGGGGGGCCGTGAGTTCAATGACTCGAACACATCCAGCGTCAGCTTCGCCAGCAGTTTGTTCTGCTGTTGCTGCGGCGACAGGACAGCTCGCAGCTCATCGACGATTCGCACGGCGGTCGCGACCGGTACGCTCTCGTCAGCGGTCGCCTGAGTGTCAAGCTGTTCGTCGCGCAGCTTCGAGACGATCTTCATCGTCTTGAACGCGATGGGCAGGCTGAAGAGCATCACCAGACCAAGGTAAAAGAGGAACTTGTCACTCAACAGAACCGAACCTCCCATCAGCGCGAGCGATGCGACCGCTCGAAAGACGATGTCCAGAATCGGATGCCGCGAGAACAAGACCGCGTGCAGATTCTGACCGCCGTCCAACGGCAGGATCGGCAGCAAATTGAATGAGTTCAGAATCAGGGCCAGTATTGCCACTTCGAGCAACTGCGGCTTCTCCATGATGAGGGCCACCACGCCCAGCACAATCGACAGCCAGACCCCCGGCAGCGGCCCGGCTAAGGCCACGACCGCTTTCTTCCAGCCGGCGACGTTGTACGACCGGCCGCTGACCCCGGCGCCAAAGAACGGGATGAAAAACATCTTCAGGTTGCGGTAGCCGAAGACTTTCATCGCCACCCAATGACCTGCCTCGTGAAACAGCAGGATCGGGACCAACAGCAGCGCGAACTTCCAGTCCCATTGAGCCGCTCCGGCTCCGACGAACACCACCGCCGACACCACCAACAAGGCGATCGCTCCCAACCAGCCGCCACGTTTCTTTTGCTGTCGTCGAATTTCCTCGATCACGCTGACGTGCTGTTCGTCGAGCACCGGCTCACTTTCCGCCGCCAGAATCGGAACCTCATCCGCATCGACGACGTCAACGAGTTCCAGACTGGCTGTGTCGATGGTTGAGGCCAGCACCGGCGACGGCATTTCGGGAGACAGCTTCGTCGGCAGCGGCACGAACGCTCCACGCTCGACATGGAAATCACGCAGCGTCGATTGGAACTTCTCGATCTGCTCGTCCAAGTCATGATCGTCTCGGATAGGAACCGGCGATCTCGCCAGCGCTTCGCGCTGCAACGCCGATTGGTGCGCGGCCCACAGTTTGGTTGCGGAGGCTCCTGCCATGCGTTGAACAACGACATTGGGTGGCACGGGAAACAAGTCCTTCTTGCCAGCCGTTGAGACGAGGAAGGAACCATCATCGAATTCGGAAACGAACATCGCGAACAGATAGTCGCGCGGCGGCTTGGGGAAACTCCAATGCTTGTGATGGAGCCGCCCGAAGGCTTGCCCGGACGAATGCCGCAGCGTTTCCAAATGAAACTGCGTGTGCTGGCTGCGGTCGTGCCATTGATGAAAGACCGGCGACTCGAAGTCCAGTTCCGCGAGTTCCGCTTCGAGCGGGTCAAATCGGGTCTGGAGATCCTTAGGCAGTTTCTGGCGAGGCACTTCGTGCTCCGACAGCCATTCGATGTTGGGATCATCGGGAGATCCGTCGACCCGGACTCTCAAAACTTTCAGCAGCCCAAAGATCGGCAATGCAATGGGCCACAACAGAAGCGGAGTGCTCACGGAGAACTCTCGCATCGTCATACGCGTGCTGTCGACTTTATAGAACATGGCAGTGCCTACGACTGGGGACAGAATGGAAGTGCCGGAAGGAATCGAGCGACATGAAAATTGCCGAACGTCCACAGGCAGGGGTCAGGCACCGCAAAATTCAAAATTGGCGGAGCTACGTCCTGAGTACTTCCAACGCTTGGTTCCGCCAATTTTGAATTTTGCGGTGCCTGACCCCGGACAAATGCTGTTTTGCACCCGCTACGGCAGCGCATCGTACTGGCCCCACGGGATCGGCATTTTGGGTTTATGAGCCTGATGCCGCCCGCGCACGTCGATGGGTCGGTCGCGGTAGTAGTCGATGAAGCGGCAGAGTTGTTTGACGGACTCGTGATAGACCCGCTCCCCTTTCTCCTTCGTCGCCAATTCCGCGTCGCCGAGCACTCCTGTGTCGTTGTAGCTGCTGGTCCACGAGATCAACGATCCCGGCCCGGCTCCGAAGAGATCGACCCAATTGAACGGGTTGTCTTCGTTGTTGAATTTGATCGTGCCGCTCTTGATCTTGTCCTTGCGCACGCCGTCTTCGTCGAGGTACAGGTACAGCGACGTCTCCAACTCACAAGCGTGCGAGCAGCCGCCGGGGAATTTGCTTTCACGCCAGCTCGGCAAGAAGGCTTTGTCGACGGTCAGCAGGTTCCACCACGCGATCAGCACGCACTCGGCGTCGGTCTCCAAGTTCGTACGGCGCGCGGCCAGATCGAGGTTCGGCATGTTCGAGCCGTGGCCGTTGAGCAGAATGATCTTCTTGAATCCGTGATACGCGAGCGACTTCGTCACGTCGAGCACTTGCTTAATGAAGGTCTCCCAATGCGTGTTGATCGTGCCCGGAAAGTCCATCACATGCCCGGTGTAGCCGTAAGCGATTGTGGGCAAGACAAGCACTTTGTCGCGCATCGCTTCGCCCACCCCGCGAGCGATCCCACCGGGACACATCAGATCGACATCCAGCGGCAGATGCGGGCCGTGCTGCTCGACCGCCCCGCAGGGGATGATGCAGACCTTTCGCATCTCGATCGTTTCGTTGATTTCAGGCCAGGTCAGTTTTTCATAACGCCATTCGGTCGCGGCTCGGCTGGTCATGAGAGTCTCCGTCGATGTGGTTGCAAAGGACCGTAGCCTGACTCTCTGAGTCGGGAATGTCGCAGATCAACACCCGACTCAGAGAGTCAGGCTACGAGTCAAAGACGTCTCGCATGCGGATGGGCAAGCGAAAGCCGGCGATCAAGGACCGGCAACGGAGCAGACTATCGCGTGTCCCTCGGAAGCCCAACTCTATCGAGGTCGCCGACGCAATCGGTCGAGGCGAGTCCGCCAGGCGGACAGAGACAGCGATTCACGCCATACGCTGCGATCGGCTCGCGACCACGAGGTGACGGCGACCGAACCGAGCAGCATTCCCGCCATCGCGGCCACGCGACTGCCGTGATGAGGCAGCACCGCCACGGACTTCGCCCCGCGCGACAGGAAATCGAATTCGTGCCAGCCCGCTTCGTCAGCCCAGCCACGCAGGACGGTGCGGAATGCTTCATCGTCACCGGAGTCATTCAGCGATTGCTCATCGTCTGACGGCGATTCTTCAGCGCCGTCTTTCGGGATCGGCTGAGCGTTGTCTTCTGGCATGGATTTCGGCTTCTGCTCGACACCCACCGGCAGCACGAAATCCGGTTCGTTGCGGAACAGCGCGTTGATGATTTGGTCGATCGCCTGCTCAGGAGTCGGCACGACAATCTCGCCCAGCACAGTTGCGGGCTTCACGGATTTCCGATCCGGAGCGATCGGGGACTCATCAAAGACGCTATCGGGAATCGTGATGCCGATCAGCGGCGACAGGCCGTTCGGTGTTTTGGTTTCGACCGTGAATGGTTCCGACGTGATCGCCGAAAACGCCACGATCAAATCCGCCTGCCGAGCATTCGCTGTCAGGAGAATTGGACGCGGGATCGCCACGTCATTCGAGGAACGGACGGTGACATGATCGAACTGTAACCGTCCCGCGCCGCTGACCGAGAAGACCTCATCGAACACGGCACCGTCGATGATGGTGGCCCCGGTACCGATGATCGTGACGCCATCCGTCACCACGAGCGGACCGTTCGCGGCGGAGACGCCGATGACTCCGGCGGGCAGCGCGATCGTGTCGGCTCCCGCGTGAGCATTGGCTTCTTCGAGGGCCGCGCGCAGCGTGGTGTGGCCGTTGGCATCGGCGGCGATCCCGTCGCCGAGAATGGCATCGTGCGAGTCCGCCAGACTGTTGACCACAAATGCGGACAACAACCGGCGCGGCTCGAACGCTTCGGCCGAGAAGCCGCCCAATGAGCGGCGACGTCGCGCCGGACGAAGTTTCTGCCAGGTCGTGACGATTCGTTTCCACCACGCGTGAATCGACATCATGCTTCCTTGGAGAGTTGGCCCGCTTGTCTTACAAGCTGTCACCTCGTTGGATCGGCAACAACGGCGGAATAGCCCCAAGCAAAGATTGCCGGTCACGCAGTTTGGTCGAACTCTGCGGGCAGACGAAGCGGTGTCGCTTCCGGCCGATGGCCGAGAGCCGATGGCCGAAAGCCGTTATCTCACCTTTCAAAAACCAAAAATAGAATAACGGCGATCGGCTGTCGGCCATCGGCATTCGGCCGGAGGTCGGCCTTGGAAGTGATTCACACTCATGCGCGGACTTGTCACTGGCGGCGGCGGATTTCTCGGTCGGTACATCGTCGAGCAGCTCGTCGCGCGCGGCGATCAAGTGCGAGTCTTCAGCCGCCAGCGATACCCCGAACTCGACAAGCTGGGAGTCGAAACACGCACCGGCGATCTGCAAGACACGTCGGCCGTCACGGCGGCGTGCGAGGGCATGGACGTCGTTTTCCACGCCGCAGCGCTGCCCGGCATTTGGGGGCCGTGGAAGTTGTTTCATGGAGTCAACACGCTCGGCACGCAGAATGTCATTGAGGGCTGTCGGTGTCATGGAGTCGGCCGGCTGGTCTTCACCAGTTCGCCGAGCGTGGTCTACGACGGACACGATCATCTCGGTGCGGACGAGTCGCTGCCCTACTCCACGAAATTCCTTTGCCATTATCCGCGCAGCAAAGCGCTCGCCGAACAAGCGGTACTGTCCGCCAACGGCGTCGAGGGTTTGGCGACGTGCGCATTGCGGCCGCATCTGATCTGGGGACCGCGCGATACGCAGCTCGTCCCGAGATTGATCGAACGGGCGAAACGCAGCCAACTGCGACGAGTCGGTGACGGTCGCAACCTAATCTCGATGGTCTACGTCGAAAACGCCGCGCGGGCTCACCTGCAAGCGGCCGATGCGTTGACGCTCAAATCGCCGGTCGCCGGACAAGCCTACTTCATCAACGAACCCGATCCGGTCAATCTGTGGGACTGGGTCAACACACTCCTCGGCCGCGCCGGATTGCCTCCGATTCAGAAGTCGATCTCCGCCAGCGCGGCCTCGGCCATCGGCGCGGTGTTGGAAGGAGTCTACGGCTTGTTGCGCATCGAATCAGAACCGCGAATGACTCGGTTCCTCGCCTCGCAGTTGAGCCGCTCGCACTGGTATCGCGTGGACAAGGCTCAGCGAGATTTTGGCTTTGAATCCGTGGTCTCGGTCGAAGAAGGCTTGCGGCGGTTGGAGTTATTGGATCATTGAATCAGCCGCCGGGCGCTAGCCCCGGTTCGAGCTGCACAAACCGGGGCTAGCGCCCTGCGGCTGATATGCGGATCAATGGCTAAAACACGCCGATCAGTCGCAGCGCCGCCGCGGCCGAGAATGCCAGCACCAAACTGTCGAATAGTTTCTGCGGCACGCGGTGGATCAACCAGCGGCCAGAGAACAGCCCCACGACAATCACTGGAGTCAGCACCGCGTTGAGCGTCAGCGAGTCGAGGCTGATCAGGCCCAAGCTGGCGCTGAAGGGAATCTTGAAGAGATTCAGTAGTAGAAAAAACCAAGCGGTCGTCCCTACCAACTCCAGCTTCGGCAACGAGACGGCCACGAGGAACAGCGCGATGACGACTCCGCCACCGTTCGCCAGCATCGTCGTGAAACCGGCGAGCAGTCCCAAACTCCAGCAGAACCAAGTCGAGTGCGGCACGCGCGCGAACAAATTGGCGCGCCACATCCGAGCCGCTTGCATTGCGGCTAAGCCGAGAATGATCCCGCCAATCACTCCCTTGTAGGCCGATTCATCCAACCGCTGCATCAATGCCCAGCCAGCCACGACGCCCAAGCCCGTGGGCAACGCCATCCGCCACACGTAATCCCAGCGTGCATGCTGTCGAAACGACGCAACCGCGCACACGTCGCCAAACAACAGCATCGGCAGCACAATGCCGGTCGAAGTCTTCGCTCCAAACAAAGACGCGAAGACCACGACATGGAACAGCCCCAAGCCGGCAAAGCCGCTCTTGGACACGCCGACCCCAAACGCGGCCAGCAGCACGAGAGCCCATTCCGATTGTGTCAGCTCTGGCATGAAAACCTTTGGAGTGCGGTGTGTCAGCACCGCTTTGGTTCTTTGGAGTCCGCCCAGGCAGACAATCCAAAGCGGTGCT
>CAMDDX010000017.1 GCA_945893075.1 Planctomyces sp. SH-PL62 | reverse complement strand
CTACGAATGAGCGGCCGCCTACAAAGCAGATCAGCCCGGTCGCATCCGAGCGACCGAGCTGACGCTTGTTCCAAATTCGCTTCCGACATGTCGTCGCCAACAACCCGCCGAGCTCTCCCCGCCGTGAAGAGCCTGCGATCCTCGGCTGTCCGCCGTGAACTTGTCACGAGCTGACAGTCGCAACAACCTGGGTTGTCATCCATGTTGACATAACTCGGCAGTTGTTTGCGAACGACTCCCACTCGATTGCGGCATCCGGTCCAGCAACACAATTGGGGGTCGGAAGTGGGGCGGTAGAGTATCGGCCGCGCGAAGAATTGCAACGAACTTTTTGTGTCGATTTTTCAACCGCGAATTGACGCTTGCAAAACACGAAATGCACGAGTGTCGCGCTACTTCGTGAGCGTCCCTTTCGAGGACGGCACTCCCGTTTGGCGCGGGTCAATGACGACTGCTTGTCGCAGCGCACGAGCCGTCCCTTTGAAGCAGGCTTCGCTGATGTGATGGCTGTTCTGACCGTGATGCAGCACGAGGTGCAGATTCATCAGCGCGTTGGCTGCGACCGCTTCCCAGAAGACGGGAACCAACTGGCAATCGAACTCGCCGATCTTCTCCGTGGGGAAATCCACGCGAAACACGAACGCCATGCGGCCGCTTAAATCGACGGCCGACGTGACCAGCGTTTCTTCCATCGGCAGCGCGATGCTGCCATAGCGCACGATGCCCTTCTTGTCGCCCAGTGCTTCGGCTAGCGCTTTGCCGAGACAGATGCCGGTGTCTTCCACCGTGTGGTGATGATCGACGTGTAGATCGCCGTTGGCAGTCACCGTCAGGTCGATCAGCGAGTGCTTCGCCAACAGCGTGAGCATGTGATCGAAGAAGCCGATGCCGGTGTTGATCTGCGCCTGGCCGGTGCCGTCGAGATCGAGCGACAAGTCGATCGTCGTTTCGGCAGTCTGCCGGTGAATCGTGGCGGTGCGTGGCATGAATTGGATCGTTCGATTTGGGATTTGAGATTTCAAATTTGAGATTTCAAATTCGAATGGTCGCTCAGGCGGCCCCGTCTTGCCCCTTGGGCTGCGCGGGTTCGTTGCGAGTTTTCGCGGGAGCGGCGGCGGGCTTTGACGAGTTGGCTGGCGGGGTTTGTGGCTTGCCGGTCTGCGATTGATCGACGACGACAAAGAGCACTTGCAGCGGACGATGTTCGGCGGTCGCATCCGCGTCTTTCCCGGCGAGCGTTTGGCCGCGCAGCGCACCCTTCGACAAGCCGCGAGCGCGGCTCTGCTGAGCCACTTGATTCTGTTGCAGCAGTTGCGCGGAAACACCAAACGTGACTTGATTGGCGAATGGTTCCTTCTCGTCGCGTGCCTCGTTCGATTTCGCAGCCGTTGCGGGCGCGGCGGCGGACTTCTTCTCAGCAGTTTCCGGCAGAGCCTGTTTTGCTCGGCGCGCGGACGATGCCAATTCGGGCAACGACTTGGCGTTCTCTCGCTTCGCCCCGTCGGCGCTCGCTTTGTCGGCCAGCACTGCTCGGTCACCGCGAGCTTCGTTCAGTTCAGCCAGCAAGATTGGCTGATCGACTTCCAAGCGATGCAAATACTTCTCTTGGCCGAGCTGCTTCAAAGCCATTGCCAGTTGTGCGGCGTTCGACTTGACCAGCACCGCTTGCATTTCATCAGCGTCACCGGCCGGAGATGAAAGGCGATCCGCCTTCACAACCGCTGCTTCTTCGGACCGAGTGAAGCGGTTCTCCGTCAACAAGAACTGCAAGCCATCGAGTCCTTCTTTGCGATCGACAACCGTCAGAAACACAACGGCCACTTCGTCTCCTTCCGTTTGCTGGATCGCGCGGACGACTTCACCAACATCCGCGGTGCGCAGCGCGGATTGATCCAAGACAAATCTGTCGCCGCTGGCTCCGCCCGCGATTCGTGCGCGGGTGAATGTGTTGGTCGGAGCGTTCGCGAACACTCCGTTTTGTCCCGCCGCTCCGGCCGCAACATCGCTCTTCCGAGCGAGCGACACCGAATCATCCGCCGCCATCGGCAACGGTGAATCCACAGCGACTTCGACAGGAGCCGATTGAATCTTTTGCAATCCCGCGAAGCGCTGGCCTTTCGGAACGTCGCGTCCCGCGCGGTCATCGAGCGCTCGCGCCAACAGCAACAGACCGGCGGCTGAAGTCAGCACGGCGGCGGTTCCGATCCAGCGTCGAGACGAACGGGCTCGCGCCGCGAAAGAATCTGTTGGATCGACCGGCTGCGACGGGATCAGCATCTCGCGTTCGATGGCCTGCAAGACTTGCTGCGGGAACTCGGACGGCAGACGGTCGCGTGGCAGTGTCTTCAGAAGTGCGGAGACTTGTTTGAGCTCCGAAAGCTCGCGACGTGTGTCGGCCGAGGTCGTCAGACGTTGCTCAACAACAGCACGTTCGGCGGGAGTGACTTCGCCGTCGTGGAAGGCAGACAGTAGATCGTCGGTGGGCAGGGGCATGTCAGTGGGTCGCGGTCGGTTTTGGGCGGGAAGTCGGAGCGTTCCGACGGGCCGCTCAGACAGAGCGTTGCCTCGAAAAGTTCCCACGGCGGCGAGCGTTGCGAAAATTCCCCGGTATTTCAATCCCGAAGTGCCGAAAGTCCGGCGGCGGCCGACTCGCGTTGAGGCATTTTCGGCCTGTCTGCTACAAGCCTGCCGGAAAAGTCTGCCTCACCCCGGATGTCGTTACCGCATTCGCCTTAGCCGCATTCGCCAGAATGTGGGAGGGTCGTCATCTCAAAGCCCCGCGTTCTGGCGAACGCGGCTACGTGGTAAATCAGCGATGGAACGCGTCCGGCTGGCGGTGGTCATCAACGCAATCGTCTTGGCCGGGGCCGAACGGATGCTGGCTCGCGTTCTGGCTCGGCTGCGGCCGGAAGAGTTCGACGTCCACGTCTTCACGATCGGCTTGCCGGGACCGTTCACGGAACACCTCGAACAGCTCGGCATCCCGAATCGGCTGTACGAGTTCCTGCGGCCGAAGCTTCCGAATCCGTGGCACCTGCTGACACTGGCTCGCGACCTGCGACGGTTTCAGCCCGATGTCGTCCAAGGCTGGATGTATCTCGGCAACTTGTATGGCGGAGTGGCCGCGAAGCTCGCGCGGCGCGACATGCCAGTCGCCTGGAATATCCGACACAGCACGCTCGATCCGCAGATCGACTCGCGTTCGATGCGCTGGTCGGCGTGGCTCGGCGGGCAATTGTCGGGACTCGTGCCCGACCGCATCGTGCTCTGTGCGGAAGCTGCTCGCGCGGCGCATCTGCGAGTTGGTTACGCGCCGGAGAAGTTCGAAGTGATTCCAAACGGATTTGATCTGAGCGAACTGCGTCCCGATCCCGTCGCTCGGCAGCGCATCCGCGCTGAACTTGGCATCAGCGACGACACGCCGTTGGTCGGATTGATCGGGCGGCTGCATCAGCACAAGGACCATCGCACGTTCATCCGCGCGGCACGAGTGGTTGCCGAACAATTTCCGAATGCTCACTTTGTCGGTGCCGGTGAAGAGCAGACTTACTCGGCCGCTGATCTTTGGGGATGGGTCGATGAAGTCGGCCTGCGTGACCGCTTCCACTGGTTGGGAGTGCGACACGACGTACCGGCCATCGACGCGAGTCTCGACGTTTTGGTTTGCTCATCCACGACCGAAGGATTTCCGAACGTCGTCGGCGAAGCGATGGCTTGTGGTGTGCCGTGTGTTGCGACAGATGTTGGTGAATGCGCCGAAGTCGTGGGTGACACCGGCCATATCGTTGTGAAACAAGCCCCGCTGCAATTGGGTAATGCGGTTAGCGACTTGCTAAGACTGACCCGTGCGGAACGGTCGGCCTTGGGCGCGGCAGCGCGGCGGCGAGTCGTCGAGCGATACGACATCCACCGCATCGTTGAGCGGTATCGCGAACTTTGGCGAGAACTTGCGGGATCAAAAGTGCGTGAGGCATTGAACCCAGAACGTCGCGCGGCGTGATTTGTAGACCGGTCACTCCGTGACCGGAATCTTCGAGTCACGGAGTGACTCGTCTACATTACGCCAACCGTCCAGCCTTGAGGACTCCGGCCTGCATGACCGCCAAGAACTTCGAGCGGTCACTGAGCAACGCGATGTTCTTCACGGCATCCCCCTCAACGATCAGCAGGTCCGCAAGTTTGCCGACTTCGACCGTACCGAACTCGTCGCCGCGTCCCATAATCTCCGCTCCGGTCTTCGTCGCGCACTTGATGACCGTCAGCGGATCAAGTCCGACGTAGTTGACGAAGAAGGACAGTTCTTTCGCGTAGTCGCCATGCGGGTTCCACGCGAAGCCGTAGTCGCCCCCCATGCCCAGCCGGCCGCCCGCTTTCAAAATTTTGCGAGCCGATTCCGCTCCACCGTCGAGCGTTTCTTGGTGGCCGTCGATGACCGCTTGAGACATTCCGAATTCCGGACCGCGTTGGATACTCATCAGCTCGAAGTACAGAGCCGGCACGCAGGGGACGTCTCGTTGCAGCAGCAACTCCAGCGCTTCGTCGTCCATGAACGTGCCATGTTCGATGGCGTCGTAGCCGGCGCGGAGTGCGTTCTTGATTCCCTCGGTGGCTCGGCAGTGACCGGTGACTTTCTTGCCGTGGTTGTGAGCGGTCGTGACGACCGCGTGCATTTCCTCGAAGGTCATGCAGAGTGTGTGATGGTCGTTGGTGTCGGGTGCGGCGGCGTCGCCGGTGGGATACGTCTTAATCCATTCGACGCCATCCTTGACCAGCTTGCGCACGGCGGCGCGCGCTTCGTCTGGTCCGTTGATGAGCAGGATTAAGCCTTCCATGCCGATCTTGCGATAGTCGGGATTCCAGTCCATGAGGCCCGCAACGCCGCAGATTTCACGACCGCTGGCGGCGAGTCGCGGGCCGGGACAGAGGTCGCTTTCAATCGCCTTCTTCAACCACACGTCGATGTTGAACAAGCTGCCGCCGCTGCGTGCCGCCGTGTATCCGCACTCCAGCGCGAGCTTCGCGTTGCCGGCCGCCAGCAGCGTGACGTATTCGACCGGGTACTTGATATCGAGGTCTTCCAGCGCGGCGACGTTGAAGTACGTCGGATGAAAGTGCGCCTCGACGAGTCCCGGCATGATCGTCCCGCCGCGAGCGTCGATCACGCTCGCGTCGCGAGAGACCAACGGCGCGTTCTCTTCGCGGCCCACGAACGTGATCTTGCCGTCTTCGATCATGACCGCGCCGTTGGTGAGCGGCGCGGCTCCAGTGCCGTCTACGATTTGACCGTTGCGGATCAGTGTGGTTCCGGTGGCGATTTTCATCTCAGTCCCTGTTTCAAACTTCCAAGCAGTTCACGATTCATCGTGGCACCAAACTCTGGTTTTTGTGCGAGGTGACGAATTGCATTCGCGAGCCGGTCGATCAATTCGTCAACGGTTTTCCTTTAGCCGAGTCCGATTCATGAACGACCTCAGACGAATCACTTCCTGCGTCGTTCGTCACAAGATTGCGACGACTAAAGATTCTTGAGCAGGCAATCATCGCTAAGTTCGGATAACTACGACCAAACACGACGAGCGGCAGGAGGAAAAAACTGATCGTCAGGAAGAATGCCACATGGTCACCATCGAGACTCACGCCACCTGTTGGCGGAAGATACTTTCGATCGTCGAGGTAGGTGATCCACTCAGCGATGAACGTACCGGCCGCTAAGACGGTGAAAATCACCGCGAACGCTAATCTCCAAGGTTTGGCAACATCTCGCCAAAAAAGGCTACAGAACGACGCTGAAGTGGTGGCAATCGTCATCAACAGCCCAATGCCTTCGAACCCGAACATGATTGCTCGGGCTCTAGACGTTCCCGACGAAAATAAATGCAGTCCGCTAAACTGCAACATCACCTTTGGGATGATGGCATACGTCCAAAATAAAACGATGAACAACAGGCAGACGTTCCAAACTGTGATCAAAGCGCGTTTCATCGAGATGCCAGAGTCCTTGATCCAGGAATCGGTTCACGGAGTGTCACGTTTTTGAGACTGAATGAGCAACACTCATTAGCACTGATCCTCGCTAATCTGGTCTGTCCATCGCCATGAATCAGCGAAGATTAGTGGAGATCAGTGTTCCGACTGTTTCTTCATTTTGCACGGTCTGATTCCAAGCCTCGCAAGAACTCTGGCTGAAGTCTGGTGTCTGGTTTTTGCGAGGCAATATCCAAAATCCAATCAGCTACTCCGGCAGCCGGCTCCGTTCGATCTTGGGGAACTCGCCGGTGCAGGCTTTCATGAATTCGACAAGGTCGGTTTTCTCTTCCGGTTTCAGGTCGAGCTTCTTGATCTTGGTGCTGAGTTGCGGGTTCGGCGTGCCCCCTTTGTTGTAGTGCTCGACGACTTCTTCCAGCGTCTTCTGGCTGCCGTCGTGCATGTACGGGGCGGAGAGTGCGACATTGCGGATCGTCGGCGTCTTGAAGGCTCCTTTGTCTTTTTCATCGTCGCTGATGGTGAAGCGTCCGAGGTCCGGTTTTTCGGCGGCCATGCCGACGCCGATGTTGTGGAACTTCTCGTCGGCGAGGTTCGCGCCGACGTGGCAGGCGGTGCAACCGCCTCGTTCGGCGAAGAACAAATCTCGGCCGCGAATCGCGCTGGCGGACATGGGGTGCTCGTTGGCCGCGGCCTTGGCCGCTTCGTACTTCGCGTACAACTCTGCGTCGTCGTCTTTGAGCGAGGCCAGGTCGTCGGGCTTCATAACGAGGAACGGCCGGACTGCTTCGTAGTAATCGAACGGAGCCGGGCCAGTGACGATGGTTCGCTCGAAGGTCGCGATCGCGCGGCCGATGTTGTCGATGGTGACGCCCTCGTCGCCGAAGATGACTCGGAACTGCACGGCGTAGCCGGGAATGCTGGCGATGGTCTCGACCGCTTTTTCGTGCGTGTTACCCATTTCAATGGGGTTGGCGATCGGACCAACGGCTTGCTCTTCGAGCGAGGCCGCTCGACCGTCCCAGAACTGCAAACTGCTGACGATGCGGTTGTAACAGACTGGCGAGTTGCGTCCGCCCGTCTGTCCCTTGATGCCCACGCCGAACTGAGTGTGCTTCGCGAAACCTTCATCGGGATCATGGCAACTCGCACACGAAATCGTGTTGTCGGCGGAGAGTCGCGTGTCGTAATAGAGCTGCCGGCCGAGTTCGATCTTGGCGCGAGTCATCAAGTTGTCGGCGATGCCCTGCACTTGTTTCGATCCCGCCATCAGCCCCATCGGCAGGACGATTTCCAGGGGGGCGTGATTCTCCGGTTTCTCCAACCACGCCTGAATTTGTTCGGCGGTCAGCGCTCCGTCGCCGGGGATGCCGGCGGTGAGTTCCGGCGAACCAAGCAGCACCTCGGCCGAAGCGGTCGCATTGGAATCAGCAGGCTTCACCGGCGCGGCCGAGTCATCGGTCTTCGCGGGAGGATCGGTGGGTTCCGTCGATTCGATCGGGGCGCTCGACCCTAGCGAAACGGGCTTGGCTGGCGGAGGGGGTTCCTTCGAGCATCCGGTGAGGGTCAAGCTGGTGACGCAGACGCAAAGTCCGCAAAACGATCGCAACAAATTCGGCATGATTGGTTCCTCGCGGTGAGATCGCCGCCGAGTTCCATACATCGGCCGAGCGAACGCCGGGATGATACCTGCCGAGCGTGATGATGTCCCGTAAGCCGGAAAGAGGTCGGGAGTCTTTTTCAGGTCGGCCGAACGGCCACCGACGACTCTCTTGCGAATCGCTGGCAGGTAGCCTGATGCCGACCTGAAAAAGACTCCCGACCCCGTCCCAATCACTGATCAGCGTGTGACGTCGAAGCCGAAGGGCAGAACCCGGACTTTCGCTTGATCGTCTTTCGCTTTCATTTTTTTGAGTTCACTCCGCAGGTCGAGAATGCCTTCGGCGACGGGGAGCGAGAAATCACTGAGTTCCTCCAGCCAACCCTCGCGTTCTTCGACGGAGGCGTGCGGAAATTTCTGAGTGATGAGCCACCGAAGCTGTTCGCGAACAACCACCGGATCAGTCACCATTGAAGTGGACCGGCTGGTCGGCCTGTATTCCTCAAGATCGTCGTCGGACGAATTCGTCGTCGCGGTTCCGGCATCGACTTCGCGTGAGGTCGCGTCGCCCAGCATCCAGCGGTGCAGCACAAAGTTTCCACCGACGATGCCGACGATCAATCCCAGCACCAAGGTGACCTGCAGGGCCATCGTTCGTTGAGTCATATTCGCCTCCTTGCGAGTAGTTCACGCGTCGCGAACCGCGACGGCATTGAGAAAAGTGGCGGGACGCTATCGCTCCACCGAAACCTCGACAAGACCGATCGGGGCCGCGTTCGATCCAGGGGCGTACGACGCACTTTGCGCGCGAGCCGGGGTCAGGTCTTCAAATTTCATTTTTGGCCTCGTGATCTATCCCTGACTCTCTTCTCACCGCGCCATTTCAATCCCTATCGCACCCCATTCGCGGTGCCAAAAATGAAACTTGAAGACCTGATCCCTGATCGGTTGAATCATTCTGATTCCACTGGATGCGGAGCATTCCGGCCAGAAGTTCGGCCTGCTGGCCGAGCGAGTGGTCGAATTACGGCCGATCGACCAAGAGTTCATCAACGGAACGGGAGCAGCCAGTGGCTGCCGGCGAAGAACGGCAACGTCCGCGCGCTGATCGAACAACTCACCGCCGTCGCTCACGGAGCAGCGGCACCAAGCACGCCGACTCCGCCAGTCGTCTCGCCGGCGACTCCCGCATCTCCCAGTCGCTCGCTCGCAGGGTCGCTGGGCGAGAGCGGAGTCTATGCTCGCGAAGAGGTGGCTCTTCGCCCGTCAAAGCAGCCCACGATGGTCCTTGAGTCTTACGACGTGATTGTTCAACTTCCGCCGCAGCCACAGACTGCGGCTTCGTCGGCGGATGAACGTGTCGTGCGCGTGACCGCTCAGAACTTGTCGCGATTGATGAGCCTCGCCGGAGAGTCGCTGGTCGAGGCCCGCTGGTTGCAGCCGTTCGCGAAGTCGTTGCAGTTGCTGAAACAAAACCAAGATCGGCTGGCGGCAGTCGTCGAGGAGATGCACTTGTCGGCGGAGGCGAAGCATGGACGCGGGGAACGACTGCTGCACGAAGCTCGGCAGCGCATCGGCGAATGCCGCGAGCTGCTGTCGGATCGTATCGGCGTCTTTGAAGAACACGCGCGGCAGTCGGATGATCTCAGCAGCCGGCTGTATTACGAAGTCATCGCCAGCCGGCTGCGACCGTTCGCGGATGGCATTCAAGGTTTCCCCGAATGGTCCGCGATCTCGCTCGAAAGCTCGGCAAGAAGGTCAAGTTTGAAATTCACGGCCACAACACCGACGTCGATCGGGACATCCTCGAAAAGCTCGAAGCGCCGCTGAACCACACTGTTGCGGAACGCGCTCGATCACGGATTGGAAACGCCGCAGCAACGTGCTCAGGGCGGCAAGCCGAAACAAGGGACGCTGCGCCTGGAAGCTCGACACCGCGCGGGGATGTTGTCGATCACCATCAGCGACGATGGCCGAGGCATCTCGCTGGAAAAGCTGCGCCGCAAGATCTTGGAGAAGGGACACTCCACGCCGGATCTCGTCGCCAGCATAAATGTGACGGAACTGCTGGACTTCTTGTTTCTATCCGGCTTCTCGACCGCCGAGCGCGTGACGGAAGTGTCGGGACGCAGCGTGGGATTGGACGTCGTGCAGAGCATGGTCTCGGCCGTCGGTGGTTCCGTGCGCGTCTGTCCTGTTCAGCACACTGGCCGCGCATTGGAAGCGGCCGGGCGTCGCCGAGTTACTCACCGGCATGGGCCGCGACGGCGCGAAAGGCTTGCTGACGCTCAAAGAGAAGGGCTGGCACACGATCGCCCAGGACGAAAAGACCAGCGTCGTCTACGGCATGCCCGCCGCTGCCGCCGAAAAGGGAGCCGCCCAACAAATCCTCCCGCTCCAAGAAATCGGCGACGCCATCACGCAGAGCATCCGCAAGCAAAGTAGACCGGTCACTCCGTGACCGGAACGTTCGAGTCACGGAGTGACTCGTCTACTTTTGTCTGCGTGTCTTGTTCGCTTAGCTCAACACGTCGCGCAGCACTCGCGCCTTCTCGACCCCAGTCAGCCGCGCATCCAATCCCTGATGCTTCACACTGAAGCGTTCGTGGTCGATGCCCAGCATGTGCAGCATCGTGGCGTGCAGATCGCGAACGTGGACGACATTCTCAATCGAGTTGTAACCCAGCTCATCAGTCGCCCCGTAAGTCAGGCCGCCGCGCACTCCGCCGCCGGCCAGCCACATCGAAAACGCTTTGATGTGATGATCGCGGCCGGGGCCTCCCTTGCCTTGGAACATCGGCGTGCGACCGAACTCGCCGCCCCAGATGATCAACGTCTCATCGAGCATCCCGCGCTGCTTGAGATCGGTCAGCAACGCCCACGCCGGCTGATCGGTATGGCCACAGCAGATATTCATGTAACGGACCAAGTCACCGTGATGGTCCCAGTCGCGATGATAAAGCTGAATGAACCGCACGCCTCGCTCGGCCATGCGTCTCGCGAGCAAACAGTTCGATGCGAACGATCCATCCCCCGGTTTCGCGCCGTACATGTCGAGCGTCGCCTGAGTCTCGCCGGAGAGGTCCATCAACTCCGGCACCGATGACTGCATCTTGAAGGCGAGTTCATAAGCCGCGATCCGCGCCGTGACTTCGGGATCGTGCGCCGCAATCCCGCCACCGGGTTCACCCCGGTGGTTCCCGCGCTCTGCAGCTACGGGCTGGTCTGTCGTCGAAGATGTCCCTCGCTGCAGAGCGCGGGAACCACCCGGATATACCGCGTGGCGGGAGGAATCGCGCAGCGTCCGATCCCGATGCTCATCCAACTTCCGAATCGCATCGACCAAGCGTCGCTGCTGAGCCATCGAGACTCCCGCCGGGTTGCCGACGTAATGCACCGGATCACCAGCCGACTCGAACGGCACTCCCTGAAACTGGCTGGGCAGAAATCCCGCCGCCCACATGCGCGATGAGATCGGCTGCGGGTTGCGGCCCCCTTCGCTGGTGAGCACCACGAAGCCGGGCAGGTCATCCGCCTCGCTGCCGAGCCCGTAGTTGATCCACGAGCCCATCGACGGCCGGCCGTTGATCGCCGTGCCGGTGTTCATGAACGTGTGAGCCGGATCGTGATTGATCTGCTCGGTGACCATCGAGCGGAGGATGCAGATGTCGTCCGCCATCTTGCCGTGCCACGGCAGAAAATCGCTGATCACCTGCCCGCTCTCGCCATGCTTGTGGAACCCGATCATCGGTCCCTGACAGGTCAGCTTCTGCCCCTGCAACTGAGCAATCGGCTGCCCCTTCGTAAACGACTCCGGCATCGCCTGCCCGTGCATCTTCGCGAGCACCGGTTTTTCATCGAACGTCTCCAAATGCGAAGGACCACCGGACATGTAGAGGTAAATGACACGCTTCACCCGAGGCCGATGATGCGGCAACGGCCGATGCTCGTTCGCCGCTTGCGCGTCGCGAGCCATCAACGCCGACAACGCGGCCGAACCGAGACTGACTCCAGCCGAGTTGAGAAACGTGCGTCTCTGGATGGTCGTGACAGGATCAAATCTGGCCATCTTTCGTCTCCGCCAATACAAGTCGAACTCGTCTGCAAGACTGTCGCCGAGATCATTCGAACGTCAACCATCCGGATTCCACAACGTCATCGGGGCCGAGAAAGATTTCGAGAACGGACAAGTGATCTTCAAGCGTCCGTGAGCCGGAAATCCGCCAAACCGAGTGGCTGACCCGTCGATGCAGCGCTTCGGAGGGATCGGAAAAACTTCCCGCCCCGCCAAGTTCGACGAATACGCGGCGCACCATTTCGGCGTCTTCCACAGTTCGGATTCTCTTTCCAGTGCTGCCCAAAAAGTCGACCAGCTCACCAAAACGCTCGATTGAACCAATGAAGCACCGATTGGGATCACCTCTGCGTGAAATCGCCCAGAGTTCTTCCCGAATAGAAGTTGAAATCGTGAATCCAAAGAACTTGTACTCCGGGAAAACTTGCACAAAGAAGTGGTCGGGAAATTGTTCAATGAATAACGAGGAGTGCAGAGCATGAACCTTCGGGAAGGCAGGTCGCCCTTGGTATTGAAAGGCCAAATCTTGCTTGAACCGTTCGAAGGCATCCACATCGCTGAGGAGCAGTCCTGATGGCAGACCGCGCATTGCAAGAATCTGCCGCTGACTTCGCCAGTTGTTGATGCCGTTCAGCACGACAAATGCGATCGCAAGTAAGCAACCTAAAACGACGGAATAACCTGATCGCCACCGGCGAGGTGTCTGGCATGACTGACTAATTCCGTCGCTCATGGTGATCCTCAATGGATGTCAGTGACGAAACCATCCGTGTCAATCTTCAGTGTGAGGCTGCGATGGCCACCGATTTTCCATTCTCGACCTTGGGCATCACTCGCTTCCACACCAACAGTTCCAATGAGCTTTGGTTGAAGTTTCCACAAAACCCGCCGTAATGATTCGACGTCTTCCTTCGATTTCACTTTGTATCTCGCGTCGCGGAGAAACCGAACGATGTTCTGCTCGGCATCAGCGGAGTTGCTGCGGATCCGATGCACCGGACCCCCATTCAACGGGATCGCATAAACGCTGACCGGCCGCATAAACGCATTTCCGATGAGCCGCCATGTGAAGTCCACACGCACGATGCAGTAGTCGGGAAAGGATCGCTCCAACAGCGGCGAATGCTGAATCCTGATGCCACCGAGAGCAACGCCCTCAGAATTTGCTTCGCGACGCACCTGCTCAAACGCAGCCTTCGCGGTTGCCGGTAGATCGGATGGAACGCCGCCGCCGGCAGAGAATACTGGCGACGAAATGTGGATCACGACCAGCACAATCAAACAGGACGTGACCGTCAAAAACACATGCCACGCAATACGACAGCAGCAACCGAATCGACCGGTCACTTTGTCAGAATCCCGCGAGTGTTGACTCAAGTTTCCCAGGTCATCGACCATCGTCAGTCGTCCATTCAGAAGTCGAGCTACCGCCATTTCGGTAAGCGATTATGATGCTATTGCCGATCAACAAACAGACTCTCCCACTGTGGGAGGTGCGTCCAAAGACATTCGGTGGCTGCCTTCCATGAACCAAGTGACAAAGCCATGAGCCAAGCGACAACGAGATTCCTCACGCAAGTGCCAGCTCAGCGACTGCGGCGTGCGGAGAAGATTCTCAAGAAGCTGGGGCTGACTCCCGCGGACGCGGTGAACTTGTTGTTGGCTCAAATCGAAATTCGTCGCGGCTTGCCGTTCGCGGTGAGCATCGATCCGAAACCTCTGCTGTCCGCTGACGAGCAGTCGGCCGCTTGGACGGAGTCATTCGGTGCCTACTGAACCTCGACCGGGCGAAGTCTGGTATGCCGACTTGGGACTGGTGGAAAAGAGCCGTCCTGTTTTGGTTTTGGCGTACCCGCAATCCGCTGATGCACGCGCCTTGGTGGTCGTTGCGCCGCTGACTTCGCAGATTCGCGGCCAGCGAGGCGAAGTTCCGTTGGGCAAGCCACGTTGGTTGCCGAAAGAATCCGCTGTCAACGTTCAGGGACTTGCCAGTTTCGATCCCGGCAAGCTCAGTCGCCGCATGGGTACGTTGCCCGCCGACCAATACGCAGCCGTGAAAGACGCGCTGCGTGATTTGCTGCAATTGTGATCGCGGCCTCGGCTCAATTCCGTGTTGTGGTTTCGTTGAGATTCAACAGCGCTCGCGCGACGGTCGTCCATGCGGCGAGTTCGCGGGCGGGAACATCGCTTGCAGGCGGAGTCAGACCAGTGCCGAGCAGCTTTTGAGCGGACGATTCGCTTTGTGAGTCATCGGTTCGAGCCTCGGCCAGCAAACTCAACAGCACCGATTGCTCGGCATCGTCGGGCGGTCGGGATGTGGCGAGGCGGAACGCGAAGGCGATGCGCGACTCGTCGGTGTTGCCCCCTTCTTTCAGGATGCGAGCAGCGAAGGCTTTGGCAGCCTCGACGAACGTGGGATCGTTGAGCAACGCCAGCGCGGCCAGCGGCGTGTTCGAACGGGGTCGCGCGGCGGTGCATTCCTCGCGGCGCGGGGCATCGAACGCCTTGAGCATCGGATGCAGGTATTGCCGCTGCCAATGCACGTACACGCCGCGCCGCCATTGCTTCGAGTCTTTGTCGGCCGCGTAGTCTCGCTTCGGAAAGTTGAGGTACTTGTAGTACCCGGCCGGTTGATACGGCCGCACGCTCGGCCCGCCAACTTCGTTGACCAGCAACCCGCTGATCGCCAGCGCGTTGTCGCGAATGAATTCGGCCGGGAGGCGGAAACGCGATTGGCCGGTGAAGTGGCGAGCGCCGGCGACACTTTTCTGCCGATACGCTCGGCTCATCGCAATCAGCTTCAAGACGTGCTTCACGTTCCATCCGCTGTCGACGAACTCATGCGCGAGGCGGTCGAGCAATTCGGGATGATCGGGGGATTGTCCTTGAGCACCGAAGTCTTCCAGCGATCGGCTCAGCCCTTCGCCGAACATCAGTATCCAAAAGCGATTGACCATGACTCGCGCGGTGAGCAAGCCGACTCCGTTCTTCGGATCGGTCAACCAGCGAGCGAGATCGAGCCGAGTCGCTCGCCGGTCGCCGGTGTCGAGCCGGCCGAGGAACTCCGGCACCGCGGGAGTCACGATTGGGCCGCTGTCATCGAGCCAATTGCCTCGCGGCAGAATCCGCATCTCGCGCGGCTCGATCGCGGAAGAAATCATCGTCAGCCGAGCGGACTTCTCGAACACGGTTCGCTCGGCGGCGGTCAACTTCTCCGCGCGAGCACGTTCGCGTTTCGTCAGCACGCGCATCTCCGGCGCTCGCACGGTCGGCGACGCATCGCTCCCCTTCTTGAGGTGCGCGGCTTCATCAAGGTCCGCGAAGAACGCGGCCAGCGAATAAAAATCCTTTGCCGTGTATGGGTCGAACTTGTGGTTGTGGCACTGAGCACAGCCGACCGTTCCGCCAAGCCACACGCCCGACAGATTGCGAACTCGGTCGGCCGCATACATCGCCAGATATTCTTTGGCCTGCACGCCCCCTTCGTGAGACGTCTGCAACAGCCGGTTGTAGCCCGATCCGATGAGATCGTCGGTTCGTTCGTAGGTTGGGATTCCATCCCGACCGCCCGGTCGGACAGACGCGGTCGGGATGGAATCCCAACCTACGAGATCTCCAGCCAACTGCGCGAGCGTGAATCGGTCAAACGGCATGTTGTCGATGAAGGCGTCGATGACCCAATCGCGATACGGTGAGATGTGATGCTCCTGATCGCCGTGATAGCCGACCGTGTCGGCGTAGCGAACGAGGTCCAGCCACCACACAGCCATCCGCTCGCCGAAGGCATCGCTGGCGAGGAACTGGTCCACGAGTTTTTCGTAATCGTTCGTGGCGACCTCGTCCAACGTCGGCGGCAGTCCGCGCAGGTCAAAGCTCGGTCGTCGAACCAGAGTGATCCGGTCGGCGTCCGGCGCGGGTTTGAGTTGCTCACGCTCCAGCCGAACCAGCACGAATCGGTCGATCCAGTTGGCCGGCCACGTCTCGTCCGCCACACGCGGCGGCTCATGCTTGATCGGCGTGACGTAGGCCCAGTGAGTCTGCCACTTCGCACCTTGCTCGACCCAGCGCCGCAGAGTTGCGACTTCAGCAGCCGACAACTTCTTGCCGGACTTCTCCGGAGGCATCTGCTCGTCGGAATCAGTGGTTGTGATCCGGCGCAGCAATTCACTCGGCTTTGTTTCAACTCGCAGAGGCTGATCGAGTCGCAAGTCGGCCTCGCGATGTTTGTCATCCGGGCCGTGACAGAAGAAGCACTTGTCCGACAGGATCGGCCGCACGTCGCGGTTGAAGTCGATCGGCGGCTCGGCGCGAACCGGCATCGCGACGAGGAGGATCATTCCCATCAATGGCCAAATCGGTCGCCACATCACATCGCCCCACCTCGTCCGGCTGATGGCTGTGAGCTGAAAGCTGATGGCCGTCATTTCAAATCTCCTGGCGGATCGGGATTGAGATAACAGCCATCAGCTTTCAGCCCACAGCCATCGGCCGGACAGGGACAGCATTACTTGGACTTCGGCTTCAGATGTTTGTCGAAGAACTTGAGCACCAGCGGACGCAAATCCTGTTGCTTGGGTTGCAGATCAAACGTATGCGGAGCATCGGGGACGAGAACGAGTTCGTGTTCGACGCCGGCCTTCTTCAACGCGGCAGCGAGAATTTCAGATTGCTCGACAGGGACCGTCTTGTCGGCGGTGCCGTGCAGGATCAGAAACGGCGGGTCTTTCGGATCGGCATGAGTGATCGGCGACGCGAGCTTGTAAAGGTCCGGAGCTTCCTCGCGCGTCTTGCCGAGCATCGACAGCGCGCTCTTGCTGTCGCGGACTTCGCCGGCTCCGTACATCGGGACGGCGCATTGAACGGCGCAGGAGAACTCGCCCCACGGTGCGGTAGGATCGAGCCCGTCGGGGGGACCGGTCATGGCCAACAGCGACGTCAGATGACCGCCGGCTGAGCCGCCGATCACCCCGATATGATCGACGTCGATTTGCAGTCGCTTGGCGTTTGCTCGCAACCAGCGGACGGCGGTCTTGCAGTCATGAATGTTCTGCGGCCACGACGGAGCCGAATCGGTCGCGAGCAAATAGTCGATGCTCATCCCAACATAGCCGTTCAGCGCGAGCGTCGTGCCGATGTTGAGTTCGCGAGCGGCATCGCGCTTGCCGCCGGTCCAGCCGCCGCCGTGAATGATCACGACCGCCGGAGAGAGCGTCGCCGCATCGCGGTTGAGCGGCACGTACAAGTCGGCCTTTTCGTCGCGGCCGTCGGCGAGATATCGGACACTTCGCTCGATCAGAACTTTGTCAGCGAGTGTTGTCTTCAACTTGGCGTCTGCCTCAGCAAGGATCTTCGCCGCTTCGTCTGAGCCGATGTCACGCACGAAAATGTTTCGCCAGCGAATTTCGCCGCCGTGCGTTTGCAGCATGATCGGACCTTTCGCCGGCAGTGGCTGCGACCGATTCGCGTAGTTCTGCATCACGGCGTCATCGACCACAAGCTTCTCGTTGAGCCACACCCACGTCCTCGCTCCAATCTGGCGAATGCGGAACGAATTCCATTCGCCGAAAGGTTTATCGGCGACGACCAAAGGATCGCGGCCGGGCGTTCTCGCCAAGTTGTTGAACAAGCCGCCGGAGCCTCGATTCGGATTGCGATCGGGAGCCGTATGCAAGCTCGGCTGACTGATGTCCCAGATCTGAACCTGCGGCAGCCCGCGCAGATAGACGCCACTGTCCGCCTTCGCGACCGTTTTGTATTCGATCAGAAATTCGATATCGCCCAGTTCGGCGTCGGTCGTGGCGTACGGCCCGTGACCGTCATTGACCAACTCGCGGTTCTCAACGCGCCAGTTTGTCGGAAACTCGTCGCGCATCTTCTTCAATGCGGCATCGAGCTTCTCTCCCGTGAGCTTGTCGACCGAGTGCGGATTCAGGCCGTACCAGCCGGCAAGGTCTTTGCCGTTGAAAAGTGCTCGAAAACCGGCCGGAGGAGTCGGCTCGGCGGCCTGCGTCGCCATCGGCAACATCAGCAGTGCGAAAATCACGGCGCGCGCGGAATTCAGGATCGTGTTCATATTCGTGAGCCTCAGGTGTTTCGATTGGCTCCCGGCACCCACAGGACATTGTCGGCTCCGTGGTTGTTGCAAACCTGAGCCAGCACGAACAGCAGGTCCGAAAGACGATTCAAATAGATCGCGACTTGCGAGTTGATCGACTCGGTCTCGGAGAGTCGCAGGACTCCGATCTCGACACGGCGGCAGACGGTCCTCGCGACATGCAAATGAGCGGCGGCCGGCGAGCCACCAGGCAGGATGAAACTTGTCAGCGGTTGCAGCTTCTCGTTGTGGCCGTCGATCCAATGCTCAAGCTGTTCGACTTGCGACGCGGTGACTCGCAGCGGTTCGTAGCCAAGCGGCTTGTCGGTTTCCGGTACGCACAGGTCACCACCGAGATCGAACAAGTCGTTCTGAATGAGCGTCAGTTGCCGCCGCACGTCATCGGGCAACTCGGTGGTCAGCACGACGCCGATCACCGAGTTCAACTCATCTGTCCCGCCGTACGCTGTGATGCGGACATGCGTCTTAGGCACACGAGTCCCGTCGCCGAGCCCCGTCTGCCCGCCGTCGCCCGATTTCGTGTAGATGCGGTTGAGGTAGACCATGTGGAGAAATCCGAAACTCGAAACCCGAAATCCGAATCAATTCGAGTTTCGGATTTCGGGTTTCGGATGTTGCCCTGTTACTTCTTCTCGACGATCCAGACGTTGCGGAAGTGGACCGGGTTGCCGTGGTCTTGGAAGTACAGCGCGCCGGGCTTCTCTTCGTTCTGGCCTCCGCCAGGGGTGGCTTTCAGTTTGAGCTTGTCGTGGATCACGAATCCGTTGTGCTTGATGGTGGTGACGGCGTCTTCGGTTTTCTTGCCCTCGGCATCGAAGCGAGCACAGCGGAAATCGACGTCGTAGGTTTGCCAGCTCAGCGGCGGAAAGCACATGTTGACCGCCGGTTTCGCAACGGTGTAGATGCCGCCGCATTCGTTGTTCTCGCCAGAGAGGCCGAACGAGTCGAGGATTTGGCACTCGTACTGATCGACGAGGTACATGCCGCTGTTGCCCCGACCCTGGCCGCGAGCCTTGGGCATAAAGGGCGTCCGGAATTCGAGGTGCAGCGTGAAGTCTTCAAACTTCTGCTTCGTCCGCGTGCCGACCCCCAGCAGATTGCTTTCCTGAATCTTCCCGTTCTGCCAGGCATCGACGTTCGTGCCGTCGAAGAGCACGATCGCGCCGGCGGGCGGCTTCAGGCCGAGCGTCTCTGACTTGCGCTCGACCTTCTTGCCTTCGTACTTCACGTTCTCTTCGGCAGTGCCGCTAAGCACTCCGTCTTTGATCATCCCTTTGAAGTTCGTGCCGGACAGTTCGACGACGCCGTCCTTGGTCTCGCCTTTGAGCATCACCTTTGTCTTGCCGTCCCAAGCCGCGTCCTTCGGACCACCGGGCAACCCCTTTTGAAGCAACACAACATCGAACTTGCCTTCGCCCAGTGCGATGACCTGCGCACCGAATTTCGTCTTCTGGCCGATGGTTCCTTCGTACTCCCCCTGAACTTTGAAGTCCGGGCCGGCTTGCTCGGGATCAATGAAGGCTTCGCCCGGCGCGGCGAACACCGAAACTCCAAAGGCCATAATCGCTGACGCCACAATCGCTGTTAGTCTTCGCATCGCTGAAATCTCCTGGTCGAAAAAGAGTTGCCCGCCCACAAGCGCGGGGCGATAGGTTAGCCACTCGTGGCAGATGCGTCTCGCGTCCGGGTGTTTACTGATTCGACACCGCGCAGCGCACCGCCAACGCGAGCCGCGAATCGTCTTCCGGCAGCACGCTCCGCAAATCAAGCAGCACGTCGTCCTGCTGAATTCGCCCGAACACGCGGATCGAACCCAGCCGAAATCGGCGCGAGAATTCGTCGGCCGACATTGACCGCGATCGTAGCCGCAACACGACCGTCGGCAGATCGACTCCTGGCAACGAACCGCCGCCCACCGCAGCAGTATCATTCGCGACTTCGACACTGCAATCCGGCAACGTGCCCATCTCGTCCGCGACCTGCCGAGCACGTGTTTGCAACGACTCGACCGATGCCGACAACATCGCCAGCGTAGGGATCTCGGTGGCCGCGGTGCCTCGCAGATAGGCATCGAGTGTGGCCTGCAACGCTGCCAGCGTCAGCTTGCCGACTCGAACAGCACGCGCGAGCGGATGCTGCCGGATTCGTTCCACGACCTCGCGTTTGCCGAGAATGATCCCGCATTGCGGACCACCCAGCAGCTTGTCGCCGCTTCCGAGCACAACATCCGCTCCGGCGGCGAGGCTCTGCTGAAACGTCGGCTCAGCCGGTAGTCCGAAGTCCGCGACATCGACCAGCGCGCCGCTGCCGATGTCGTCGATCGCAATCACACCGTGCTTCCGAGCGATCGGCACGAGGTCTTCAATCGCCGGCGTCTCGCTGAAGCCGATCACGCGGTAGTTCGACGGATGCACGTGCATGATCGCCGCCGTGTTGGCAGTGATCGCTGCCTGATAGTCACTGACATGCGTGCGATTCGTCGTGCCGATTTCACGCAACACCGCGCCGCTGAGCGAGAAGATCTCCGGCAACCGAAACGAACCGCCAATCTCGATCAGTTGTCCGCGCGAGATGACGACCTCACGTCCCGCACAGAGCGCTTGCAGAGTCAACAAGGTCGCGGCCGCGTTGTTGTTGACGATCAGCACATCCTCGCAGCCAGTTAGCGCGCGGAATGTTGCCTCCAACTGATGCCCACGATACCGCCGCTCGGCCGTTGCGAGATCGACTTCGACGTTGCAGTGTCCGCCGAGTTCGCTCAGCGCTTGCCGAGCGGCGGCCGACAACGGCGCGCGACCCAATCCAGTGTGCAGCACAACTCCGGTCGCGTTGATGACTCGGCTGAGTTGCTGCTGGTCAGCAGTCCGAGCTTGCTGTTGCACTTGCTCTGCCAGCAACTTCGTCCACCCGGCGCGGTCGAGCGATGCTTGTGGAGTTAGTTCACTGTTGGACGCGCCATTCGACGGACTGAATCGCTGCCGTGTCTCATCGAGAACTTCGCGTACCCAGCCAAGCACCACCTCGCGGCCATGCTCCACGATGAGCGGTTCGACGGTCAGGTGACTCAACAGGTCTTGAACCGGTGGCAGACGTGACAACATGTCGGACGACATTCGGACCTCACTGACAATCGGAAAAGGCCCGCGCATTGTCCGAGGATTCGACACGCTCGCCAGTGAGTGAGCCTGGCGACGTGATTGGCCATGTCACCATCCCCTGTGCGGTCACACGAATTTTTCCGATTGGGGGGATTTTTTGTTTGCGGTTGAATAGCGAGGCCGGTAATGTCTCCGCCTTATCGGGTGGAAAACTTGCCCAATTGATCTTTGAAAACTGATTGAATGTGGGTTTGAGGCCCAATAGTATCGCAGACATGGCTGTGAACACCTTCATCACTGGCGAGGCGCGGCGGACGATCGACGATCGCTTCCGAATCACGCTGCCGCCCGAAATGGCGGAGCTGGTGGCGGATTCCGATGGCAACTGCATCCTGGCGAAAGAACGGGCCGGATGCCTGAGCCTCTGGAAAGCAGCCGACTGGACGAAACGGATCGACGACGGCGTCGCGATCCTCAAGCTGCGGATTCAGGCCGGCAAGATGGAATCTCGCTGGAGTGAAGTGCAGCGGCTTGGCCGACTGCTCTCGACGCGATCAAAGACAGTCACGCTGGCGAATCGCTCGCGGCTGTTGATCCCGGATGGCTTTCGGGAGTTCCTCGACGTGCCGGTGAACCAAGATGTGATGATCATCGGCGCGGCGATTTGTGTGGAGATCTGGAATCCGGCCGCTTGGCTGGAGACGTTGCGACACGACATGCCGGAGTTTGGGCCACTGTTCACGGATCTGTCGGCGTGACGTAGCACGGGCGGCTCGCCTGTGCCGATTTGTTGAAGCGTTGCGACACAGGCGAGCCGCCTGTGCTACGGAAGTCGGAGTTCGTCTTCCGCTCGCGAGACGCAGTCAAGGAGGACAAGTTTTGTTTCGCGAGCGGAAAACGCGCTCCGACGAATTGAGAGACGAATCAAGAAACCCACATGGGCAGCCACCTCGCATGCCCGGTTCGAGAATGAGACGCGAAGACTCGCTCAGAGTTTTCAATCCCGCTCACCCCGATTGAAGTCCTCCACGGCACCACGGCGGATTTCATTAGGCAGGGATGCCGCAACTCGCTCGACCGGGCATGTGCTTTTTCGTAGTGCGGGCGGCTCGCCTGCAACTACACAAAGAAGTCGGACAGCAGTTCCGCATTCGGATCGACGGCGTAGCTCGACAGGTCACGGACGCCGGAGTCGCGTAACACATCCTCGTCGAGAAGAAATTGGCCGGTGAATTCGCGGCTGGGACGAGTGAGGATCGCGTACGCCGCATCCGCGACGATCTCCGGCTGACGACAACGGCGAACAGCGTCGTCACCTCCCAACAGGTTGCGAACAGCGGCGGTCGCAATGGCGGTGCGCGGCCACAACGCGTTGACCGCGACGCCAGCCGAGCGAAACTCTTCGGCCATGCCGAGCACGCAAAGACTCATGCCAAACTTCGAGAGACTGTAGGCCAAGTGCGGTGCGAACCAACGAGCCTCGATATTCAGCGGCGGCGCGAGGTTGAGGATGTGCGGATTCGCGGATCGCTTCAGATGCGGCAGACAGGCTTGTGAGGCGAGAAACGTTCCGCGCACGTTGACCGCGTGGATCAGATCAAACCGTTTGGTGGGCGTGTCGAGCGTTCCTGCGAGGAACAACGCACTGGCGTTGTTGACCAGGATGTCGATGCCGCCGAATGTCTCGACGGTTCGCTGCACGGCGGCGGAAATCTGATCGTCGAGGCGCACATCGCACGGGCAGGCCAGTCCGTGTCCACCCGCCGCGTTGATTTGTTCGACGGCGGAATGAACTGTGCCGGGTAAACGCGGATCGGGTAAGGTTGTTTTCGCAGCCACGGCGATGTTCGCGCCGTCGCGGGCGGCTCGCAGCGCAATTGAAAGACCGATGCCGCGACTGGCTCCGGTGATGAACAGCGTTTTGCCAGACAAGCTGGGCATTCTGGCCCCTCGTAGGTCGGACGCCTACGTCCGGCCGAACGGACGTAGGTCCGCCGTCGGCGGATTCTACGATGAAAGAGCGGACGACTCTACTCGTCCGGCATCATGGCTTGTTTCTTGTTGTCGAGCTGGTACAGCGGCAGATAGCGGTAGTAGACCTCCAGCGTCAGAGCGTGGATGCTGGTCGCCATGATCGGCCCGGCGGTGTGACCAGCGACGGGCCAGCTTCCCCCGGCGCAACCCTCTTTGATCTGCGTGCCGATCAGGTGTTTGCGAGCGTTTCGATTCCAGGTATCCCATTCTGGCCCCGGCAGGTTGTGCATCACTTGCGTGGCGTAGTACAGGAAGTAGGAATCGTTTTTCGCACCACCCAGATTGGACATGACATAGTTCATGCCTTCGATCATCGCCGGGTCGGTGCGCTTCATGCCGGAGTACTGGTTACAGAGCAAGCCGACTGCGGACATCGCGGGGGTCGGTCCCCCTTCCGGCATGTACGAGAAAAGGCCACCGGCTTTCCCCTTGGAAACGCTCTTTAAGAAGTTCTTGGACTTGGTGAGCGTCGCCGGTGGAACCGTCAGGCCTGCCATTTGAGCGCTCTTCAGACCCATCAACTGCCAGCCGACCACCGAGGTATCGCCCACCGTGGGTGGATTCGCGGTGTAGTGCCAGCCTCCCGAGGAATCGTTTTGAGCATCCACAATGTAGCCCACAGCGTCTTGAGCCACTTTTCTGAGAGTTTGATCCTTGCTCAAACCATAGGCTTCGCAAACAGCGATCGTGGCCAATCCGTGCTCGTACATATTGCCGCCACCCAAGCGACCGGTTTTGGGGTCTTGGTTTTTGGACATCCACAGCAGGCCGTTGTAGATGACCTTGTTATAGGGGCCGGCCGTTTTGTGCGTCTGGCCGCCGGCGAAGAACGGCAGAAGACCGAACGCGGTCGCTGCCATCGGATAGTCCGCTCCAGCCTTGGCGGCGTGAGCCGAGCAACTGGGATCTTTGCACTGGCGGGTGAACCCTGTGCAGCCCCAACTGCCGTCGGAATTTTGATGGCGAGCCAACCAATTTAATGCGCCCGCGACCGCTCGTTCCGAATCCGCAGTGCCACCATCTCTGGCGAGAGACGCCGCTCTCGATCCAGACGCACGGTTGCTGAATCCGCCTTTATCTGTGGTGCCAACACCGCCTCCGACTCCTCCGGGACCACGTACGGCCGGGCCGGCACCAATCGCGGTCACATCAAAACCGCCTAAGCCGCCGAAGTTCGCTCCCGCCGCTGTTGTGCCCGAAGCTTCCGTGAAGACGGCCGAGCTGTCATTGAACTGCGCGTCTTGTTCGATCGTGGCGGCTGGTGGTTCGGTTAGCGTTTCAGTGTTGAGCACCGTCGGTTCGATGGGGGTCTCGCCGACCTCGAAGTGTTCGATCGGCGACTCTTCCACCGCTTGGTCCACCTCGGTGTCGAAAAAGACGACTTCCGCCAACACCTTCCGCACCGTATTGGGGATCAAGACTTCCATGATGATTAAAAAGGAAATCAAGCTGCCGAAGGCGATGCCCCAATACTTGGCATCGGTCTTGATCCACAGAGCAATGTTTTGCGGGATCTTTTTGAGTTCCCCAATCAGCAATTTCAGAGCTTCGGCTTTGTTCATGATCAACCTCGATCTCAAATGACTGTGACGGGCCGCGTCCTCATGGTCGCGGTCAGGTGCGACATATTAGGCGGGAGGCCTCGGCGAGGCATCCCCGGAGTTGGGCGGGAAATCAATTCTGGGTAAAGCGGCCGGAGAACCAGAATCTGTTTCGTCGGCCGCGAAATCCTGCCAGCCGGAATCCTCGAGGCTCGCCGTTTCGGCACCGCCGGTTTCCAGCCAGTGTTCGATGGCTTGGTGGTCCGTTGGCACAGGTTCCAGACCAGCAACGGAGCTGGCGGCGAGATAGCGGCGCGTCCAGAACACTAAGCCGATGAAGAACACCACGGCACTCCCCAAAAACCACGGCAAAGCACGATTCTCCGAGTCTTTCTGACGCTGCGCGAACTGAGCCGAGTTTTCTCGCAAACGCAGCCGGCCGATCAACAGTGGTGCCCAGCGAGTCTTGCCGAGCGCGTCTTCGTAGGAAATCAGCTTCAGGAAATAACCGACAAACTGCACCTGCTCGTGGATGCTGGGCCGCACCGGTAATTGCGGAGGCAGATCGTAGAACAGCAGGCAATACAGTCCCGTTCGCGATTCGTCCGTGACACCCCACGCCTCGTAGACTTGCTTGACCCCCGCCGAGTTTTTCTTGGTTTCCAGCGGATGACGGACCGCTCGTCGCAGGCTGACCTTCATGGCGATCAATTCGCCGCGGTGTTTTTCTGGAGTCTGGCCGAGATGCGTGAAGTACCGATCTTTGTGAGCACGTGCCCACAGATCGTCGAAGGATTCCGTCATGCTCCAGCGCATCAGCCGCCAGTAGGAGGGCATGTCTTCGGGGTTGTTCGGAGCTTTGTCGGTGATCGCTTGGAATTGGTATTCCGCCTGAGAATGCTCGAACGGCTGCTGGTCGTTCGGACCAGTCACGAGCGTCTCAACAAAGCGGTCGCCGTCGTCTTCGGAGTCCGCAGGCACCGGAGCCGCTGCCGGTTCGTCATCCGCGACGCTCGCGGCCCAGCGCCACATGGCCGCGTCGCGAGTCCGCATAATGAGCGTTCCCACGATGACCAACAGCATCAGCATGCTCATGAGCCGAAACAGCTCGCGGCGCGGGAAGCCAGGCGTAGGGAGACGACGATGAGAGAGCATGGCAATGCTACGGAGCCGCCCCGTCGGGCAGTTCAACGAAACTGAGTTTGGTCAACTTTTCGCCGTTCGCGAGCGTCTGCTTCGTGCAAACATCCACGACCTTCATCAGCTCATCGTATTTCAACTTGGAGCCGACTTGTAGAATGACTTGATCGAACGACGCGCCCGATTCGGGGCCGAGCACCTGCTTCAAGCGGCCATCGAGCGCCGTCGTGCCTGCAACATTGGCCTCGCCCACCGCCATCGTGGCGATGCGTCCGTTGGGAGCCGCGAAAACAGAGATGATCAGCGAATTCAGGTTCTTGACCGGATCGTTGTTCGATTCGTCCTCGCCGGGCTTCTTGGCACCCTGCACGCCTGCGACGGGCTGAGGCGGCGGTAGTTTCAAATTGATCTGCCCTTCGACCGGCGACGGTTTGAACGTGAGAATAAAAAACGTGAGCAACTGGAACGCCATGTCGAGCATGGCGGCCAGATTTAATTCAACGGCCTCGGAGCCTTTGTGTTTTTTCTTGTGACGACTCATGAATCAACCTTCATCGTGCCGTGATTGGCAACGGATGGACATTCTCTATTCGGCGTTCATGGCCTTGAGCGCGAACTTGCGAAAGCCGTTGTCTTGGCAAGTCTTGATGACCACGTTGAGCAAGCTGAACGGCGTTTGCTTATCGGCTCGCACGACGATCGTGGTGGGCAGATCGTCCTTCTTGTCAAACTTGGAGTTCTCGCGTTTGGCGGATTCAAAGCTCGCCTTCGCTTCCGCTTTGATATACGAGGCGACGTCTCTTGGGATGCCGTAGATATTCAGCTTGCCGCCTTTGTCGATGTTCAGAATCAAGAGATCAACACCGTCGGTGTCCACCGACCGAGCCGATCCGACCACCGGCAGTTGCAGGCTCAAGTCGAGCGAGGCCGCCTTGAAGTTGGTCACGAGCATGAAGAACGTGATCAACTGAAACACCATGTCGAGCATCGGTGTCAGATTGGGTTCAGCACTCGCTGCGGATGCCATTGAGCCAGACATGTCTCACCTTTCGCGGGTCCGGATTTCAATCTGTCGACCGCCTAGCGGGCAGGTTGAAAACCTGCCCCACGCATTACGCCTTGGGAGCCGGCGGGGCCGACACCGACGCGGGAGCCGCCGCGGCCGGTTTCGCAGCAGCCTTGGCGGCGCTGGCGAGTTTGCGGACGAATTCGTCGCAGGCCAGCATTGTAGTGGCACTCATGATCGTGGTGCGGTTCTTGAAGATGGCAAAGAAATAGATCGCGGGCACGGACAGCAGCACCCCTTCAAACGTCAACAACAACGCTTCCGAAATGCCCTTGGCCACTTCATCGGACTTAATCTGTTCGCCACCGGAGGCGATCGAGCCGAAGGAAGCCATCATGCCTTTCAGGGTTCCCAACAGTCCGATCATCGGCCCCAGCGTACCGAGCACCGCCAGCATGCTGATCTTCTTATCGGCTTCGGCGCTCTGAACGTCAGCGACTCGCTCCATCGCATCGCGAGCCTCAGACAATCCGGCCGACAATTCGCCCAATCCCGCCGACGCAAACTTCGTGAAGAGGCAGTCCTTTTCCTTGATGCTTTGATAGACCCCCTTGTAGTCCTTCTTCTCCATCTTTTGCTTGATGTCTTCCATCAGATCGGGAGGCATCGCGACCTGCGGCTGCAATTCCAAGAACAGCTTGATCGACGTCGCGACGAAGTATCCCATCAGCAAAAAGATGAAGATACCAATCGCTCCGCCGGTCTCGATGACCCACATGACGAAGCCCGGTTCCTCGTGGGCGGGCGCTGCGGCTTTGTCATCTTTCTTGGCCGCGCCCTTCTTGGGAGCGGCTGGTTCCTCCGCCGCCATTTCCTCTTCGGCAGCCGGTTCCGCTTCCTGAGCCACCACTGCCGGAGTCGCCATCCACAGCGACTCGATCGCGCCAGCCGTCAGAGCCAGCAACAGAACCATCCAAGCCAGCCGCTTCGAGCGGTCGGGAGAGCCAATCATCGCGCAGACCTCGTTGGTAAATCGTTAGAAGGGAATTGCGGCTGCGGGATCCCGCGCAACCGCCGATGAGAAACGGACTCTCAAACCCGGAGTGACCACCAAAGGTTCGTCGCGATTTGGCAAGAGCGTTTCACCACGTCGCGCGTCACCGAGTCACTCGCCTCCATTCAGAGGCCGCCGTGCCTCAAGAACCGGAAAGAGGCGGGCATGCTACAGAGCCTCTAAGCCGCAAGAAAGTCTGCGGCCCCATCGCGGGAAGCGTGCGGAATTCGGCGTCCTTGACGGGCTGCCGTTGGCCCGATTCTGCTAACGCACGTGTCGCCTGCCGCTCCACCGATTCTTCAAGAACAGCCACCGCTCATGCGAATCCGTTATGAAATCACGTTCGAAGACTTGCTGGCATTTAGCCTGCATCTCCACCAGAAGTCTCCGACTCTTCGGCGAAACCGTCTGAGGGCGGCAATTGCCTTGGCCGCGATGATTCTCGGCCTCTGCCTTGTCGCGTCAGAGATCAGGAGAGACCCCATCTTCTTGTGGGTTGGCGTTGGAGGAGCAACTGTCATCGCAGCGATTTATCCGCGAATTTATCGCCGTAACGTGAAGTGGCTCTCATCGCGGATGTACGCCGAGGGGCAAAACAAGGCGTTGCTCTGCGAGCACGTTTCAGAACTGCGTGACAATGGCCTGTTCGACGGCACCGAATTTCTCGAACGCACCGTGTTCTGGAAGGGCATTGAACGCATCGAGTCCCTTCCCGGCCACACGTTCGTGTATCTTTCCACGATGTCCGCGCAGGTCATCCCGGAGAACTCGATCGTCGAGGGCAATTACCACGCGTTTGTCGAAGAGCTCCAACGCCGCTGGCGACAAGCGCACGGTGAGTGAAGCAAAACAATCTTGGAGAGAGGCCATGAACTTCCTGTCTGACTACCAACGACTGTTGACTCGCCGGCACCTCTTCGGCCGCTCGGCGACCGGCCTCGGCGCGGCGGCGCTCGCGTCGTTGCTCAATCCGCAACTCTTCGCGGCCGACGCGACGAAGTCGGCTGGCGTGCTACCGATTCCGCATTTGCCACCGAAGATCAAGCGCGTCATTTACCTCTTTATGTCCGGAGGCCCTTCGCATATCGACTTGCTGGATTACAAGCCGAAGCTCAAAGAGTTTCACGGCCAGGAACTGCCCGCCTCGATCCGCATGGGGCAACGCATCACCGGCATGACGTCGGGACAGAAGTCGTTGCCGGTCGCTTCGTCGATTTTCAAGTTCAGACAGCACGGCGACTGCGGAGCGTGGGTCAGCGAACTCCTGCCGCACATCGCGTCGATCACCGACGACATCACCATCGTGAAGACGCTCAACACGGACGCAGTCAATCACGACCCGGCGATCACGTTCATTCAAACCGGCTCGCAACAGCCAGGCCGGCCGAGCCTCGGTGCGTGGCTGAGCTACGGCCTCGGCGCGGAAAGTTCGAACCTGCCGGCGTTCGTCGTGATGATCTCGCAGGGGAGCGGAAACAAAACCGATCAACCGATCTTCTCGCGGCTGTGGGGGAGCGGCTTCTTGCCGTCGAAGCATCAAGGCGTCCGCTTCCGCAGCGGTGACGATCCGGTGCTGTATTTGTCGAACCCGCCGGGCGTCGATCGCGGCTCACGGCGGCAGATGCTTGATGGACTCTCCGAATTGAATCAGATCACAGCCGAGTCTTTTGGCGATCCGGAGATCAACACCCGCATCGCGCAATACGAGATGGCGTTTCGGATGCAGGCGTCCGTTCCTGAATTGACCGATTTGTCGTCCGAGCCGAAACACGTTCTCGATTCCTACGGCATCCAAGACGACAACGTGGACGGCGGCTTTGCTCGGAACTGCTTGCTCGCGAGACGCATGATCGAGCGAGGCGTCCGTTTCGTGCAGCTCATGCACCGGGGTTGGGATCAGCACAGTTCGCTGCCGAATCAGATCAAAGGTCAGTGCCACGACGTCGATCAACCGAGTGCCGCGCTGGTCAAAGACCTCCAAGAGCGCGGCTTGCTCGACGACACGCTGGTCATCTGGGGCGGCGAGTTCGGCCGCACGGCCTACAGCCAAGGAGCACTCACCCCCACCAACTACGGACGCGATCATCACGGCCGCTGCTTCACGATGTGGATGGCCGGCGGCGGCGTGAAGCCCGGCCTCACCTACGGCGAGACCGACGACTACTGCTACAACATCGTCCGCGACCCCGTCCCCATCCACGACTGGAACGCGACGATCCTGCATCTGCTCGGCATCGACCACACCAAGCTGACCTTCCGCTTCCAAGGCCGCGACTTCCGGCTGACAGATGTCGAAGGCAACGTCGTCAAGGGACTGCTCGCTTAGCGGCATCTGTAGGGTGGGTCGAGGCACGAGACCCACCACCGATCGCGCGACGCGGTGGGTCTCGTGCCTCGACCCACTCTACGAAATCATTCATGCACCTCATTGCCGCCACCACCTTTGGCCTCGAAGCCATCGTCTCGCGAGAACTCAAGCAACTCGGCTACGACAAACAATCGACCGAGGACGGCAAGGTCACGTTTGAAGCCGACGCCTCCGCGATCGCGCGAGCCAACTTGTGGCTGCGGTCCGCCGAGCGAGTGCTGGTTCAAGTCGGACAGTTTGAAGCGACCGACTTCGGCGAGTTGTTCGACCGCACGAAAGCGTTGCCGTGGGAAGAGTGGCTGCCGGAGAACGCTTACTTTCCGGTGGAAGGTCGCTCGGTGCGGTCGCAGTTACACAGCACGCCAGATTGTCAGGCGATCGTGAAGAAGGCGATCGTCGAGCGGCTCAAACAGCACTACCACAAAGTCTGGTTCGAGGAGAACGGGCCGAGATACACGATTG
Organism: Planctomyces sp. SH-PL62; assembly: GCA_945893075.1. Lineage (GTDB taxonomy): Bacteria > Planctomycetota > Planctomycetia > Planctomycetales > Planctomycetaceae > SXKJ01. Next base: position 12,062 of record CAMDDX010000017.1, on the reverse strand, counting down.
AAGTCGCGCTGCTGAAAGACCGAGCCACATTGACCATCGACACGACCGGCCCCGGCTTGCATAAGCGCGGGTATCGCAAGCTGGTCGGCGAAGCTCCGCTGAAGGAGACGCTCGCCGCCGCGTTGATTCAGTTGAGCTATTGGAGCTCCGGCCGCATGTTGCTCGACCCGTTTTGCGGTAGCGGCACGATCCCGATTGAAGCCGCGCTGCTCGGCCGCAAGCTCGCGCCGGGGTTGCATCGCACATTTGCCGCCGAAGAATGGCCAACCGTGCCTGCCGAGATTTGGCAACAGGCTCGCAATGAAGCCCGCGACGTCGCGCTGCCGAAGCTCGACGCCCTCATCGTTGGCAGCGACATCGACGCCGAGGCGATTAAGCTCGCGACACATCACGCGATGCTCGCTGGTGTTGCCGATGACATGCGTTTCGAGCATCGCGACTTCGCCCGCATCACGACCGACGAACTGCAACCCTACGGCTGCTTGATCGCAAACCCGCCCTATGGCGAGCGGCTCGGAGAACTCGCTGAAGCGGAGGCTCTGTATCAACGGCTGGGAACGTTCTGCCAACGGCTCAACGGTTGGTCGATCTACGTTCTGACTTCGCACAAAGAATTCGAGTCGCTCTTCGGCCGTCGCTGTGACCGCCGCCGCAAACTCTTCAACGGCCGCATCGAATGCACCTACTACCAATTTCAAGGGCCGAAGCCGCCAATGCAGACGACTCCGCTGCCCGACACATCAGCCGAATAGTTCCACCAGCGGTTGCCCGCCTTCCATAACGGGGACGGGGCGGCCGAGCGCATCGTGAATGCGAGTCTCCGGCGAGATCCCCAAAGCGTGGAAGATCGTCGCACCGAGATTCAGCGGACTGACCGGCTTGTCCTGCGGATATGCGGCGTCCTTATCGGATTTTCCGTAGACCGCGCCGCCACGAATGCCCGCTCCGGCCAGCACGGCGGGGAAGCAATAGCCCCAGTGATCGCGGCCCCAATTGGCGTTACCACGCGGAGTACGGCCCATCTCGCCCAAGCAGACGACCAGCGTTTCGTCGAGCAACCCGCGATCGGTCATATCTTCCAGCAGCGCCGAAAGACTTTGATCGAAGCCCGGCAGCAGATGCTTGCCGACATCTTGCGAGTGAACGTGGCTGTCCCAACTGTAGCCATCCGGGCAATCCCACAAGACGGTCACGAATCGCGCGCCGGCTTCGATCATGCGGCGACCCATCAGCATCGACTGGCCGAACAAGTGCCGGCCGTAGCGGTCGCGAAGTTGCGGCGACTCACGGCGCACATCGAATGCAGCACGCATCTTCTCGGACGTGACGAGGTCCATCGCCCGTTCACGCAGCCGACCGAAGTCACGCACGCCGCGCGATTGATCGAGTTCTTGGCGTGCGGCGTCAAACTGAGTCAGCAGGCTGCCACGTTGAGAAAGTCGGTCGAGCGTCATGTCGGCGTGTGACTCGACCCCTTCGACGCGGAAGGTCAATTCCTCGTCGGTGCAGTCGCGGAAGTACGGGTTGTCTTTGGCATCGCGCTTGGCAACTTTGGTTGCCAACGGGTTGTAGCTGTGCCCCAGCCAACCGGCGTACTGCCCCGATCGGTCGTAGCCTTGGATATGCCCCAAGCGATTCGGCAGATACACGAAGCTCGGAAAATCGCGCCGTTGATCGACTGGCCGCCGCGCGTCTACTCGCTGATCGAGATACTCGACGACCGAGCCGAACGCCGGCCAATCTTTCTCCGTCGCGTTCACGCGAGCAGGGCCACGTTCGGCGGGAGGCATTTCGTGGCCGGTCTGAATGATGTGGCAGGCGTTGTGATCGTTCTGCCCGTGAGTCATCGTGCGAATGACCGCGTACTTGTCTGACATCGCCGCCAGCTTCGGCAGATGATCGCTCACCAGCAGTCCCGGCGAGCGTGACGCGATCGGCTGATACGGCCCGCGAATTTCTTTGGGAGCCTCCGGTTTCATGTCATACGTTTCGAGTTGACTAGGCCCTCCGAATAAAAACACGAACAGGACCGACTTGGCTCGCGGATGCACAATCGCGCCGGCTTCTTCCGCCGCCAGCAGTTTCGGCAAGCTGGTTCCCAGCAGTCCGGCTCCGGCCGCGCGAATCACATCGCGACGCGAGAGACCGTTGCAAACTCGTCGGGTCGAGCTTTGAACTGTGAGCATCGAAAGATCCTCGCTACTTGCGTTTCTTGGATCAGCGGCGTGAGCCTGAGAACTCTATCGTATGTCAGCATCGCCAAAGATCGGTAATCTGTGAAGTCAGACCGAAAACTCTTGGCTTTGTCCGACGCGACCCCTCACAGGGAATCCCCATGACTCAACACTGGAATCGACGAACGTTTCTCGGCAGCGCGGCTGGTGGTGCCGCAGCCGTTCTCACGCCCTACACCTGGACCGCCAACGCGGACGAGAAAGCGGTTCCCAAATCGCCGAACGACCGTTGGCGGATTGGCGTGATCGGCCTGCGGTATCAGGGTTCCGTCATCACGCGCGAGGCGCTGCCTTATGGCGATGTCGTCGCGATCTGCGATGTCGATCGGCATGTGCGCGAACAAGCGCGAGCCAGCTTCGGCAGCACTGCGGCGATTTTTGAAAACTACACCGACCTGCTGGCGAAGAAAGAGATCGACGTTGTGCTGATCGGCACTCCGGATCATTGGCACGCGAAGATGCTGATCGACGCCTGCCGCGCGAAAAAAGACGTCTACTGTGAGAAGCCGCTCACGCTGACCGTGGCCGAGGGACAACGTGTCTGCGAAGTCGTTCAAGAAACCGGCCGAGTCGTGCAGGTCGGCACCTGGCAGCGCAGCGACGCGCGATTCCGGCAGGCGGTCGAGATGGTGCAAGCCGGCCGCATCGGCAAGCTACAGCGGATGGTGGTCGTGATGGGCAAAAACAAAACCGGCGGGCCGTTCAAGCCGTTGCCGGTGCCGGGACATTTCAATTGGAACCTCTGGCAAGGGCAGACGCCCGACGTGCCGTACCTCGCGGAACGGAGCCACTACACGTTCCGCTGGTGGTACGAGTATTCCGGCGGCGAGATGACCGATACCGGTGCGCATCATCTCGACATCGCACAGTGGGGCGCGGGCTTGCAGCACTCTGGCCCGGTGGAGATCGAAGGGACCGCCAAGTATCCGTCGGTGGAGAACGGCTACAACGTCGCGCTCGATTACCACGTCCGCTACCGCTATGCGAACGGCGTCGAATTGGAAGTGCTCGACGCGCCGCGCGGCGACTACAACCGCGACGGTATCATGTTTGAAGGAGACGCCGGCCGCCTCTTCGTGAACCGCGGCACCATCGCCGGCCGGCCCGTCGAAGATTTGAAAGCCAAGCCTTTCGGCCGCGGTGACTTTCACATTTACGCGAACGACAACCTCGATCGGCCGGAGCGCATGGGCAAGATCGACGCGATCAAGAATCACATGGGCAACTTCTACGACTGCACGCTCAGCCGTAAGACGCCGATTTCAGATGTCGTCAGCCAGCATCGCTCCGTCAGCCTCTGCCATCTGGGCAACATCGCGATGCGCGTCGGCACGAAGCTGACCTGGAATCCGCAGACCGAGCAATTCAGCGACTCGCCGGCCGCCACCAAACTGCTCCGCCGCGAGCAACGCAAAGGCTTTGAAGTCGGATAAGGCGAACTTCCGGCCTGACCCCTCGCTTCTGTCGGCTAGTCATTTGAATCCATTTGCATTCAAAAAGCTCAGGCCGATTGGTATGCTCTGCCGATCCAGTCTCACGGAGAGCCAACATGCGGCCAGCGAAACCACTCGCGGAAGAGGACGTACTGAGCTTCTTGCAGCAGCGGCATCGTGACGGCCAATCGTCGCCGTCGCTGCGTGAGATCGCCGAGCATGTCGGTCACACGACCACGATCAGCGTGCAACGGATTTTGGATCGGCTGGAGAGCCAGAACCTCATCGAACGGGAGGCGGGCAAGTCGCGTAGCCTGAAACTGACCGGCAAGGCGAAACCGAAACGCGGTTTGATTCTTTGGGGGCAAATCGCCGCTGGGCCGCTGACAGAAGCGATCGCTGATGAAGAGCTGTTCGATCTGGGTGAAGAGTACGACTCGGACACGCATCGCGGCTTGCGAGTCAAAGGGAACTCGATGGTCGAGGCACACATCCTGGACGGCGACATCGCCGTGATTCATTTGCAGGAGACGTGTCACGAGGGAGACATCGTCGCGGCCGTCGTGGATGGCGAGGCGACGCTCAAGCGGTTCTTCCGGCGTAAGGATCACATCTTGCTCAAGCCGGAGAACAAACGGATGAAGCCGATCCGTGTGCCGGAGGTGGAGATTCGAGGCGTGCTCGTGGGACTGATTCGGAGGTTCTGACTGATGGTGGCTCGCGATGTCATCGCCGACTTGTCTCAACGCATCCGCACGATCGAGCGGACTGGTCAGCGCTGTGCGACGAAATCGGATCTCACCGCCAATGGCTTACCGGGACTGGAGCGTTTGTTGTGCGAAGCGGGTTGGCCGCGCGGCGGCTTGGTGGAATGGCTGGCGGAGGGACGTGGCACCGGTTCGATGTGCTTGGCGTTGTGGGCCAGTCGCGCGGCTTGGCATAACAGTCTGTTGGTGATGATCGACAGTCAGCGCGAGTTGTACGCGCCGGCCGCGATCCCGTTCGCCGTGGACTTGAGCAAGACGGTGTTCATCCGCCCGGAGCGACCGCCGGATGCGTTGTGGTCGTTGGAGCAAGTGTTGCGAACTCGCGGCGTCGGCGCGGTGGTGTGTGATGTGGAACAACTCTCACCGCAGGCGTGCCGACGATTGCAGTTAGCGGCCGAGACGGGTGGTGGGCTGGGCATCCTATTGCGACCGGCCAAGGCTCGCGGGCAGCCCTCGTTTGCCGAGTATCGTTTTTTGGTGCAGCCACTGCCGCCGCCTGACGCACGGCGAGCGGCAGTGGTCGCGGTCTCGCGGCGCTGGCGAGTGGAGTTGTTGCGTGGTCGGAAGCGGTTCGGCGGGGACTCTGTGATTGTGGAACTCAGCGATGGCCCGAATGGTTTGTCTTTGGCTGCCGAACTGGCCTCTGCAACGCCTGCGGCATGAGCGGCCCGAACTGCAGAGCCGGCCGGTCGTGCTGTTCTCGAACACCGGCAATCGCGGCCCGCGCGTCGCTGTTGTAGGACGGGCACTCTTGCCCGTCTCTGAAAACAAGACGGGCAAGAGTGCCCATCCTACGTTGGAACACGGCCTCACGATCGGGATGCCGTTAGCGGAAGCGGAGGCGTTGCTGGCCGGACATGACGCTCACATCGAACGACACGATCCTGTTGCCGACGTCGCAGGGCTGCGTGAGCTGGCCCGAACCTGCAACTCCTTCTCGCCGCTGTTCGGCATTGAAAAAGCAGAGTCGCCGGAGTGCGTGCTGCTCGACGTGACGGGCTGCGAGCACTTGTTCGAGCGGAGGCCGGGCAAGCACAACTTGGTCGCTGCTCTCACCAACGATTTCCGGCAACGAGGTTTTCAAGTGCGTGCGGCACTCGCACCGACCATCGGTGCCGCGTGGGCGGTGGCGCATTGCTTAGCGAAGCCGCACCAGCAGCCAATGCTCAGCGACGAGGAACTCGAAGAGGCGCTCGCGCCGTTGCCGGTCACAGCGTTGCGGTTGCCGCTCAAGATGGTAGAGACGTTGCACGAGTTGGGCCTGTACCGCATCGGCCAATTACGAGCGTTACCGCGCGAGAGCCTGCCGTCTCGATTTGGTTCAGAGTTGCTCCAGCGATTGGATCAAGCCTTTGGCGATGCGGCAGAGTTATTGGTTGCCGAACGTCCCGCCGAACCGCTCGCCGTCACCTGGGTCACGGACGAGCCGCTGACCGATCGCGAGTCGTTGAGATTCGTCTGCCGAGAACTGACTGATGAACTCATGGGGCAACTCAAGCCACGACGTGAAGGGGTGCGGCAGTTGCTCTGCCAAGTGAAAGGGACCGCCGCGCGACCGGTGGAACTGCTCGTGAGTTTGATCAGCCCCAGCGACTCGACGAAGCACTTGCTGGAGTTGCTCGGTCTGCAAATCGACCGCGCTGACCTGCCGGAAGGGATTTCGTTCGTGCGATTGGAGGCGACCGGCATCGCATCGCTCGCGACGCGACAGCGTGATCTGTTCGGCTTGGAAGCGGATACCGACACGCATCGCGAAGTCAGCTCGCTGCTCGACCGGCTGAGCAATCGCTTGGGAGCCACCGCCGTTGTTCATGCGGCACTGGTGCCGGACGCTCAACCGGAGTGGTCGGTCAGGCATGAGCCGATCGCTTTGGAGTGCGGTGTGTCAGCACCGCTTTGGACTGTTTCCGCCAAGCGTCATTCGCGACCAAAGATCCAAAGCGGTGCTGACACACCGCACTCCAAAGAGTCTCTTTCCGTCCGCCCGCTCCGTCTCTTCGTACCACCACAACCCATCGAAGCCACGACCGCTGGTCCGGAGGGCGCACCGATACAGTTTCGCTGGGACCGTCGCGAGCACCGCGTCATTCGCAATTGGGGGCCGGAGCGAATCGAAACCGGCTGGTGGCGCGACCAATCCATTTGCCGCGACTACTTCCGCGTCGAGACACAAACCGGACAACACTTCTGGCTGTTCCGCTGCTTTGAAGTCGCCGCGTGGTTCATTCATGGAGCATTCGATTGATGTGCTCACGACGAACATCACGACTCCGTTTCATACGGCTCCGGCAGCGCGATCCGCGCGTAGGTCGTTGCAAAGTGCTGCGCCAAATGTTCGCGATACGGCGTCAGCAGCCGAGCCACTCGCTGGCCGTTGGCGATCAACTCTTCGAGCAATTCGCGCGGCACCGTATGCAAGTCACGCAAATCGACCAGCGATTCGGGAAGTCCCGGCCCCGTCGGCAGGAAGTACCAGCCATAGACTCGATGGTTGCGGATTTGATCGCGGATCATCGTTGTCTTGAGAATCCCGTCATCAACCAATTGTTGGGCTTCATAGACAATCGCCACGACGATGCGCGTCGTCTTCCCTTGAGCCATGTCACACGCTTACGTCAGCGCGATGACTTGCATGGGCTGCTCGATCAACCGGCGGCCTTCGGCAGACTCTTCACGCATCAACAACGGACATTCCGTGAAGAGGTCTCCCTGAGACAACGGCACGTCATCGAGAACCGATTGCCCAATCATTCCAAGACCTTCTCGTCAATCGTGATGAAGACTGGGTCTGGCAGATGTGGTTTGGTTGCTGGCACGACTTGGATCGGACGAGGAGTTCCGTATCGCGGCAGATCAAACGGAGCGGAGATCGACTCATCGGGCCAAAAGCCGAACGGTTCGCGGGTCGGGCGTTGCGGCGGTTCCGAGGTTGTGGTCGCGCCCGTTGGCTTGGACACGATCAACGAGACCTCGACCTCGCATTCCTCTGACGGCAGATCGGTCGGATCGATCAATTGGATCCAACCATCCGGACGGAGCACCCCATGAGCAACCAACGTTGTAGACATGCCGCGAACCCTTTCCGCAATTCTTCAGAGCGTCTGATGACGAGCACAGCATATCGCGGTCGCTCAGGATCGTCATGCCGAATTCGTTGGAGCACAGAGTTGCCTCATGCCTGAACTGCCTCTCAAAACACGGGAGCCCATTCGTAGCTCAGACGGTTCGCCGGAGTTTGTTCGTCTCACGGCTAGAGCAGGCGAGCTGCCTGCTCGACGTCATTACGCCGAATTGCATTGCCGGACCAACTATTCGTTTTTGGAAGGCGCGTCACATCCCGACGAACTCGTTGCGCGAGCGGCCGAGTTGGGACTGGCAGCACTCGCGATCACCGATCGCAATAGTTTGGCCGGTGTCGTGCGTGCTCACGTCGCGGCCAAAGAAGCCAAGTTGAAGTTGCTGATCGGCGCAGAGATCACGCCGGTCGATGCGCCGCCAATCGTGTTGTGGGCCATGAACCGCGCGGGCTACGGACGCCTTTGCCGTCTCATCACACGCGGCCGGCAGCGTGCGCCGAAGGGAGAGTCGCGGCTCACGCTGGCTGATATCGCCGAACATGCCGAAGGGTTGCTGGCGGGAGTGGTGCTTCTACGTAGCTGTCACGCGGAGCGTGACGGCTACGTTCAAACACTCCGCGACGCGTTCGGCGACCGCGTCTACGCGCTGGCAGAATTGCATCGCGGGCCGAATGACCGGCAGCAGTTGGCTGAGTGGCGAGAGCTTGCTCAACGAGTCAACCTGCCGCTTGTCGCCGCGAACGAGGTGCATTGCCACGTTGCCGAACGGCAGCGATTGCAAGACGTGCTGTCGGCCATTCGACACGGCTGCTCAGTCGCTGAACTTGGTGAGTGGCGGTTTCCGAACGCCGAACGACATCTCAAGTCAGCGGCTGAGATGGTCGGGCTCTTTGCTGAGTGTCCGGATGCAATCGCACGCACCATCGAGATTGCCGACCGCTGCAACTTCTCGCTGGACGAGTTGCGGTACGACTATCCGGAGGAGCTGTGCCCGCCGGGACTGACGCCGATCCAACACCTGACCAACCTGACGTGGCAAGGTGCGAAGAATCGTTACGCGCGCGGAGTCCCCGACAAGATCCGCCGGCTCATCGAGCACGAACTGACGCTGATTGGTGAGCTTCACTATGCCCCGTATTTTCTGACGGTGTGGGATCTGGTCCGCTTCGCGCGGAGTCGCGGCATCTTGTGCCAGGGACGCGGTTCTGCGGCGAATTCGGCGGTCTGCTTTTGCTTGGGCGTGACCTCGGTCGATCCCGAACGGATCGACGTGCTGTTCGAGCGGTTCATCAGCAAGGAACGCAACGAGGCTCCCGACATCGACGTGGACTTCGAGCACGAGCGGCGTGAGGAAGTCATTCAATACCTCTATGAGAAATACGGTCGCGATCGCGCGGCGATGACAGGGGAGGTCATCAGCTATCGCCCCCGTTCGGCCGTGCGCGACGTGGGCAAGGCACTGGGTCTGTCGCTGGACCGAGTCGATGTGCTCGCCAAGCAAGTCGATCACCTGCATGACCGAGCCAAATTGGAAGCTCGCTTTCGCGAAGTCGGTTTCCCGCCGGAGTCGCGGCTCGGCACGCAGTTGATTGAACTGGTCGAAGAGATTCTGGAGTTCCCGCGTCACTTGTCGCAGCACGTCGGCGGCATGGTGCTGACGAACGGACCGCTCTGCGAATTGGTGCCGATTGAAAACGCGACAATGCCCGGTCGCACCGTGATCGAGTGGGACAAAAACGACCTCGACGCGCTGGGCATCCTCAAGGTTGATTGCTTATCGCTGGGCATGTTGACGGCGATTCGCAAATGCTTTGATCTCATTTATCAACACTCACTAACCCGACGCGCAAGCGAGGGCGAACGCTTCACAAAACTTGGAATCGGAAGCGATCATGAGCCGGAACGCGCTAGCGTCCGGTTGGTCGGTGGTACTGTGTCCGAATCGGACGCTAGCGCGTTCCGGCTCATCAATGCGAGCGATGTGGAGTGTTCGCCCTCGCTTGCGCGTCGGGTTAGTGGGCTAGAGAAGAAGCTGACGCTGGCGAACATCCCGCCCAACGACCGCCGTGTTTATGACATGATCTCGCGAGCGGACACGATGGGTGTGTTTCAAATCGAAAGCCGCGCTCAGATGTCGATGCTGCCGCGACTCAAGCCGCGCTGCTTTTACGATCTGGTCATCGAAGTCGCGATCGTTCGCCCCGGCCCCATTCAGGGTGACATGGTCCACCCGTATCTGCGCCGCCGCTGCGGTGAGGAACCGGTCGAGTATCCCGACGATCGCATCCGCGCCGTGTTGGAGAAAACCTTGGGGGTTCCCATCTTCCAAGAGCAAGCCATGCGACTGGCAATCGTCGCCGCCGGCTTCACGCCCGGAGAAGCCGATCAACTTCGCCGCGCGATGGGTGCCTGGCGACGTCGCGGAGTCATCGACCAGTTCCGCGTGAAGCTGGTCAATGGCATGACCGCCAACGGCTACTCGGCCGAGTTCGCCGATCGCGTCTTCCGCCAGCTTCGCGGATTCGGCGAATACGGATTCCCTGAAAGCCACGCCGCCAGTTTCGCGCTGTTGGTCTATGTCTCCGCTTGGCTGAAGTATCACCACCCCGCCGCATTCACGACCGCGCTGCTCAATAGCCAACCGATGGGCTTCTACGCGCCGGCTCAGCTTGTGGGGGATGCTCGGAAGCATGGCGTCACCGTGCTGCCGGTCGATGTGAACTTCAGCGAGTGGGATTGTGTTTTGGAGGATGGACGGAGAGTGGGAGAAGGGGAGAGTGGGAGAGGGGGAGACGAAGAGGGCGGCGCGGGATCATTGCGTTTGCCCTTCTCCCCCTCTCCCTCTCTCCCCCTCTCCCCCTCTCTAAATTTGCGTCTCGGCTTCCGCATGTTGAGCGGCTTCTCCGCGGCGCACGCCGAACGGATCGTCGAGCAGCGCCGCGCGTGCCCGTTCGAATCGTTGGACGAGTTCGCGCAGCGCACCGGCTTGAGCAACACGGTGCTGACACGTCTTTCCAAAGCCGATGCGTTCGCTTCGTTGCGATTGGATCGCCGCTCGGCGTTGTGGCAATCGCTTCCCGATCACGCGCCGAGTCCGCTGCTCAACGCACAACCTGTCGCCGACGAACCGGCCGTTTCACTTCCGAAGCTGGGGGCGTTTGGAGAAGTCGTCGCCGACTACTGCACGACCGGCTTGTCGTTGCGAGCACACCCGCTGAAGTTTCTCCGCCCGCAACTTGACACGCGCCGCATCACACCGGCCTGGCGGCTGGCCTCCACCGGCAACGGCCGCTTCTTGCGAGTCGCCGGATTGGTGTTGCTGCGCCAGCGGCCGAGCACCGCGCGCGGCATTACGTTCGTCACCTTGGAGGACGAGACCGGCATCGTGAACCTGATCGTTCGCCCGGACGTGTAAGAACGGCATCATCAAGCCGCGCGCTCAGCCACCGTGCTGTTGGCTCACGGAAGTTTGCAGCGTCACGACTCCAACATCCACGTTTTGGTGAACCGCTTGGAGGACTTGTCTCACGAACTGACCCAGATCGAAACCAAGTCCCGCGACTTTCGTTGAGCCAAGTCAGATGTCGTCACCGTCGAACAAACTTCTGACTCTCGAACGTGGTGATTCGGCCGCGACAGGCAAACACGGATCGACGTCGTTCTTGGCGTTGTTGATCGCATCACTGACTCGTTCCGCGCGCATGGCATCGGCGGGAAACGGAACCAACAGCGGCTGCAATGCCGCGACCTCTTGATTCAGCGGGTTGAGCCAGCGGTCGTAATCCGCCGGATGCAGAATGACCGGCATGCGATTGTGAGTCGGCTGCACGAGCGCGTTCGGTTCTGTCGTGATGATGGAACACGATTCGATGACCTCGCCCGTCGGCCCGCACCAACGATCTGCCAATCCAGCAAACGCGAACAGGCTGTCGTCCGACAGAGAGAATCGAATCGGCACTTTCTTCTTCGGGTTGGTCTTGTCCCACTCATAGAAGCCGTCCGCCACAATCAAGCAGCGACTCCGGCGAAAGGGCGTGCGGAACACTCGGTTGTTCGCCAGCTCCTCGCCGCGAGCGTTGATGCACTTTGCGGCCTGCGACACATCCTTCGCCCAGCTCGGAATCAGTCCCCAGCGCAGTAATGCCGGCTCGCGTCCCGCTGGCAATTGTCGAACGGCCAGCACCGATTGCGTGGGCGCAATGTTGAATCGCGGTTCGTTCCATTCGACCAACTCGCGCATCAATTGGAAGAACTCGGCAATCTGCCGAGCCGACATTCTCAAGGTGAATCGACCGCACATACTTCGGCATTCCCTGTGACCCGGTTCGGACCAACGCACGCGAGTTGAAGGATACCGTCAACGCCGCCAAACGCGACGCCGTGTGCGACGCGCTGCGAGCCAGGGGGTGTGCCCAGAGATTTTGGCGGTGTTAAGTTTTAGTGGTGTCGCAAGTTGACCAATAGAGTTGCCATTGATTGCTATCGCGGAGGTTGGTCAGGGCGGAGACGGATTCGGCGTTGCGGAGATTCCAGCGGGCACCGGAGCGTTTC